>PLRJ01000087.1:0-116328 GCA_003163855.1 Bryobacterales bacterium | reverse complement strand
GTTGCAGATCCTGCAGTTGCTCGGAGTTGCTCACGCTGAGCGATTGGAGGCTGGTGAGGGCGGCGAGCGGTTGCAGATCCGGCAGTTGCGAGCAACCGCGAAGGTCGAGCGATTGGAGGCTGGTGAGGGCGGCGAGCGGTTGCAGATCCTGTACTTGCGGGCAACTGCTCAGGTCGAGCGATTGGAGGGTGGTGAGAGCGGCTAGCGGTTGCAGATCCTCCAGTTGCGGGCAGTCTCTCAGGGTGAGTGATTGGAGGCTGGTGAGGGTTGTCAGCGGCTGCAGGTCCTGCAGTTGCGAGCAATAGCTCAGGTTGAGTGATTGGATGCTGGTGAGGGCGGCGAGCGGTTGCAGGTCCTGCAGTTGCTCGCAACCTCTCAGAGCGAGCGATTGGAGGTGGGATCGGTCGGCTAACGGTTGCAGATCCTGCAGTTGCGAGCATTCGCTGAGGTCGAGCGACTGGAGGCTGGTGAGGGCGGCGAGCGGCTGCAGGTCCTGAATTTGCGAGCAACCGTTCAGGTCGAGCGAATGGAGGCTGGTGAGGGCGGCCAGCGGTTGCAGATCCTGCAGTTGCGGGCAGCCGCTCAGGTCGAGCGACTGGAGCCTGGTGAGGTTGGCCAGCGCTTGCAGAGTCTGCAGTTGCTCGCAGCGGCTCAGGTTAAGCGATTGGAGGCTGGTGAGGGCGGTGAGCGGTTGCAGATCCTGCAGTTGCGAGCAAAAGCTTAGGTTGAGCGATTGGAGGCTGGAGAAGGCGGCCAGCGGTTGCAGATCCTGCAGTTGCGGGCAATCACTTAGGTTGAGCAGCTGGAGGCTGGTGAGGGCGTTCAGCGGTTGCAGGTCCTGCAGGTGCGAGCACTCGCTAAGGTCGAGCGATTGGAGGCTGGTGAGGGCGGCCAGCGGTTGCAGATCCTGCAGTTGCCAGCATAGGTGCAGGTCGAGCGATTGCAGGCCGGTGAGGGCGCCCAGCGGTTGCAGATCCTCCAGTTGCCAGCAGCCGCTCAAGTTGAGCGACTGGAGGCTGGTGAGGGCGGCGAGCGGTCGCAGACTGACCAGCTCTCGGCATCCGCCAAGGTCGAGATGGGTAAGATTGCTAAGCTCCACCAAGTTGGAAGGCAGTTCCCGGATGGCGAGACCCTTGAAGGAAAGCGAAGCTGATGCCGATGCTTGAGCTTGGTCGACGAGTTTACGCGCCTCATTGAGCGCGGATTGGAAGACAGTTTTAGAATGCTCCGGCATCGTAGGCGCAGGTATTGGCGCACTCCCTATCTATCATTAGTAGCTTATGGCCCGAATCAGCGCTCGTGTCTAACACTGCGGGAGAGCATTTCGCACAGAGCGCTTGCCACAGGCCACAGCTATGTTCCATCTTTTTTTCGTCGTTTGTGACTCGGTATGAGCGAGCGGATGGGATTTTCTCGCGATTCGATTAGGGACTCTATTTTGTTGTATCCTAATCTCCAATTTCCACTCGCGAGGGTTACCGGTGACTGCTTTTGAGAGACCATGCGGCTCGACGCTCAGTCGATTCATTTCCAAATCGAAGGTAGATGCGGAGCGGCCACGTTTTTTGGCGCGGAATGTGGAGTGGGACAGCCGTGTCTCGGCAGAGCGGCAGGGTCACTTTGAGGGGGTGGTTGACGAACTGGTGGCGAAAAAGTTTGTTCGCAACCTGGCTGACAGCTTGGACGGTTACAGGAAGCGGATTGTCCGGGAGCAAGGATGGGAGGTGGAGGGATCCTTTTTAGATTCTGAACTGAATAGGGGAAATGAGATTGAGCCGGGCAGCCGGTGGTTGCGAGGGGTGACGGAATTCGGGACGGTGCTGAACCTTTCGTGGCAAACGGAGAGGATGAGACAGGAATTCCGCGGCGCTATGCCGAATGAGGCGCCTGCGTGCGACACCTGGCTGAAAGAGCAGATGGAACGGTCCGCGAGCGAGCAGGATGAATTCCTGGAGCGGGTGTTTCGGGCAGTGGCCAAGTACCACGAAGAATGGGAACCTTATAAACCGGTTTGGGTGGCGGAGTGGAGCCGGCTGCGCCAGGTGCTGGAGCAGCATCCGAGGTCGCCGGATGAATGGCTGCGGTTTGTCGGGTGTGAGGCAGACCACAAATACCCGCAGGCGATTGTGGTTTTAAAGTATGGCGCCCGGGACGGCATGCCGCCGCTGTACCGGCCAACGCAGTTGGATAGCGGCAGGAACCCGCTCCATTTTCCCCTTCCGGGGCAGACCGAAGCGGGTTATGGCGGGTTCATTCTGAACCTGGTTGAGGCTGACGGCGAGCCGGCGGCAGGGTATTCGTGCAGCCGGGAATGGATTCACGCGCCGTTTCGCTGGCGGCCCGAGTTTTTTGCGGCGGCGGGGCGGCGATGGGGCATGACGAATCCACGAAAATTTCTGAAGATGAAGGCGATTCGGAGCAGGCGAAACGATCATTTAGGGTATCTGAAGGCTACGCTTCGGGATATACCCGAGAATTGGATGGTAGATGCCGATCAAATTCCGCTTGAATCGCAAATTTGAGATATGATATGCTTTCCTTGTTTGATTTTGTAACGGAGAAAGGCCAGAACGACATTCTGGACTGGACGGCGACGCTGCAAAAGCCTGATCGGGCGCGGTTGGAACAGAAGCTGCTTCGTTTGACGCAAATAAGCCATGAGTTGGCGAGGGCGACGCATCTGCTGGCTGGCCCGGTGCGAGAAAGCATATGGAAGCTGCGCGTGAACGCATCGGTGATGCTGCGGCCCCATTTGTGCCGGGGGCCGGTGAACAATCATGCGGAGTACACCTTGCTGCTTGGGGCGATTGAGAAAGGCGACCGGCTGCCGGAGGAGACCGAGGAGAGGGCGCTTCGGCGGCGCAGCGAGATTCTTTCGAGTCCGGCCAAGCGGCGGGTGCAGCACGGCCAACTGGGCCAGCGGGACGCAGGAACGACATAAACGGGAACGACATGAATGGTGATGAAGAACAGGCGCGCGAACTCGCGCGCGAATTTGTCGACGCAGAATACCGCAGAAACTGGGCGGAGGATTACTTAGATACGTCTTTGGCTCTGCAGATTGCGGCCTTGCGCCTGGCGCGGGGTTGGAAACAGTCGGATCTGGCGCGGAAAGCGAGCACGACGCAATCGGCAATCAGCCGAATGGAGGACGTGGAGTATGGGGCGCATAGCATCCGGGTGCTGAAGCAACTGGCAGCGGCGTTCGATCTGCGGCTGAAGGTTTCCTTTGAAGAGTTTGGCAGCCTGATTGGCGAATCGGGAGCTTTTAGTGAGGCGGGGTTGAACCGGAATAGTTTCCACGCGGATGCTGAAATTGCCCGGCTGCTGAAACTGCAAGGGTTGGAACTGCCGGCTGTTTTGAAGAATGGGCATATCAGTGACGAGGCTGAAGAGGCCGCGATTGAGCCTGACGATGTGGAAGAATTTGCCAATTTCGACGATGAATTTGTAGCAGTGCTGGCGCGCCCGGTGGAGGACCGGATTGTGCCGCTGATTCGGTGGCTGAGAGGGTATGGTCTGCCGCACCAAGACGAACCGGCTCATAAAGCCTTGTATTACGCTTTGCCGCGCGATGCGAGGCACGGCGATTGGGCCAAGCGGCTGGCGGAGGCTTGTGCCGAGTGTCTAGCGCCGGAGAGATTTGGTGAAATTTTGAGCGATCCCGATGGCGGGGATGCGGCGGCGGCGGAACTGTTCCGAGTGAGTGCGAATCTTCCAGCCGGGTATTTGGAGATTGGCAGGGCGGTGAGGAGTTTGCTTCCCATGCTGAAGGAGATTTGGGAAAGCGTGTCAGGGCGGGTGCGGCTGGCGGCTATTGATTTGGTGGCTGTTCTGGGGGAGTTGGAGATGGCGGAGGAGCTGGTGGATTGGGGGAAGTTATTGACTCCCGTTGACGTTTTGACCTTGGTTACCGCGATTCCCAAGGGGCAGAGGAATCACAAGTTAAAGCGCGCCAGAGCGGAGGCATTCGAGAGGCTCGCGATGAACCGGGAAGTTCCCATAAGAGACCGGGTGCATTGGGCGCAGACGATTATCGACGAGGAAGAGAGTGCTGCGCATAAAGACCTGAGCGATAGGCCCCTGGAAAAAATCGGAGCCGCAGCAACTCATGAATGGTACAACTGCAGCTCCAGATTAATTGCGGCGTAACGACGGCAGCTCGCGTAAGAGCTTGACGATGCCATGTCCATTGGCCTCTTTTGGGCAAATGGTGACGTTAGAGGATCGCGGCGGTTCATAGGCTTTGTCGGACGCAAGCTCCGCATCGGTCAGAATAGAATGAACAAACATCGGCACGGCGGCTAGAGCGGGCTTTGAAAGCAGATAGTAGGCGCATCGAATGCCCGCGCGATAGAACTTATCAGCCAGTGCTTTTTTCTGTAGTTCTAGGGGAACGTGGTCAGTCGGCTCGTTGGGAAATGCAAATGGAATCATTACGTCGATTACAAAAGCGGCCGGCGGTTCCTGGCTCCAATTAGCGATCTCCTTGTAAAAATCAGCTTCAGAAGTAATGACGAGGACTTCGTCAGGTGAGAGCTGAAGCTCCTGCTCAAACAGGCCAAGCAGTTCCCGAATATAGCGTTCCGAATCTTCTATCAGGACCAGCTTAATTTGCAAGGGACACCACTGAGGCTGGAAAAATTAAGCGCACGTCATTCACACCAAGGGAATTGGTAGGCGAGATCTGAAGTTTCCCCTTATGAGCCTTCATTATTGCATCGACGAAGTATAAACCAATGCCCGCACCGTCGGCTGAAACGCTCCAGGCGAGATCGCTCCGCCAGCCCCTTTCCGCCATTTTCGCGACATCTTCCTTTTCAATACGGAAGCCTTGATTTTGGACAGCAATATAAAAGAACTTTTCGTGGTCCATGGTTCCGCACGTAACTAATACCCTGGAGCCCCGGTTGCTGTATTTTCCCGCGTTATCAAGAAGATTGGAAAGGGCGTGCTCCAACAGATTCAGATCGCAGAGGACGGGATTATAGCTGAGCGACTCCATACCTCCTTTTTTGACAAAGAAGGTTATTTTTTGGCGGGAACGGAGCGCCTGCTGGTGTTCAGTCAATTCGGAGAGGCGGTTGAACAGCCAATCTTCCTGCAAGCGCTCGGGTCGAACCCGTGGGGGTTGATCGGTTGCGAGGGCGGCAAATAGTTCGAGACTTCGCACCATTACAGCCGCGCGCAGGGCGTCGCCCCGGGCGAGAGCCAGATCGCGCCTAATCTCCTGGCTAAGTGACGGATTCCTCGACACGCGCGCCAAGGTCATGGCCGCGGTTCCCACCGGGCCATAGATCTGATGACGCAAATTTTCAAAGGTACGAAGCTGCGTTTCCTGTTCGTCCTGCAAGCGTTTTTGATCGCGACGGCGGCCTTCCAACTGTTCGTCCAGATGGATGTAGAGGCCCAACTGAGCGGCAAAGTTTTCGGCGATGGCGGCATCGCGTTCCTGGAAATCTATTTCGGAGGTTCGCCCGAGATCGAGGACGCCGAGAATTTTGCCGCCGCCCTTGACGGGCACGTAAAGTTTTCTTTTTACGTCGGTCAGGACAGGCAGTTCCCAATCGTCGGTTTCGGGGCTGTTAACGAGCCTGAATTTTTCGTTCTTGACAACGAAAGACCCGGCGGACTTCTGGTTAGCAGGGTCAAGCGAAAAACGCCGCGTCATGGCGCCGGGGAGCCGCTTCCAAAGCTCACCCAACTGCACCTTGTAGTACAACTCGTTGCTGTCGAAGTCGATAAGGCGAAGGCTGCCGTGATCCACTTCGTTCAGTGACGCCATGGCTGTGCGCAGGGTCTCGGACAATAAGAAGTCGGTGGGTTTCGACTCCCTTACAAGTCTTTGCGCAGCACGCTGATGCAGGCGGGTGACATCGTCTACCAATTTTCTCAATTGGTCACTGTCGCCCTGGAGTTCGATAGCCTCCAATTGATCGAGCCACCAACTGCCGACAAATTGCGCTACCAGTTCCAGGAGCCGGATATCGGACTCCTCAAAGGTCCAGGGACTTGAGTTGCGGCCGCAGCAGCGAATGACTCCGAGCAGTTCGTTGAGAACCACGGGGACACAAACGAAAGAGGCCATGGGGAGTTCGCGTTCGTCGCAGCCGGGCGGGAGACCGAACTTTTCCCGAACCTGTTTTTTAATGTCCAACAGATCCTCCCATTCAAGGCCCGAGTGTTGGGAAAGAATCCATTCCCGGTCTTCGCCAAAGCGAACAAGATCGGATATTCGAAGGGGCATCTGATTTGCCAGGACCCAACCCGTAATACCTTGGCCGCGTTTGTAGGTTTTGGCATAGGGGCTGCCTGGCCATTTCCAGACCTGAGCTTGAACGGGAAACTCGCGTGCATTTCTATAATCAACGGCCAGGAGGATGCTGGCTTCGGTTACGTTGAAGAACGATTCGAGATCGTTGCATACCCGATGAAGGCGCGCTTTTACCTTAGTAAGGGTGGTTTTCCGCGGGGCGGCCCCGGCATCAAGGAAGCGGAGGTTTTTATTCAGGCCGGTGAGAAATTCCAACGCCAGACGGTCTCGCGCGAGTTGATAGAGAGTGGGCAATTCCTGAACGAGCGGGATGGCCAACTGCAACGCAGGAGCTTCGATGGGGCTGGACCGCCGATAGAATGTGACGGATTCGATGAACCCTTGAGGCGACTGGCGAATGGGAATAGAAGCGCAGTATTGCATGTTCCAGCGAGTCAGCAGCAGGCGCCGGGCTTCGGCTGGAACAAGCGGGTCGGTTTCGAGAGATTCTACTATGTAGTAGGGTTTTTCGTTTCGGTTGAGCCAGACCTCGCCGGTAACCGAGTGGGCGGGCAAGTAGTACCAGGGCAGGACATCATCAAAGCGGCACCAGGTAGCAATGGGAAGAAAGCGGCCGCGTTTTTCGGATTTTTCAAGTACTGAGCCTGGTGCGAGACGCCACAGAACGGCGCCGTCGGCTTTCGCCACCTCGACGATGTATTCGAGGAGAAGAGCGATGTCGCGGGGGGTTTTGATTTTGCCGACGACTTGCAGGAATCCTTCGAATGAGCCCGTTTTCGAAACCTCCATCGGATTATTGTCGCTTAGTTTGCCACAGGCGGGACAAATCGGGCTAGGCTTTCGACCTGGATTTCGACCCGGAAGGGGAAGGTTCTGGAGGTCGCGCCCGCATCCTTAAATTCAAGCCAAAGCCGGCAGCGCTTTCCTGGCCTCTTTATCCGGATCGTTCTTCGCTTCGCAAATGTTATCGAAAATCATCGTCTGACCGAGAGCTGCCGAGTACTTCGGCCATTCGGGAAGATTGGCGCCATTGGGATCGCCCGTCTTCATGAACTGCAGCAGGGCGCCGGCCATTTTTGTCGATAGCGCTCGTGGTTTTGCGCCGCCGCCGGTGTGAGTCAGCATCAGGTCGGTGTTGTAGAACCAGAAACTGATATCCACACAGTGAAACGCACGCATGCGGTTATCGAACAGCGGCGGCTGCCAGGTGAACCAGTTGACGTACACAGGGGCGGGCTGTTGCGATTTCACGTCCGCCAGTTCCACAACGCTTTCGCGATTGCTGCTGACCAGCGACCAGATCTCGACCGGCTTCCGGCCTGGAAACGCCTTGGCGTAGGACTCCACTATGTCCCGTGCTTTGTCTCCATAGCCAGCACCGAAACCGGCTCTCGCTTTGACTTTTTCCACCACCTGGTCGAGCGTGATCGATTCCAGTGACGAATCGGCCCAACTTGGTGATTGCTCGTTCTGAACCGAACTGATGATCATCGGGACATCGGCCGCGGTGGGTGATGCCGCGGGGAAGTAGGGGTGCTGAGGAAGAATTTTGCCATCAATGACCGGGCTGAATCCGGCGCCGCGCGCACCGCTCTTGGCCATGGCCTGCTGCGCTCGCGTGGCAACGGCGTAGAAGTCTTTCCAAGGCATGGACTGCAGCTTCGCCAAATCATCTGAAGTGAGACCCGCTTCTTTGACTACGGCGGCGCCCAGGTTTTCGGAAGCGATCATCTCTCCGGACTTTCTGGATGCACCGCTTAGTACGACGGCTTTGTGGAACAGACCCTTCGCGGAAGGCATGGCGGTGAGGATGCAGACTTTCGCGCCGCCGCCGGACTGGCCCATGATGGTGACGTTTGCGGGATCGCCGCCGAAGTTGGCGATGTTATCGCGCACCCATTCGAGAGCGGCCACAATATCGAGCATGCCGACGTTGCCCGAGGCGGCGAATTTGTCTCCG
This sequence comes from Bryobacterales bacterium, assembly GCA_003163855.1. Classification (GTDB taxonomy): domain Bacteria; phylum Acidobacteriota; class Terriglobia; order Bryobacterales; family Bryobacteraceae; genus Bog-105. Next base: position 108,094 of record PLRJ01000087.1, on the reverse strand, counting down.
CCGACGGAAGCGAGATTGCAGAAGCCCAGCGGACCGAGCCGGTGATTGATGGAGCAAAAGACCACGTCGCCAAGACGCGCGAAGTTCTCGCCGTTATAGCCATCCTGTTCGATGGCGTTGCCGTTCACGAAGCCGCCGCCATGAATCCAGAAGAGGACGGGCCTTTTCTTACCGTCGTTGATTGCAGGAGTGAAGATGTTGATGCGCAGGCAGTCTTCACTTACGTCGTCGTAGTTCCAATGGTCGCGGAAGGAGGCGTATTTGTTTTCATAGCGGTTCTCCATGTTTTGAGGCGCGGAATTGCCCCACCAGAGCGCCGGGTAGATTTCCGTCCAGGGTTTGGGCTTCTGCGGCGGCATGAAGCGATTGGCGCCGGAGGTATCGGCTCCGTAAGGCATTCCGAGGAAATGGTAGATTCCTCGGAGGCTATAGCCTCTGACCTTTCCGTATTCGGTCTGGGTGACGGCGATGTTGTCGCCGACAAGCAGGACGGGGCCGTCCTGTGGTTCTGGAGCGGTGGTTTGCGGGGTTGCGGTGAGTGTTGTGCTCAGCGCGAGTCCGGCTGAACTGGTTCCGAGGGTGCGGACGAAGTGGCGTCTGTTGCTTTTCATGGTAATCAGGCTGCCCAACAGTGTATCGGAATTTCGATTACGCGGAGGCCATCACTTGCAGCTGAATTGGAATTCAAGGCACCGATGAGATGATGGGCTGCTGATGATGGAAGTGGAGTAAGTTGCGAAAATTGCTGCTGTTGCTTTGCATGCTGCCCGTGTTACTAGCGGGTCAGCGACCGGATTTTAGCGGTACATGGAAGATAGAGGGCGGCGCGACGCTGCGGATTGAACATCACGATCCGGAGTTGGTCGTGGAAACGTTGAACAAAGGCAAGCGGGCTCTGCAGCGTTACACCACAGACGGGAAAGAATCGACGTCAACGGGCATCGATGGAGATGAGTTTCGCACGGTGGTTCTGTGGCAGAGCGGCGGAGAGTTGTTCTTCGACATCGAGGAGCATGAGCGCGGGAAGATTCTGAAGGCGACCGAGAGGTGGAGCTTGATTGAGGGCGGAGCGAAGTTGAAGCGGGAGCGGGTGACGGCGAAGGCTCCGAAAGGACGTACGTTGATTTATACAAGGTAGGGACGCTACTAGAACCAGCAGCGTCCCAAGGAATTGGTCATCAAGCGGCTTTGCGATCGAGTTCAGGTTTTAGAACTACTTTGGTCCAATCCTGCCCGGTGCCCTCGCCGCGTTTGTCGAAGTGTTCATAAGCCTCGGGGGCCTTGCTTAACGGCAGGGGCTGGCTGACGATGAAGCTTGGCTTGGCCTTGGCGGCAACGATAAGGTTACGAAGGTAGAGGTTGTACTTCTTCACCGGAGCCTGGCCTTGGCCGATGGATATGCTCTTGCTCCAGGTGCAGTTGTGATCTTTATAATCGCGTCGGTCGGGCCTTCCATCTTAGGATCGGGCACATTCTCGACAGCGACTTCATTCCTGCCTTTATAAACAAAGGCTTTCACGTGTTCACCTCGCACCTTTCTGACGACAGAGCGAAGGGCCCAGGTGACGCGCGGAATGACTCGGCTGATGACGTGGACCGGCCCGAGCGAGTGGCTAGGAAATTGCACAAAACAAGCCAAACTTTACGCCTTAGTTATCAGAGGAGCAGCTGAAAAGGGTGAGCGGTTTCGGAGGACGCTCATCCTTGTTGCTTTCAGCTTGATGATGTATGGTGTTGCGACCGAAAACGGCCAGGAAAGGTGGTTCGATTGCAAAAAGCGGGATTATTAATACGGATTAGCTGGGGGAAATACTTGATTGCGGCGGCAACGCTGGCTTGCGTATCAGCGCACGCTCAAGATTCGCGAGAAGCGGTTCAACAAAGGCTAACCTCCCTCTACAAGCTGACTCATACGACCGGTGACGAAACGGATATTTTATCCGCAGGCACTATCCTTGTGCTTAAAAAAGACAACCTGATTATGGTTCCGCTGGCCAATCCGACGGCGCTGCCGAACACGTTCAAAGAAGGCAAGATTTCGCAGAATAAGCTGCTAAACGGCTTTGATCACATACCGGGCGTGCCCAAGCCGAGGAAGTTTGTGGCCACGGAAAAGATGTGGGTGACGCAGATTGAAGTAAAGAACGATGCGGTGGTCTTTGATTTGCTTAGTGATCCCTTCGAAGATGTCAGGTATAAGGGGCTGCTGCGATTCCCATTTGCGAAGGGGACGGTGCCGCAGATGGATGTGATGGAGCAGACGATCGCTGAAGTGTTCGACCGCGAGACGCTGGGCGGGAAACAAGCACCGCCGGTTCCAGCGCCGTCCTCGCCCAGGGGTTCTATAAAGGCTCCGCCGCCCATACCGCCGCCTCCGCCGCCGAGCGATGCGGCTCCGACGGCAACGCAGAAAATTGCTGTCGGCCAGACGCCCGATCAAGTGACGGCGATTTTAGGACAGCCGCAACGGATAGTGAATGCCGGAGCGAAACAGATCTACATTTACCCAAACATGAAAGTGATTTTCGTTGGCAACAAGGTCAGCGACGTTCAATAACCGGTACTAAAGCCGTTTAAGCGGCAAAAAAGAGGAAGGTACACAATGAATACCCCCGCAGCTCACAAATTCTATTTCCGCCTGATGACCTGTACGTTCGCTGCAGTTCTCAGCACCGGATTGGCCAGTGCTCAAAAACATGGTGGTGGCGGTGGCTCGGTAGCGCACGTTTCCGCTCCTGCGGCCCATGCTACTGCTCCTGCCAAGGCGGGAGCGGCAGTCGGCGGCAAGACTGGTGTAGCCGGCCGTGCGGCTGGTCCGGCTACGGCGGCACGCGGCAACGGTATCACCACCGGTGGTGTCCACGGCAACGCGGCCGCAGCGTCGCACGGTTACACCACGGGCGGTGGCGTGCGCGCCGGGGGTCCCGTTGCTCATTCGCCTATGGGGGGTGGAATGAACCGTGGTTCAGTTGCTCGCCCCCGTCTGGAGCATAGCCGCGACTTCCACGGTCCGGTGGGAGCGCATGACCGCTTTGCGCATACAGCTTCGGGACATGAGGTCCGCTTCCGTCCGAACGGGCGGCCAGGGGACTTTCGCGCCGCGAATCGGGGGATGGAAGTTCACCACGGTTTGACGGGCAACCATCATGTGGAAGTGATGCGCGGCGATCACACGCGCTTTGTGAACGACCGGAACCGAATGTTCGTGCAACATCCGTATCGTTATGGAGGCCGTGAATTCGGACAGCGCAGCTACTATGTCAACGGACGCGTTTACCCACGGTATTACGCCGGCTATATGTATCACGGTGTCAACATCGACGTCTATCGTCCGGCCGTGTATTACCGCCCGGCGTTTTACGGTTATGTCTATCAGCCATTTCCAGCGCCGGTCCACTATGCCTTTGTGACGCCGTGGGGCGGCTATTACGGCGCTTACTTTACGCCTGAGCCGGTCTATGCAACTCCTTCCCTGTGGCTGACCGATTACATGGTTTCCCAGAGCTTAGCCAACGCCTATGCGGCTTCGGCGGCCGGCAACGTGCCGCCTATGAACGGCGGAACACCGATGTCGCCGCAGGTCAAGCAGCAGATCGCCAACGAAGTGCAGAATCAACTGGCGCTTGAGAACAATGAGGTTTCCACCGGTGCCTCGAACGGCGCTGATCCGGTGTCCCCAGGCATCGAGCGGTCGCTGACCGATGGCCAGCCGCATGTTTTCGTTGCGGGAACGGATCTGGACGTGGTGGACTCGGGTGGCAACGAGTGCTCGATCAGTGAGGGCGATGCCGTCCAGCTTAGTGGGGCTCCGAATGCGGAGGATGTTGCCGCGAATGTGCTTGTGCTAGCCAGCAAGGGAGGACAGGAATGCCATAACGGTGCTACTGTTTCCGTCCAGATAGCCGACCTGCAGGAGATGCAGAATCATATGCGGGAGGCGCTGGACCAGGGTTTGGCCGAACTCCAGAAGAAACAAGGTACTGGTGGTTTGCCAACGATGCCGGCTTCGGCAAATGCGCCGCCAGTGCAGGCTGCCTACGCGGCGGCTGCGCCGCCACCCGATCAGAACGTCGCGAGCGAGGTGAAACAGCAAGTGAGTGAAGCCGATAGAGCAGAAGCGCAGGCGCTGGCGGAAGCTCAGCCGGCAGTCGGAGGGCCAAGCGCGGGCCAGCAACTGGCGCAGAACGACAGTCCTGCAACGGCGCCGGCCGCTCCCACTCAGACCGTGGTACTAAAACCCGGCCAGACGATTGAAGAGGTTGTTGCCATCGAAGGGCAGCCCAAGCAGATAGCTGACTTAGGTGTGCGGAAGGTATATATCTTCACGGACGGAATCAAGGTAACATTCATAAACGGAAAGTCACGCATCATTCAATAGCTGAAACGAGACCGTTGTTAGACAGTTCCGGTGATGCGAAAAACCGCCCGTTCCTGGTACGCTAAAATGCTGCCCGGGACGGGCGGAGTTATGAGTAGAAGAGTGACGAGATCTCGCTGATCAAGTTTGAGGATATATGGAACAAGGAAACGTAATTGGGCAGTACATCCTGGAGACAATGATTGGCCGAGGCGGCATGGCGGAAGTGTGGCGCGCCAGGCATCTGCACCTCGGCAATCTCGTTGCCATCAAATTTCTGTCGGCACGTTTCGCGGGCGATCCGGAGCTTGAGGCGCGTTTTTTAAACGAGGGAAAAAGCCAAGCGCGGCTGCAACATCCGAACCTGGTTTCGGCCACCGATTTTCTACAGTTGGACGGCCGCAGTTTTCTGGTGATGCAACTGATAGATGGAATCAATCTGGAACAAACCATCGCGCAGAAAGGCGGCCCGCTGGACCTAGAGCAGGTGCATGAAATATCGTGGGATGTTTTGAGCGTGCTCGATTTCGCTCATGCAAACGGCGTGGTTCACCGCGATGTTAAGCCCTCCAATATCCTTATTGATGCTACCGGCCACGTTTATCTGACCGATTTTGGTATTGCGCTGGTGCTGACCGACGAACGGCGGATTACGCGCGCGGAAATGTCGGTGGGCACGCCCGACTACATGAGTCCGGAGCAGATAATGCGGCCTAAGGCCGTGGATTCGCGGGCCGATATCTACAGCTTCGGCTGTGTTTTGTATGCGATGTTGACAGGCGGCCCTCCATTCGGCGTAGAGGGTTCGACCGAGTTCTACGTGAAAGATTGCCACGTGCGCTCGTCGCCTCCGCCTATTCGCGATTTCAATAAGAGCCTTTCGCCGCAGATTGAGGCCGTAGTGTTGAAGTGCCTGGAGAAAGATCCGGCCAATCGTTTTCAAACCTGCGGTGAGGTGATGCGGGCGTTGGATGCGGCGATTCGCGGCGAGGAGTTGCAAGCGCAAACCCCGCCGGTGGCGAAAGCGTTTGTGGCGCAAGCTCCGGGCGCGACTTTGGGCCGCGGCGCTACCATGACCGAGCAACCGGCGTTCACGAATTCCCACCCCAGCAGCTTCGCCGGAGTGGCAACGCCGCCGCCCAATATGCCGCCGCCGGCGACGCCCAGACCGCCGGTTGAGCCGCCACCGGTTTATACGCCGCCGGCTTACGTCGCGCCGGTGACGCCGCCCCAGAAGAAGGGCAAGGGGATGATTGCGGTCCTGGTAATTGCAGCGCTGCTGCTTGGCGGCGCTGCCTATGCCTACTTTTTCATGTTCCCGGAGACGGCACTTCGCATGGAAGGCTCTACTACGGTTGGTTTAGAACTCGCGCCGCAGCTGGTGCAGGAGTTTGTGAGGAGCCAGGGCGGTACCGATATCCAGCAGAAAGATTCGAAGGAAAAGACGGCGGACGGGAAGGATGAAGACGTTTTCCGCATCACTGCGCGTGTGCCGGGCCATGCGCGCACTCAGCTCTATGAAGTGATAGCCAATGGATCCGGAAATGCGTTTACGGCGCTATCCAAAGGAACAGCGGAGATCGGCATGTCCTCACGCCCTATTAATGACAAGGAGTACCGGATGCTGTCCGGTATCGGCGATTTCCGTTCCTTCGCTTGCGAAAACGTGATTGGTCTAGATGGCATTGCCGTCATTGTGAACCGCGCGAACCCGGTTCAGTCGCTGACGCGGGCGCAAATTGGAGATATTTTCTCGGGGAAGATAACAGATTGGTCGGCCGTGGGAGGTCGTCCTGGTCCGATTCATCTGTTCAGCCGGGATAAAACATCGGGCACATTCGATTCGTTTGTGGCCATGGTGCTGCATGGGGACAAGAATGCCGTTTCAGACGGCGCCAAGGTTATGGCGAACGGAGAAGCTATAGCCGGCGCGGTGGCCGCCGATGCGGACGGAATCGGCTTTGTAGGTTTGCCGCAGGTAGGGGAGGCTCAACCGCTGGCGGTCTCGGACGGCGGTTCAACCATACCGCTGCTGCCTAAGTCGTTCACGGTGGCGACCGAGGATTATATTCTGTCGCGGCGCTTGTTCTTGTATACGGCGCCGGTTCCGTCTCCGCTTGTGGCGAAATTCGTGCATTTTGTGCTGAGTGATCAAGGTCAGCAGGTGGTGAAGAAAACCTATGTGCCTTTGGAAGCGACGTTGGAGTCGGTGTCGGCGCCCGATGACGCGCCCGGCGACTATCGTTCCATAACCACCGGCAAGCGGCGCATGCGCCTAACGTTCCGCTTCCGGCCGAATAGCGATCAGTTGGACACAAAGGCGGAAGCTGACGTGGTGCGCGCGGTTTCTATACTTTCCAACGGCGGGAAGGTCTATCTGCTGGGCTTTGCCGACAGCAAAGGCACGCCGGCCGCTAATAAAGCTTTATCGCTGAAACGGGCCCAAGTCGTGGCCGAGCGTTTCCAGCACAACGGCATTCAAACGGAGGCGTACGGATTGTCTTCCGAGATGCCGGTTGGCAACAACAATACCGACGATGGACGCGAAAAGAACCGGCGCGTTGAGGTGTGGGTGCCGTGATGACGCTTGGCGCTGCCAAGCTCTGATTTTTGGTTAGTTTCGCGATAATTCTCCGCTAGTATTAACAGACGGATTTTCTAATGGAAACCCCAATTGCAGGACACCAGGTAGGACAGTACGTTCTTGAAGAGAAGCTCGGCGAAGGAGGAATGGCGGAGGTTTGGCGGGCCCGAAATATCGTGCTTGGCAACTCGGTCGCCATCAAGTTCCTGGCGCAGGGATTTGCCGGGCGACCGGATGTTGAACAGCGCTTCCTCGGTGAAGGCAAGCGCCAGGCGAATCTGCAGCATTCTAATATCGTTTCAGCCTTCGACTTTCTTTATGTAGACGGTCGCAGCTTCCTGGTGATGAAGTACATCAAGGGCGAGAGTCTGGATCACAGGCTGTTTAAGCTGCAATCGTCGATGCCGCTGCCCGCCGTCATTTCGATTTCTAAAGATGTGTTGAGCGCCTTGGATTATGCGCACAGCGAGGGCGTCGTTCACCGGGATATCAAGCCGTCGAACGTCCTGCTGGAGAGCAGCGGGCGAGCCTATGTGATGGATTTCGGTATAGCTCTGTTCATGCGGGAACAGCGAGTGACGCGCGCGGGCACGGCTATCGGCACGCCGCACTACATGAGTCCGGAGCAGATCATCGGATCGAAGGATCTGGACCATCGTTCCGATATCTACAGCTATGGCTGTGTGCTGTACCAGATGCTGACGGAGTTCCCGCCTTTTGATTTCAAGGAAGGCGAAGGCGACACTGAGTATTTCGTAAAGGACCAGCATTTACGACAGCAGGCGCGGCCGTTGCGGGAACTGAATCCGAATGTTCCGGAATATGTCGAGCAGATTGTAATGCGCTGTCTGGAGAAAAAGCCGGCCGACCGTTTTCAAACTTGCCATGAGGTGATGGAGGCCTTATCGCAGCCGGCTCCGACGCCGCAGTGGCAACCGCCGGCGGGAATGCCGATGCGGTCGAAGACAGTCATTGAAGGGCCAGAAGCGACGGCGTGGAGCGCAGCGGGCGCAGGTATGGCGGGCGGAGTGACGGGGTACCCCACAGCGCCTCCGATGACTCCCCGAACCACGTTAGACTCCAATCCAGGACCCGGGACGATGCCGCCGCGCACCACGATAGAGCCGGCGCTTCAGAATCTGCCTCCGCAGGTGAGCCAGCAGCAGCCGCCGGTGTACCAAGCGCCTCCGCCCGCCAAGAGTGGCGGACAGCCGATGATTTTAGCGCTGGCCGGAGTGCTGGCGCTGGCGGGTGCTGGCGGCGGCTATTATTATTGGTCTTCGCATAAGACGGAGACACCGGTGGTAAAGACCGCCGACACGTCCACGGTGGCGGCAGTAGCCGCTACCGATACGAAGGGAACGCCTACTGTCCCGCCAGTTACCAAAAAGCCCACGAGGAGCACCGATACTCAGGTGGCGAGGGCGGATAAGCCGCCAGTTGTGAAAACTCCCGTGCCAACGCAGCCGGAGCCCGAGCCTATCAGGAAGCCACCTGTTGATCCAGTCACGATTCCGACCCCCATTCCGAAGACGCCCGTGTCGACTACCCCAACCAGCGGGACGCTGGTTTGCTCGGGGAGCTCGATGGGGACGTCGAGGCATGGTAAGCCTGGCTTCTTGTTCACTAATTTGCCCAGGCACGTTAGTTTCTTAAATGCCGCTTTCAACTCAAGGTGGATTATTGAAACTCAAAGGAAAGACGATAATACACAGGATCTGCTGCTGATTCCGCTGAGCCCGCAAATGCCGACCAGTTGTGCCGAGCCTTGGGTGAAAGCGCCTTGAGGGCGCGACGTTACCAGAGCTTTTCTTCAAAACTGATTTTCTTTGTCAATGGCAAACCAAAAAGGCTGACTTCGGCATCTCCCTGGCAATCGGCGGTGAGCGTTTTCTTCATCGCCAGGAAGAGTAGATCTAATCCCGATGCGCCCTTGGCTGCCTGCAAGCGCACGTTCACCTTTGTGGGAGCACCCGCAGGCAGGGGAATGGGCTGCTCGCCTGCTGAAGGCCATACGATCTCCGCGAACTTCTGGCCCGAAGCCGTGCAACTGAGCTTCACCGACTTCATGCTGGGTGAGACGACACTATCGTTCTGCACTTGCACGACGAGATTGGCTGAGACGCTTTCGAGCGCCGATACGCTATGACCTTCATCCACATGCAGCGACGCGTCGACTACTTTGAAGGTCATCCGAGACATGACGTAGGCATCCAGCAGAGGCACGGCGGCGAAGCCGGCGGCAACCAGGACGATGACAGCAACCACAAGTACGATCCAGACGGTTTTTGAGGAACGAGCGCTGAGCGGTGCGCCGTCCTGATCACAGTAAACGAAATCGTTGGTGTAAACCGAACCGCATTTAGGACACTTTTTCATGGCCGGTGTCTTATGCTTCCGGCGCCTGCGGCTTGCGGAGCTCAACCGCAATGAAGGTGAAGTGAGTAGAGCCGGCGCGCACGAGTGAGTGACTATCCAAGCTGGTAAACTGCTGCTCGATCGGAATGCCATTTACGTCGGTGCCCATCATGCTGACCATGTCGCCAATGACAAAGCTCTGGCGGAAAGTGATGTGGCTATTGGTGGCCGACATGGTTTCATCTTCGGTAACGCAGATGTCGCAACTAGGGTCGCGGCCGATGAGGTTGCGGCCCTCGCGCACTTCATAGACCTGACCTTCAGGCCGCCAACTATACGTGACGAGTAAACCGACAATTTTGCGCGCTTTGGTGACGGATGGCAGGGAAGGCGAAGGCGTACCGTAGACAGTTCTGCGGCCTTGCGGCGGCATGCTGGGTGGAGGAGTGGGCGCGGCGGGAGGCGCGGGAGCGGGCGGAGTGAAGGGCCGAGGTCCTGATCCAGCGGGGCGCGGCGGAAGCGGGGAGTCTTCCCGATAGGTGGGCGGCCGCACCAGCGGTCTGGAGGCGCCGGGCGGAGTGACACCTGCAGCATCGCTGCCGTCAACCATTGTTTCGACGCGAGTAGCCACCCGAGGACCGGCTCCGGCTGGCGGTGCTGGCCGCGGCGGCAACGGATTGGCAACCGGGCGCGGCGGCGCGGCACCCGACTCGGCCTTGCAGTAGGCGCACTCGGTCCAGGAAGGGTCCATGGTGTGGCGACCGCTGGGACAAGTTTTTCCTCCGCCCTGCTGTAGGGGAGAGGAGCACAACTTGCAGAATTTTGCGTCCACGGCGTTTTCCGCCATGCATTTTGAGCATTTTTTCATAAGAGTTCTCTAGCGTTCCGCTACCGCGATCTTCAGTTCTTTTTCCTTGTCTACACACTTCTTATGGTCTCCGTGTAGAACTCCGAAGTTTTTAGAGTACTGGTCAAAAAAGCTATTGACGGAAGCCCTATCCTTGGCTTGAGCATCATCCTTTGCGCCGCGTTCCAGTCCCAAACGGTCAGTGTCATCAGCCAGTTTATTGAACTGAATAACAAGTTTTTCAAGATCCTTTCTCAGCGGCTCGTTCTTGGCTGGAACCACGGCGACCAATTCCCGGCTGACCTGATCGCGCTCAAGAGCCACTTTGTGGTGTAGGTCCTGAATTCGACCAAACATGCTGCTCTTGGGATCGGCTTCGGCCGGTGGTTTGAGGAATGAAAACAATGCAGGGCGGAACTTGTAAATGCCAGCAGCGCCCACCAACACCAGCAGACCTAAAGCAAACCAGAGCATCAATTTGCCGGAAGTTCGCGAGGAACGAGGAAGCTTGGCCGCCGGTTGCTCCTGCGTGATGGGAAGAAAAGCCTCGGATTCGGGCTGGGTGTGGCGCTTTGCACTCGGCGGCGGCACTGGTATGTCGGGAGGGTTTCCCACTCGGACGAATTGCACGGTAATGTTATCGTCACTGCCGTTTTTCAAGGCGAGTTTGACCAGAGCTTTCACGCAGTCGTCAGGCCCGGGATGATGAGTGACCGTCTCTTCTATGGCTGCGCGCGGGGCATAGCCGGACAGACCGTCAGAACAAAGCAGAATGCCGTCGCCATCGAAAAGCAGGATGGGCTCCGAGACATCGATGGTGACGTCGGGCGCCTGACCCATGGCCCGGGTCAACACGCTCGCTTCAGGATGGGTGCGTGCAGTTTCTTCGTCGATGGTGTGAGAGTCAACCAGGCGCTGGACGAAAGTGTGGTCCTTGGTGAGTGGTGAAAGCTGGCTGTCGCGGTGGAGATACACACGGCTGTCGCCGACGTGCGCGGTGATGAGTTCAGCCCCTGAGTCGCCTTCGCGGATGACCACCAGGGTGACAGTGGAACCCATGCCGGTGTATTTAGGATCGCCTGATTTGCCCTTGGTGAACAACTCGCGGTTGGTCATGCGCGCAGCGTTCTCAATAGCCTTCTGCAGGCTCATCTCGGGAGGCGATTGCAACAGGTGGGTGCGAATGCCTTCAACCACCATGCGGGACGCTTCGGCCCCGCCACGGTGTCCTCCCATGCCATCGGCGATCATATAGACCGCGCCGAAAGGGGAAGGAAAGCCAGTCATGCTGTCCTGGTTTTCCTCACGCCGCCCTATCTCCGACTCCGCGCCGACAATGATGGGAATGGCTCGTTTGGCCGCTGTTTGATTTCCAGTTTCACTCATGCCAGCACCTCGCCTCCTTTCGCGTCCGAAGACTGTGTTATTTCCTGCCTGAGCGAGCGAGCTTCGCTGAGGCGATTCAGAGCCGTGCATAGGGTGCCCGTCATAACTGGAACTATTAGTAGAACATTCGCCGCGATGAGAAAACTTAACGTGGTGAAGTTCACAAAGAGGCTTGCGACAGGCATAATGAAACAGTTGAAGTTATAGAAGCACCAGTAAAGCCATACGGGTTGGCGGCGGCAACGCAATTCGCGGCGGTGGATGAGCCGATTGTAATCGGACGCGAACCCTGGATAGGCCTGCGAGGCCCAAAAGAGCGAGTAGAAAGGGACAAACAAGAGTCCCACGGCCTTGCCCGGCGTTGTTCGTGCATTGCCATCCTGAATGGCCATCCAGCATTTATACAGTACTCGGAGCTGCAACACGAAAGAAAGGGCCGCGGACAGGAAAAAGAGAAGCACAAACTGGCGGTCCTGGACAAAGAAAAACGGGAGCATTCCGGCGACGAGTGAAACCGTCAGGTATAAGGCTGTGGATACGCGGCCTACTTGTGGAAGCTGACTCTCAACCTGATTCACCACTACCGGTTCGACGAGTATTTGCCCGGGCGCTGACGCCGGCTGAATGGACGCGGGTGATGAACTCAAATCGGTGCGGATGGAATCGAGCGCGCGTCCGAACGAGCCGCATCCAGGAAAGCGATCGTCGCGCGACTTGGCAAGCGATGTCATGATGATGTGCTCCAGCCGCGGTGAAACGTCGGGATTGAACTCGCGCAGGCGAATGGGCTGATCGTCCACAATCTGGCGCTGGAGGCGGTAGCGGACGTCACCGGCATCCATGCCTTCGGCGACGAAGGGCGGACGGCCCGCCAGCATTTCGTATAGCACGCATCCGAAGCTATAGACGTCGGTCAAATGATCGACGTCGAGCGGAGTGGTGATCTGCTCGGGACTCATGTAGCCGGGCGTTCCAAGGAGTCCCGCGCCGGTGGTGAGCCGGGTTTTGCCAATAGGAAGAGCAATGCCAAAGTCAGTGAGATAGGCGCGGTCGTTGTCCATGAGAATGTTGGACGGTTTGACGTCGCGGTGGATGAGCATGTTCTGATGAGCGAAATCGAGCGCTTCCAGAATTTGCACCGAGATATCGAGTGCTTGCTGGACGGGCAGTTGGCCTTCGCGCGCCAGCAGATCTTCGAGCGATCCACCCTCGATGAAAGGCATAACCAGGAACAGGCAATCGTCCTCAGCGAAGAAGTCGTAAATGGGAACGATGGACTTGTGGCGAAGCTTGCGGTGTTCGTAGGCTTCCTGCCTGAACCTGGCCAGGAACATTTCGTCGGTGCGGATGTCCATGGCGATGGTTTTTAGAGCTACCTGCTGGTTGGCCGAATCCCAAGCACGCCAGACTTCGCCCATGTTGGTGCGGCCGATCTGATCGGCTAGGACGAAGGATCCGACTTGCTGGCCAACCACGAGCTCACTCATACATTGGCCGCTTGCGCCTGGGTAGAGAGCAGGACGAAGGTGGAACGTCCAATGCGAATGCGGTCGCCGGGACGAAGAAGCTGGCGCGTCTCCAGCACGGTCTGATTGTTTACGCGGGTACCGTTGGTGGAGTTGTGATCGAAGATGCCGAGAATGCCGTGTTCGAAGACGATGCAGGCGTGGTTGCCGGAAACGGTTGGGTCGCCCGGTATGCAGAGGCTATTGTTATCGAGCGAGCCAATCCAGAATTCAGCCGAGTGAATGGGGAACTGCCTGCCTTTGGCGAAGCCGTCTTCGCATAAAAGCCAGGCGGTCGGAGTTTGGGCACTCGGGGACGGGAAGCTATGTGAAATTTGCGTGCGAGCCCGGATGACAGGTGGACGCGCGTTCGGCGGCGGCATTGACGCGGGAGCGGGTGTGGCCTGAGGAGCCGGCTGTGGACTGACCGGTGGCACAAAAGGCCGCGGGGCGTTGGGTTTGAAAGTAGGAAGTGGGGCAGGAGTAGGTGCGGGCGAAGCGGGCGAGGGTCTGGCAGCCATAGGTGACGGCGCTGACATGACGGGCAGCGGCTTCTTTTTGCGCGTCAATAGAAAAATGACGAGCAACAAAGCAGCGGCGGCCAGCGCGCCAATCCACAGCCAGGGACTCTCCCAGAACTCGTCAACCTTTGGCAGAGTTGCACTAAACCTCCAGGGAATCTCTTTTCCGGCGGGTTTCCATGCAACCAGAAAGTTGTGAGACTTGCCGTCCCCTTTGACGTCTTTCGCTTCGAATTCGGCAAGCGGCAAACTCTTGACTCGATCAATGCCGCTGCCAACCAGCTCTTCAAGCTGTTGTTCGCTGGCGGCGCTGCGAAAATGACCACCGGTGCTTGTGGCAAGTTGTTGGAGACTCCGAAGATAAATGGGATTGCTTCGCGTAACACCGATGGCATCAATGGGAATCTGCTGCTCGAGCGCTTTTTTGATTACTTCCTGTTCGGTGTGCTGCGAGCCTTCATCGTGGCCGTCGGAGATAACGATCAGACGCCGTGTGGCCGGCTTGTCGGGAAATTTTCCGAGTGCATCGAGAAGGCCGTCCCAGAGGCGCGTCAATCGGCCTCGCGCAGCCAGGGCCTGCAGGGCAGGACGCAGTTTATCGGATGAGTCTTCCCAGTGAACGTCGGTGCGGGTGTCGTCGGCCAATGTTTGGATGGAGACGCGGTCGTTCTTGCCGGCTTTATCGGCGAAGTGGGAGAGCCCGGCCTTGATGGCGTTCAGCGGACCGCCGCGCATACTGCCGCTTACGTCGATGGCGAAGTCGGCCGCGACGCCGTGGCCGGAATCGCCAAAACGCTCGATCTTGGTTGCCGTGCCGCAGTCCTTCCCGTCCACGGTCAAGTGGAGAGCGGCGGGCTGCACCGGCGTAGAATCGTCGGCGGGATCGAGCAGAATATTCAGGTTGGGGAAGGAGGGTGCATCGCCCTCCTTGGTGTCGCTAGATCCTGTGCTGAATAGCGGGCCTGCGTGGATTGACTGCGCAACGGCCGGGGACGGCGGAGGCGCGGCAGCCTTTGGCGGAACTTTGGGAGCCGCGTGCGGAAGCGGCTTCATAGCTGCAGCCTGAGGAGCCGCCTTGATGCCAGCGCAGGCGACGATCCCGATAACAAGGATTGCGTTTTGCAGCTTCATATGCGATTAGTTTGACCGTGATGGCTATTGACGCACAGGCCTTGGAGCAGGAGGCATAATGCTGAGCGCCAACTTCAATGCCTGGAATTGAAAAGTCTGTTCGCGCAGACCAGAGGGGACGTTTATCGATTCCAGTTCGCGCCGCATGACACGGGCGCGCTCCTCGGTGGCGGGATGGTCGGACAACATGACATCGACCGGGCTCTGACTTCCGGTTTTCGCTGCGAGGCGGGTGAAAAACTTGTACAGTCCGTTGGGATTCCAACCGGCGCGAAGCATTTCATAGAAGCCCAGCAGATCAGCCTCCGATTCATTCTGGCGGCTATAGCGCAACTGCGCGAGCACCACGACGGGACCACCGAGCTGTTGAAGAACTTGCGCGAAAACATCGTTATCCATCAGGATGTTGTGTTTCACCTGATCAAACACGTGCTGGGCGATTAAGAGAAGAGATAACTGATTGGTGGTGTGTCTTGCCACCACATGACCCACTTCATGGGCGATGGCGCCGACCATTTCGTTTTCATCTGAGACGAACTCCAGCAGGCCGCGATGCAGGTAAAGAAATCCGCCGGGGATGGCGCTGGCGTTAATTTCGGAGTCGTTGACGACTTTGATTTGATACGGCCATTGCGGACGCTGGGAGGCATTGCCGAGTTTTTTGACGATATCGTTTAGATAGGCGTCGATGATGGGGTTGGAAAGGATCTCCACCTTACTTTCGTATTTGGCTGAAAACTGCCTTCCAAGAGCCAGCTCTTCCTCTTCGGTAAAGGTGTTGTAGGGGGGAGTTGTGACCTTAGGCTCGGTAGCGAGCAGGGAGCCGACATTGCCGAGCGTAGCCAATCCGGCCAATCCCATGAACTGCAGAAAGGCGCGGCGGCGGGGGGCTAGGGAGAGCTGTGTCATAAGAATTGCTTTTTAATTCCTCCAATGATCTATGCGTATTTCCTTCGAGGTCCTGCGCAAAATGTTACTTATCATAGTGCAACAGTGGGATTTTGAAAAGGCGCGGGAGGCCGTGATGAGGAAGGCTGACGGAGTTGGAGTGCGGCGGGGGCGCCGTTACGGTCGGTTGGTGGAGTAAATTCGGCTATTTTTCGCCGAGCAGCTCGCGGTATTGGCTGCGCGCCTCCTCCAAGATGGCTTTTCTGCGGAGATCGGCGTGCTTGGGACGCTCTTGCCCTAGCAGAACGAAGGCGATGCAGTTCGTCCGAGATCCTGACGGGTGGGATGTGCGTGGGTGGGGGGAAAGAGGTTAGGTGGTTGATTTGGTGGGGGAGATTTACTTGGGTTGGAAGTGACCAACGAAGTCGCCTGGAACGGCTCGAATTGCTTGAGAACAAGCCGCTTAGTAGTGGCGTCTGGCGGTCGACAATGCGGAGGCGGAGTAAGTCAGAACCGTCATGGAATACGGGGGAAGGGAAATGCCCGAAGATGGGTTGAAGTTCTGGAGAGTCGAACTGGTGGGCACAACCAAGCCGATAGACTCGTTCGTGTCAGTGATTTTGGCCGAGGTCATTTGCTGTTGGAGCACAGTTCCTTTGGGCGCGTTTGGCCCGCTGAAGGTAACGATTTCGGACGAAGTGAGGCTGTTGTTCAGGAGGATGAGGGAGTAGCCGCTGGGTCCATTATTGAAGGCGAAAGACTGAATCACCTGGACTCCATTCAGGGCAACTCTATTCTGGAGTGCCTGGTTCCAGGTGGGGTTGCTGCCGCTTTGTGCCGTCTTCAGCATGGTGGCTCCTGGACTTATGGCGCTGTTGGCTAACTGCTGCGCCAGGAATTGCGGGCGGCGAAGATTTGTGGGGCCTCCCATGTCGATAACGGTTCCCCAAAGATCGACCCCAATGCCATCAGGCCTTTTGAACTGCCACTGCGTCAGTGAGAAAAGATTCTGATTTACGATGCCGTGCTGTATTGCGAGCAGTTCCGCGGAGATCGTGGCGAGGCCCGCACCCATGCTCGAGACATAGCTATTCAGCACGGGTTCCGGCACTGTACCGTTGGTTGTGGCCATGTTCTCTTCATAGATAGACAGCGGCTTGGGGTAGTTGGAGTTGGCCTCGGCCAAAGCATCGAGATACATTTCCCCGCCAGTTACGCTCCTGGCTGCGCCATTAACAGCGAAATAACCGCTGGTGATGCCTTCGCTTGAAACACCAGGGGCGTCGGAGTAGAGTGCTTGCGGTTCGGCCAGGGTGGGCTGAAAGAGACTCGCCACACTGCCGGCGTCAGTTAGTGTGTCCATCAGATAAGGAGCCACCGCAAGGGAATCGTTATTCTTACAGGCGTTCTGGATGGTTTGAATGCTGTTGGCGTTTGCCACTTGTGCGCCCAGAACAAGGTCCAGAGCGTTATGCGCGTAGTTGGGGTTGGAGCGCATGGCGGCGAATATAGTCTGCGCACGGGCGCCATAAGCGGCAGGCTGTTGGATGATCCCGCCGGCGAAACCTGAATTCCAGGATTCATTTCCAAACTCCAGGTGGATGGTGGAAAAGACGGAAGTCCAGGGCGCGGTCTGCCCTTGGGCTATTCGTTTGGCTCCATAAACCGTTCCCGGGCCACCGCACAGATAATCAATCAGATTCGAGGCTTCAACAGGTGAAAATGTGATGGGCACAACAATCCATGGCTCGGCCATGTTGCCCACTGTCTGGACCAGCTGAAGAAAATCGAACAGCCCATAAGAGACATCTTCGTTGGATTGGGAAAACCACAGTGAGTAGTTGGCTGGACGTCGTCCGAACTGATCGGCCAGCATGTTGTCAAGCGTGTTGGTCAAGCCCGAGCCGTCCCACATCCGAATGATGCCGGGTTTCATGGTTTGGAGAGTGGACACTACAGCATCACGGAAGACGGTGGGATTATCCGCGCTGGTTCCAGTCTGTACCACTGTTACGTTATCAAGGTAAAACCCGTCAGCACCGACGGTTGTAAAGGCTACTTGCGCGGCGTCCTTCTGGGCGCCGGTTTCCGAGGCTGCGAAGTTCACCGAATAGTTAGCCCACGCTCCGCTAAGAGAGATGACCTGCGAGGTGTAGGGCGTTCCGCCGCGAAGGAACTCCACTGTTACTTGGCGCGATCCAGTCAGACCCTTGGCCGCGAACTGGATCTGGAAAGTTCCGTTGAGGGTAACGAACGAGCGAGCGGGGATGGTGTCGAAGTAGCCGATCAATTTGCACGAATCGCCAGAGGCTGGTGCATTTACTTTCAGTGCTCGAATCCCGGTTGTGTTTGGCGGCAAGTCGGTAGTGTCGGCGGCGAAACTGCCACTGCCTTTGGTAGAGGGCCACCAGCCAAGCGCGGGATCGCCTGCAACCGTCTGTTCGACGAAGAAGTAATCGCCAGCGGCGAGCGGTGCGGCACAGGCCGAGGCAAAGTTGTAGATGCCGCCTATCTTGCCGGTGGGCCCGGTGAAGTTCGCGATGGTCGTGGCGCACCCTGACGCGGCGCCTGAGATGACAGTGACGGAGGCGCCTGCAGTCCAGAAGCCGGTCTTCCAGCCACCGTAAGGAAGATTGTCGGTGCAGCCGCTGGCGCTGCCGCCGCTTCCGCATTGAACTACAGAACGGAACATGGGCGGTTCAAAGCCGGGATTGCGCAAGGTCAGGTTTTTAAGGATTTGGCCCGAATCATAGTAGTGGTGGCCGCCTAAATTGATGCCAAGGCGTTTCACTCCGGACTGCACCACGGTTGTGCTGACGGTAACGTTTGTATTAGCGAAAGCGGAAAGACAGAGCGGTAGTATAGCGATCAAAATAACAGGAAATTTCATACGAGAAAAAAAGAGGTAGTTAGCCGCGAACGAAAAAATTCTTGCCCCAGACGGCGTCGCGCATCGTCTCGACCAATTTACCGCGGAGGTCCGATTTCGAAACGATGTAGCGTGGCTTTACTGTTCCGCCAAGACCGGCGAAAAACAGGATGGCGCCGCTGCTGTTCAAGCCATCGGAGTCGAAGATTAAATCGCGTTGCGCCGAATCCTTAATGGCTTCCCATAACAACAGGCTGGTTGCGCCGTTGCCGGAAGTCAAAGACCGGGTTGAGAGAAGGAAATAATAGTAACGGCGGTCCCAGATGTAAAAGTTAGCGGCCTGCAGAGCTTTCCCGTCGTAGGTGGCCAGAATGCGCCCGCGGCCGCGTTCAATGCACTCTTGAATCAAGCGTTCGCAGATATCGCGATCCAGGAAACTGCGCATGTTGCGCGCCGCCAGATTTCCCAAGTAGAAAATCATGAACTCGGCGGCGTCGGTTACTTCCTTTACTTGAAATTGCTCCTCGGCCCTGCGAATCACATTACGCGTCTTGTTGCGCAGGTTAGCCCAGAGCAAATCGGTGGGTAAGGGGTCAATTTCGTGGGTGAATTGGACCGATGTGCGGAATCCCTGTTCCTGAAAAGCGATGGTTTCGCTGATGCCGTAATGTAGTTTCATGGCGGTGAGCGAGGCGCGCGGCAGTTTCTGGATGAGTTCCCTGGTGATTCCCAACTGGCGCAAAAATCGGCTGTTGGGACTTCCGACTCCTTCGAGCAAAGCCGGGCCCAGAAAATGCGTGAGCATAGGCATTTCTATAAGCGGAATACCGAAACGCTTATAAGGCAGATAGGGAAGGCGCCCTACAGTTTTGCCGCCGCTTTCGACTTCCGCTACCTGGTAGCTGCCTGCAGACGCAACTTCAAGCCACCAGGGTTCGTGGAAAATGGTGGGTGCAAGCGCGTGGGAGGTTTCCTGCTTTTCCGCATTGCGGAGAGGACCGACCGTTAACTCCGACGGGGGCAAAGTGGAGCGACTGTTGGCCATTCTTACAGCGCATCTTGCGTTGGCACTAGAAGCATCACTACTGACATTGTATACGAAATTGTAAACAAACCGTCTAGCGGGAAAAAGAGAATTGTTCTAAGGATTCGCGCTGCTCGACCTTCGCTTCGATGTTTTGCAGGTGAACTTTTAGCAGATGAGCCAGATGCGGGGCTCCCAGCGGATTCATCCCGGTGATATGACCGCCGGGAGCATCTAGCGCTTCGATTCCGCCTTCAATCAACGTCCCCCAGCCTAGCAACGGATTTGGGCCATAGGCCCAGGCTTCATCGTGGAAGCGGATCAGTAATGCCGATCCGGAGTAGGGCTGCGGCTGGTAGGCGTTTTCGCACAGCAGCAGAGCTTGCTCCAAGGTTACGGCATCCTGCAGAGAACGCACGCGCGAGTGAAGCTGAATGTGCCGCACGCGGTCCATGACGAATGTCCGCAGGCCGCTGCGGAATTCATCCTTGAATTTGAAAAGAACCTTGCAGACTTTCCGTCGGACGGTCTTCCGGATCCTGGCCGGCATTGAAAGCTCGGTAGCAGGGCCGTTGACCTCACCGTCCATGAGAGCCAACAAGCCAACCTTATGTCCGGCCTGCTGAAGTTGCCGGGCCATTTCGAAAGCCAGCACGCTGCCGCTCGAATAGCCGACCAGGTGAAAAGGTCCTTGTGTTTGCTGCGTCAGAATCTCGGCAACATATTCGGCAGCCAGCGAGACAAGCGAGAAGGGATGGGCACGCTGAAGGAAGTCGGCGGGCGGCTGAATTCCGTAAACTTTACGGTCGGGCGCAAAACACGCAGCCATGGCCCGGTAGACAAAGATGTCCCCAAGCAAGTGATGGATAAGAAAGACCGGCGGCAGCGATCCCGTGGGTTGCATGGGAACAATGCACTGAGCCGGCGCATGGGTTTGCAGGCGTAACAAGCGGCCGGCGAATGTGCGGGCTGTGGGCGCTTCTATAAGGCAGTTGGGACGAATCTTGCAGTTCAGTTGCTTATTAAGCTCGGCGGACATGCGGGTTGCCAGCAGCGAGTGGCCGCCCATGTCGAAGAAATTGTCGTCCAAACCAAGCTCGGGGGCGGTCAAAATGTTGCGCCAGCACGCGAGCACGGTTTGTTCAAGACGGAGGCCGGAATGGTTCGAAGTTACGCCTGCGGCAAGAAAATGATGACTACTCGGATTCGGCAGAGCCTTACGGTCGATTTTCCCGCTGGGCGTCAGCGGCAGGATATCGACGGCAATGTAAGCCGAAGGCAGCATGTACGGGGGCAGAGTGCGCTGGGCGTACTTGCGCAGTTCGGCAGGGTCCAGTGGATCCGGGTAACGCGCGGAAATGTAGGCGACCAAGCGCTGATCACCTTCGTTGAGGTCTATGATTTTGACGGCGGCTTTGCGGATGGCCGGATGCGCGTCCAGCACGGATTCTATTTCTTCCAGCTCAATCCTGCAGCCGCGCAACTTGATCTGATTATCAGTGCGGCCGAGTAATTCGATCTGGCCATCCTGGAGGAAACGAGCGAGATCTCCAGTGCGGAAAACGCCGTCCACAAATTTTTCAGCGTTTAACTCGGGACGATTCAGGTAACCGGAGGTGACGCCAAGGCCGGCGATGTAGAGTTCGCCGATGGCTCCAAGAGGAACCTGCTTTCGGTTGTGATCCAACACGAAGGTGCGGTAATTCGCCAGCGGCTTGCCGACTGTAATTTTCGATTCTGCCTGCGTTATCTGATGTCCGGTGGCGTAGATGGTGGCTTCCGTTGGCCCATACAGGTTCCACAGAGACGCGCCGCGCGCCAGCAACTTCCTGGCAAGCGTCTGATCGAGATGCTCGCCGGCGGTAAGCATTTTTAATCCGGGCTTTCCGGCCCAACCGGATTCGAGCAACGTTCGCCAGCCGGAAGGCGTTGCCTGCAGAACCGTGCAGCCGCTGTTTTGGATGGCTTCCGACAATAATTCACCGTTGACGGCCACAGTACGGGAAGCTACGACAAGATGCGCTCCGCACAGCAGCGGAGCGAAAATTTCGAAGGCTGAAATATCGAAGGAAATGGTGCTGGTGGCCAGCAGTACATCGGCGCAGTTCAGCGAAAGATCGGACGAAACTCCAACCAGCAGGTTGGTCAAGGCGCGGTGCGTTATGGGCACGCCTTTGGGTTTGCCGGTTGATCCGGAAGTGTAGAGAACATACGCGAGATCGTCACGAAATTCTAGAGGCGGTTGTCCGGCGCGGCGTTCATGAATTCTTAACGGATCGAGCGTAAGAATTATAGGCGAGGTGAACGGCAACTTTGCCAGCAGACTGGACTGCGTAATCAGAGCTAGAGGCCGCGCGTCCGCCTGCATGAAGGCAAGGCGCTCGGGCGGAAAGGAAGGATCGAGGGGAAGATAGGCGGCGCCGGCTTTAAGAACCGCAAGCAGGGCAACAACCATATGATGGCTGCGCTCTAAACAGATACCGACCAAAGCACCGCGCCCCACCCCGACTGAGCGGAGGTGTTCAGCCAGATAGTTGACTTCCTCCGAGATCTGGCGATAGGTTCGGGTTTGCGCTTCAAACGTGACCGCGGGCCGTTGGGGTGTGCTTGCCGCCTGCTTGTCGAAGAGTTGATCGGCACGGGAGGATGGAAAAGCGCGGGTTGTCTGGTTCCAGGCGGCGAATCGCGACGCTTCGATTGGAGCAACAATCTCGAGATCGGCCATGGGCGTGCCCGGATGCGAGAGAGCAAGCTGCAGCAGCGTGCGATAAGAGCCGGCGAATCCTTCTATAGTGCTCCTATGCCAGCTTTTTCGATCGTAACTGATGAAAACGTTTTCGGAGCCGTGGACAGAAAAGGAAATGGAGGAAGACAGTTCATTCGCTATGCGAACTCCGCCAATGAGAAAGTAAAACTGCCCATCGATGGGAGTGCTGTCTGGCGCTGAAGCTCGCGGCGACATTAGGTCGCGAAGGCGCGCATTTCCAGACAGGCTGACAATCCCGTGGGAAGTTCTAACGCTAACACTGCTTTGCCCCGTGTAACGGCGCAGCAGATCCAGGAAGACCGCCAGAAAAATGCTTGACGGCTCCCACGCGTTAGCACAAGCGAGATCAAAGATTTGCGCTTGGAGGTGATCGGAGAAACTGAATTCGAAGTTGGCTGAATCCTGGTCGTTAGCTGGCAACCAGGCACCACTACCTTCAACCCTCCCCAGGGTAATATTCGGCATTATCTCCAAAGTACTCCGAGCAGCACCCTGAAGTCATCTATTTACGTTACTTTTTTACCAGCGGGGCAGATTCAAAAGTCATCGTACTTTAGTTGCGATGCGATGACCCAAAGCAACGCAGGGCCGTTCGAGGTATTTAAAGGTAAAAGCGGAGACGAGAAGGCTAAGAGCAAGCACCAGGCTGAAGCCAAGAGCCTTGTTTCCAACATCGGGCAGGGTATCCAGCACGACAGCGTGAAGCAGATAGAGCGAGTAGCTTATTTTCCCGAGCCATAAGAGTGTTGGCGGGAATTTTAGGCGTCGCAAGGAGAGCAGCGCTAGGAACAGTAAGAAGGCGCACGTCCAAGAGATGAAGACGGACGTAGCTGAGATGGTTTCAGCCGATGGGAAACGAAAGAAGTTTAGATAAGATGAAGCGGCCGCCAGCAATATCACCCCGGCAACAAGAGTGGCTACTGCGCGTGTACCAACCTGGGCGGTGTAGTGGCGATAGAGAACCGAGCCGACAAGTATAGCGAGGAAGCAGAACGCGGTGGTGACAGGTGCATGAATGCCGAGTACTAGCGGCCCCAGGATAGAGAGCGCAAAAAAGCCCACAGCACCGGTCCACGCCCAAAGCAGTGTTCTTGAATGCAGCCGCAGCAGAAACCAGACGGTAAATGCGATATAGAACGCCATCTCGATGAACAGCGTCCAGAAAGGTTGGGAAGCATTTGGGATTCCGGCAAAGCCCTGCAGCATGGTCACATTGACAAGGATGTTGCGGACCATATGGGAAGCGCGAAAAGCGGCGGGCTCGATGCCGGCGGCGACGCTCAGGGTAAGGCTCAACCAGTAGAGAGGATAAAGACGGAAGAGGCGTTTAATCCAAAAGGAGCGGACGGAGTTATCCTTTTCAAACGCATAAGGAATGACAAAGCCGCTTACTAAGAAAAAGACGGTTACTCCAAAGCGACCAAAGTTGAACCAATTTTGGGCGAACCACGGAATCCAGGCTGTGTAGCGTTCGCCGACGTGTTCAACTACTACCAGGATTGCCGCAATGCCGCGGAGAGCATCCAGGAAGTCGAGTCTTGGCGCAGAGCGCGTGCGCGCCGGCTCCGATAAGGCAATCTCCGGGTAAGCGATCTGGTTCATGCTGCGGTTCTACTTCTGCGGCGCCGTGACATTTTTGCGCGAGCTTAAGAGAACCGATAGGCCCTCAATCACTTGCGGGGGCGCGATGTTATTCATGGCGAGGCATGATGTTAAATTGCACGTCGGGTAGGGATAGCAGGGTGAACACGGCGCGTGTCCCTGGATAATGCGGTTGCCTTCTCCAGGCGGCTTGAATGATGCGGGGCTGGTTGGGCCGAAGAGCGCTAAAACCTGCGTCCCTAGTGCGCCTGCCAGATGCATCGTGCCGGTGTCGTTGCTGATAATGGCGGCGCACTTACTGATGATCCATTGCAATTCTTTCAGACCGGTCTTGCCGCACCAATTGACAATCGGCACGCCTGAGAGGGCCGCGATTTCGTCGGCCAGCACCGATTCCGAGGCGCTACCGATCATGACTACACGTGCATCCAGTTCGCGTACCGCCCATTTTGCGACTTCGGCATAGCCTTCATTGTTCCAGCGCTTGAGATACGGTTGCCATTGGCTGCGGGTATTCGTATCGGCGCCCGAAACCATGCCAATTACCAGTTCAGCATCTTCGAGACCAGCTTCCCTCCAAAGGCGCATGGCGGCCGATTTTGCCTCCGGCGGAGGAGCAAGGGCTGGTATTAGGCGCTGGGCAGGCGCCGGAATACCGGCAGCTCGTAGAAGCGAGCGATAGCGATCCTTATAATGCGCCGTGGTGGGAACATCGACGAAGCGGTTGTAGAGGAAGCTCATCTTCTCCGACCGGGCTCCGACGCGTACGCTCGCACCGCTGAGAAAGGCCAACAGAGGAACACGCGCCGAGTTCTGATGGGCGCCTGAGATGACGAGGTCGAATTTGCGGCGGCGAATGGCCCAGACCAGCTTCAGCACGCGCATCCAGGGTCGTTTCTCCTGGCTGCGATTAAAGACGATTACCTCAACATTCTCCGACGCTTGCTGCAGGATGGCGCGAGCGGCGGCGGTTGCGACTATGACCGTGACTTCAGCTTTCGCGTACTGCTCGCGGATGGCGCGAAGATACGGTGCATAAAATACCGCGTCGCCGAGGCCACAAATAGGTAACAGCAGGATTCGCTCGGGTGTCATAGTTGCGCTTGTAGCGGGCACCTGCTTAGCAGGTCCCCTTGACAGCTACGTGGGGAACGGCTTGTTCGAGGGTCTCCCACAAATGTTCTGCTTTGGCTTCCCATGAGTTTTGAGCCAGGAAGCTGTCAGAGGCAGAAGGCAGAGGATTAGTAAGACTTGCTTGCAGTGAGTTCTCGAATACGTCGGCATCATGGGCGATGTGCACGTAGCGCGAGTAGGGCGCGAGCTCCGGTAGAGCGGTTGAGACGATGGGGCGGCCGGCCGAGAGATATTCGAAGAACTTGAGCGGGAAGATACTCTTGGCGAGAGTATCGCAAACATAAGGAATGGTGCATACGTCGAATCCCTTGAGATATGCGGGCAGTTCGGCGCGATTGCGCGACCCCAGGAAGTGAACATTCTTCCTCTGCTTCAGGCTTGCAAGTTTGAGGTTGGTGCCCGAAAGGGGGCCTACAATGACGAAGTTCCAGTCGGGCCTGCGTTCGGCGAGCTCCAGGTAGAGAGCGGAGTCGAACCTGCTATCGACGCAGCCCACATAGCCGATGCGCGGCGACGGAATGTTCTGCAGATCGTCAGGCAGCTTCAGTTCTGGATCGCGTGCGGCCTTGAACGACTCGACGTCGGCGCCGTTGGTGACAAGCATAGTGTTTGCATGACTTTGCTGCCAGCGTTTGACGATGTTGGTGGAGGTGCCCACAACGAGATCCACCTTTGCGGCCAATTCCGTTTCGCGTGCTCGCACCTGCCGGCCGTCGTTCCACCATTGCTTGGAGGCTGCCCAGTCGTCCGCGCAATAGTACACGCTATAGCATTCGCCCAAAGTTCCTACAAGCTTGCCCGCATCGGGTGAATAAATCCAAAGAACAGGAGACTGAAAGCCAGCTTTGCTAAGGCCGCGCTTCACAGAACGGCGCAGCAGCCAGGAGTTAATTTTGTTGACGAAGCGGTTGTAGCGCAGCGGCAAAACCGGCACCGGGCTGAGCACGGTTAGGTTCGCGCCTTCCTGCCTGATTCCACCCCGCAGCCAGCGGAGCCATTGCCGCATAACGGAGCTATCACTGACGCCGGTTAAGGAACTGAAGATAGACACGGGGCGTTCGACATATAGGACGCGGCACTTTTCGGCCAGCCGCGACATGATCTGCTGTTCACTGGACCAGTGTTCGTCCCAGAACAGGTCCGAGAGGCAGACGATACACAGCGAATTCGCATCCATGTCTTGGCGGTTCGGAATTGCAGTACTCGCCTCAAGCGTGGAGGAGATATTCTCTGTGGTCACATTTCCCATAGTTTTGTTACGACGAACGAAGCCTTTCTGCGATTCGAGCCGGAAGAGTAGGGCTATTTGAGAGCGGATTCATGCGCCGCTGCATCAGCAAGCCAATAACGGCGAAGGTAACCAGGAACTCAGTTACGACGACCGCCCAAGCCATGCCGATCTGCTGAAAGTGCGAGGCCCAAAGCACTGCCAGAGCGACGTTCAAGAGTCCAGCTGAAATAACAATCGTGTTGTAGATGCCCTCCATCCCGAGCGGGAGCATCCACTGAATACCGAGCACCGTGCTGGCAGCGGTGGTTGGCAGAAGCAAGGAGAGTATGCGCAACACCGGAATCGATTTTTCGTAACCTCGGCCCAGCAGGACGCGTACGATGAGCGGGGCGCCTGCCATGGAGCAGATGCAAAGCAAAGTTGCGCCGAGTGTCATCAGGCCCAGACTCAGGCGGGTAAGCCAGATGGCCTGTTTAGCGTCGGTGACCACCAGGCGGCTGATGCGCGGATAGAGGCTCTGGCTGACCGGCGTAGTGAGGCTGGCGAGACCTTTAATCAGACGTTCGGCTCCGCTGTAGAAGCCGACTGCGAGCGGAGTGGAAAGAGCCCCAAGGATAAGCGCATTGGCCGTTGTGTAGAGGCTGACCGAGCTGCGGAAGAGAAACATGGCGGCCGAATCGCGCATGGATTGTCCGGTTAAAGCGGCAGTGGGCCAGCGAAAACGAATCTCGCGATAGGTCATGCCCATTTGAAAAGCCGCCACGCACCAGAAACAGAAGCATTGGATGGCCAGAACCTTCCAGGCGTCTTCGGGCTTGTGCACGCAGAGAAAAATGCCAAGGCAGACCACGCCTTTGCCCACAACGTCAGCCGAGGCCGGATGTTTCATCCGCTCCAAACCCTGGAAGAACCAGAGCATGCTGAAGCCTTGGCCGATTCCGGAAAGAGCGCCGGCCCAGAGGATAGTGCTGTCCTGCTGGAAGGTGTGATTGAAAGTTTGCAACAGCACGACGCAGAGAATGCAGGCAACGGCCAGCAATCCCTTGGCGCCCAGCACGCCGGCCACGATATCGACAACCTGGTCCTCGTAGTCGCGAACGCGGGCGATGCGGCGGCTGGCAGACAACTGGAAGCCAAAATCGACCACCATGGAGAGATAAAGTCCAAGAGCTTGGGCGAAAGCGACCATGCCCCAGTGCAGCGGACCAAGAACGCGCGCCAGGTAAGGAACAGTGGCGAGTGGAAAGATGTAGGCAGCGATCTGGGTTCCAAAAAGTGCCGCGATATTCTCAGCGATGCGGCTCTTGAGAATGCGGCTGCGCCAGTTTGGGGCCGTCACCGGGCGATCCGCTGTGACGATCACGAAGTTCGCCTTTGACCGTCAGCCAAGCCGCGGTGAAGTGCTAATTCAGTCTTTTTAGAAAGCGGTGCGGGCGAGTAGAAGCGAAGATTTAAGTTAAAGGGCGCGCTTTTTTGCTCTGAGGATTTGCTCTGCGGCGCCGACGCTTTCTGAAGCGCCAGGTGCGCGGCGATGATGCCCACCACGAAACTCAAAAAGCCCGGCGGCAGACTGAGCGCCTCCGCGAATCCGTTGATGGCGATGAATACCAGTATGGCGGCCCAGATACCGAAAGCATCGTCATAGCGGAAATAACGCACCGTGCATACAATCAGGCAAGCAAAAAGGGCAACGGTGTACAAGACGGCGCCTGGAAAGCCGAGATCCAGCGCCTCTTCGATATAGGCGGAATGGCTCTGATTAATAGGCCATTGCTGTTCCTCAGATATGTCTTCAATATGCTTGGCCGACCAAAACCCACCGAATCCATAGCCTAAAATCGGATGCTCGTACGCATAGTCGAGACACGTTTTCCAAAGATCAACCCGGCCTGTCAGGGTGGTCGGATCGCCCACGTCGCGGTTGCTTTGGAAGGGCGCCATCAGGTTGACGCCAGCGGCGTTAGCGGCGAGCGCGGCCAGGCCTGTGGCGCCAGCCAGCAAGAGAGCGAAAGAAAACAAGCGGGCCAATTTGCGCCGCTGATGGCGCAGCAGCATGATGGCGAACGAAAAGGCAAGGGCGCTGAGAACGGCTACCAGAGAGGTTCGCGAGCGGGTCAATACAAAAAAGACGGAAGTGATAAAGGCCAGTGCGGCGAACCCAAGCCGCAGGTAACCATGTTTGCGCAGCGCAAACCAGCTGTAGACAATAACCGGAATCGCCAGCATGGCCGCGGCAACGTTGGGATGGGGATAAGTGCCGCCAAAGCGTCCGTCTGGGGTAAGGGCCTGAAAGCCATGGCAACGCAGTTCCGCAATAACGTCCGGCACCAGGGTTAGCGTGGGAACCGCTGCGGCAAAAAGTGAATTGGTGTCGGCATCCATGTGCAGGGCGCAGCCGGCACACAGTAGCAGCGTGAGCAGAAATCCCCCTAGCCGGCGTATAGTCAGCGCTGGATCATCAGCCGTAAAGACGCCACAAGCGATCCAACCCATGTAAGCGAGGCATAAAGCGGTGATAGTCCAATTCAGGCGAATGCGTTTACGGTGCCTGACCAGAAGAATGGCGCCGATGATTGCCAGGACGCCAGTCAGGATTTTGTGGACGATGTCGCCATCGGAGACCTTCTGCGCTACGTCGGAAACGACGCGATCCTCCAGGGAGGTCAGGGGCGCATCCATCTTGTTATCCATCGCGAAGAAAATCGCCCAGCAGCAAAGCAGCAACAGCCACGGGAATGCCGTGCGGAACCACGCTGTGCGAGCAGCAGGAGCTAACGATGGATAAGCAGAAGCGGAAGTCATCTTACAAGTGAACAGGCGCTAACAACTAGTCTGAAAATCCGGCTCAAAAGCCGGCCGGATTGAATAGAGCGCCAAAGTTACCCCACTTGACTAAGCGTTCCACTTTGCTGACGCGGTTCTGGGGCACAAAAAGCATGTCATCGGGACGCAGATCGGGAAGCGGCTCACTGGTGGCGTTTGGCTTGGTAGCGGTTTTCAGATCAAGAACTTCCATTTTGGCCATCGTCGGCCCGACGCGCCGGTAGAGGATGACCTGCGAGTGTTTAGCGCTGGCGGTTTTAAAGCCTCCGGCCATCGCGATGGCCTGCAGAGCATTGACGGATCCGTGCATCTCAAAGCGGCCGGGATTGGCAACCTCGCCGCCGACGACGAAATAGGGTTTGACGAACTCTTTCAGTGTGAGGGTGATTTCGGGATCTTTAAGGCGCTCGGTTGCTTTCTTGGCGATAGCCCCTTTCGCTTCCTCCAGCGTCATGCCCTGAAGATGAATGTCGCCTACAATCGGCAGGGTGACAAAGCCATCGGGCTGCAACGTTACGGTCTGGTCGAACTCGGGAGTGTAGCGGTATTTAACCTCGATCACATCGCTCGTTTGAAGCTTGTAGCGAGGCTCGCGCTCCGAGAAGGTTTTTGTTTGCGACTTCCCGGATTGGGGAAAAGCGAGAAGCAGGCAAAAGAACGCAAAGGGCATAAGCCGTGCCGCCGAAAGAAGCAGGCACTCTGCGAAAGCCCGCGGCCTCGGCGTTCCCGTTTTGCGCGGGTTACTCAAAAGACTGGCTCTGTGAAATTGCATGGTGGTCATCTTCCTTGAACGAGAATGCAGCCGGCCAGGGTTGCACCTTTGGACTGCAAAGCAAGCTGATCTTTTCTGATTTGTTGCCGGGTCGTGCGGCCAGCCTCCACTACCAGCAAGGTGGCATCGGCCATGGCCGACAACTCCAGCACGCCGGGCATGGAATCAATCGGCGGACAATCCAACAAAATGGCATGAAAGCTTTGGCGCAGGCGGGCGAGCCAATTCTCACCGCTCGGGGCCGGGGGCTGATCAAACACTTCAAACTGCTGTGCAATGGACGGCCATACCCAAATGTTGGGCGAAACCACGGGCAGAACCGAGAGGTCGTCTATGACGCGTATCGGATTGGTGAGCAAAAGCCTATCGACTGGCACAACCACCACCTGTTTGCCGGCGGCCGCCAGTTCGGCCGCTATTCCTTCACAGACACCGGTCTGAACGCCATGTACGCCGCTGGCCGTTACCGCGATGGCCGATGGCCGGTTGAATAGGCGCCGGACTAACTCGCTATAATCACCCGGCCGAGCATCCGCCGCTGACGGCGCTTCGGTCGCGGTTTGAGGGGTAAGGGCCTCGACACTGCCTTTACCAAGCGCAGCAAACAGTCTGCTCATAAATCGATGACTAAGCCGTTTGCGGAGTTATGGCGTTGCAAAAGAAGATGATCGCATTTCATACGCTATCGACCGTCTACCAAGGCTAACACCGGAACACCAGTCAGTTCTTCTAAATCCGCAGGTCCCTTGACCGGACTGAGCAGATATTTCGAGCCTCCAAGTGAATACTCGGGCGCTTCGTGCAGCGCAAGGCCGAACTGCGGTACAGGAAGCCGCGGGGGCCGGTTTGCAAATTCCGCCGTGAATGCAATTCCCAAGCTCACAAATGCCGCCAGAACGGTTCCTAGAGCGAGGTTCAGCGGCACGTTTGGTTTGGAAGGCAGGTGCGGTTCAGTAGGCGTTTCGATGATGGCAACGTTCGAGATCTTCTGCCGGTCCAGCGATTCGGCAATACGCGCTTCCTCGGCTTTCTTGGAATACATCAGGTAGTTATCTTCCACTTCTTTGCGGTGGCGGACCAGATCGTCGTATTGGGCTGTGGCCTCGTCCAATCGCATCAGTTGAGAGTGATAGCTTTCGTCCTGTGCACTCAAGGCCGTGCGCTTGGCTTGTAATCCCGCAAGCTCAGACTGTGCTTTGGCCATATCAATTTCGAGGCTTTGTCGCAGCGGATTGACATCGGTTGTCTGTTCTAGCCCATTCTGCTTCGTGGCACGCTCCAGCGCACTTTTGGTGTCGGCGATTTCCTGGTCGACCTCTTTGACCGAACGGTCTTCGGGCTGAAACTTAGTCAGCAACTGCGTACGTTTATTCTGCAGTTCGGCTAGCATCGTATTCAAACGTTCGGTCAGATATTGATTGGAAACAACTCGGCTTTGGGTAACCACCCGGCCATCTACACTCGCAAGCTGATCTTTGGTGTGTGTGACTTTACTCTGATATTCGTTGATGGCGGCTTCCACCTGCAAAAGCGAGGACTTGGCTTCCATCGATTTCTGCAGCATTGCCTCTTTTTCCTGCACTAAAAGGACAACGTTATCCTTTTCCGAAAAATTGGCCAATTCTACTTCAATCGCGGTCAGCTCGTCCTTGTAATGGGAAGCCTGAGTCATAAAAAAATCGTAACTGCCCGGGGTGCTGCGTGCTTGCAGGTGCGCCTCCAGATACTTGTCTGCAAACTGGCGAAGAACGGCTGCAGCCGACCGCGGGTTCGTGGCCGTATAAGTGACTTCAATGATGCTTGCTTTGCGAACCGGCGCGATCTTCAGATCGTGTTCAAGCCTGCGGACTGCCTTTTCTATGGCCACTGGCTGCTGTTCAGCGGCGGGAAGGGAACTTACGTCCTCGTTATGCTGAAGGCCGCTCCATTTCACCACTTGCTCCAGCAGATTGTTGCTGGTCAGCATTTCCATCTCAGTGTTGACCTGGTTCTCACTGACGTCGCCGCCGCTGCCGTATCCATTGCCAGCAGTGCGCTCACTCTTAACCAGGATCTTCATGCGCGTCTCGTATTTCTTTGGCAGCAGAAAAGTTACGGCTACGACGATCCCGACAATAGAGAAGAACGTAACAAGAATCTGCCACTTTCGCCGATTAAGAATTTGGACTATGTCGCTAATCAAACTGCTAACGCCTCCAGAAATGTCTGCCACTCGCTAATCAACAACCAGGCCTCAGAAAACACGAGTAACCATGAGGCGAGAAAGAGTATACGTTGGGATTGACTCTCAGCATACTGATTTTGAGAGTAAGTTGTCCACCTGCTTGATACGAAGCCGATTGTGCAGCTAGAGAGACTGTGTAAACGAGCGACCCAACTACTCTTGAGTCCATGCTCCGCCCTGTTCGTCACAGGGAGATCCCGAATCAGCGCGGGACTCGCCAGCCAGACTGCTGTCCTGGGCGAATAGATTGAGACTTGACCGTAACTCCTTTTTTAACATTTTCGAGAGTTGCCGTAAAACATTGGACCGGAGGGATTGTACTATCGCCAGTACTTCTGTAGAGAATGCATCGCTTCAAGAAGAAGGCTCTTGTCTTGAAGCGATATTCGCGGATTGTTTACAGGCGCAGGTAGATCAATCCGCAAAGACTATCGATTTAAGATCCGGTCGATTACTTTGTAATCTCCACAGAAATGTCGCGCGCGAATTCGCGCTGGGCCGCGCCAATGGGTGAGCGCGAAGGACTGCCCAGCGCCGCCGCCAGCCGGTCCAACGAACTTGGTTTCGGTGGCGACGGCGCTCGAGACCTGAGCTTCATAAACGGCTTTTCGATTAAATGGTGAGACAGGCTTGCCGCCGCTACCGTTCCACAGACATAGAATGCAAGGACCGCAACCGTATTCATATGCCCCATAAGGTGGCTGGTCAAGTCAAGAAGCATCACGTGATAGAGGTAAATCGAGTACGACAATGAGCCCAGGTAGTTCATCACCGGGTTGGTCAAGAAGACCGGTGCATAGGCAACTATCTGGATGATCAGCACAGCCGAGGCATAAGCTCCGATGCTGTAGCCAAAGGGAGCAATCAATTTATCGACCAGCAGCCGATTCTTAAAGGGAAACATCAGCGCTGGGAAAAGGACAACCAGGCCCGCACCAAGCGCCGGACTCAGCAACCATTGCGGAGGCTCGGCGAGCTCTTTCAGCTTAATCGCCATGTAACAACCGATCATCAATGCATCGCACCGAAATTCGAAGGCAAAATAGCGGTAGAGAAGGGGAATGCCGAAATGATTTCCCACAAAGCGCGCTCCTTCAACCGCTACAATACCGATCACGAGATAAAGCTTAAGAGCTTTGCGATTTCTGGCGAAGACTAGGAAGGCTATCGGCCACAGGAAGTAAAACTGCTCCTCGACCGAAAGACTCCAGCTATGCTCCACAACCGAATAGCCCCAGCCGCGCATGGCCTGATAGTAGTTGTTGACATAGGCGAAAGAGGCGATGATATCGGCGGGCAGGCTTTTGATAAGAACGGCTTGCAGAGTTAAACAGATATAGAAGGCGGGGAGTATGCGCAGTAGCCGGCGAACCCAAAACGCGCGAATGTCAATGGAACCCGCTTGCTCCTGTTCGCGCAGCAGCAGCGTCGTAATTAAGAATCCGCTTAAAACAAAAAAGAAAATAACTGCATACGGTCCAGGAGAGAGGTCGACAAAGGGATTTCTGGAATGCAGCAAAGGCGTCCAGTGATGGAAAACGACTAGAAGTGCGGCAATAGCACGCGCCCCGTTCAGGCCCGGCATAGTTTTCAACGCAAGGTTTTTTCGAAGTGTAATCAGCGAATTCACTGCGACTGGGCCTCCAGGCCTCCGCCAAAGAGCCCGAGACGCCAAGCAAGTACTGAGAGCGAAAGTACTAAGTCAAAGCCTCGGGGCGATTGACGAAATGTGCCTTGTTCTTCTCATCGGCTGTAATCCCTTCGCCAATAGAACTCGTGAAGACTTGTACACAGCCCGCAAATGGGCGGTTGCCTCTGCGCTCGCGTTTACCACGATATTAGCTAGATCATTAATTTTGATTTAGACAATAAGTCAAAACAATTTTGGTTAATCTTATTTTCGCCATTTCCTGTAATTGGCAAACCGTAACCACTAAGATCCGTAACCGCTGGTACCCCCCAAACGGTTGACGGGTGACTTATCAGCGTGTCACCCTATCTCTAAATGTATAAGGTCTCGTGGACCTGCTCTCCGTGTAGCCAGCAATGATGCCGCTAGTTGGTGCTTGTGATGCAAAGGGCGAAGCATGGAGCAAATTTTGAACAGGGTTTCTGGAGGAAGGTTTAGAAATTCCGAGCTCACCTGGGTGTTCGACAGGCCCAGTGCCGATCACTTATTCCGTTCCAATGGGCGACCCGTACACCAAACCGGCGTTGATTGACTGTGCAGTCGCAGCGTGGGAAATTACTGCTACGGGTTCACTGAACGGAAAATGTTTTTGCCAATTCCGTTAGTCGTTTTCCTACGATCGTCGTCATTTGGTTTGTAACGAGTGGGGCGTAGATATCACAATTTACAGTCGTAGGGGCAGCCGGAGGTTAAAGCGGGTACATATGAGCAGCATGAATTTCGGGATCTCTTCCCTTACAAATAAGGCCAGTCAAATGGAAGACAACGCGGAAGAACGGGACGAGCGTTTTGAGAAGAGCCGTAATGGCTTAGGGTTGTCAGGCGTCGCCGTCGACGACGTGCTGATGCAGGAAGCGCTCCAGGTCATCGAAAAGATGATCGAAGAAGGCGGGATGCACCAGGTGGCAACCGCCAACGTCGATTATCTGGTGCATGCAACCAAGGATTCAGAATACCGCCACATTCTCTGCATGTGCGATCTGGTGGTAGCCGACGGGATGCCGATTGTTTGGACGTCGCGCCTGTTTGGTATTCCGCTGCGCGAACGAGTCACCGGCGCCGATATGGTGCCTGAACTGGTCCGCCTGTCGGGGCGCAAAGGCTACACGATTTTTCTTCTGGGAGCTACTCCTGAGGTGGCCGAAAAGGCTGAACGTCAGATGAAGACCATGAGCCCGGGCGTGCGCGTAGTGGGACGCATGTCTCCACCGGTTCGCCCGCTGAAGGACTTTGACAACGAGCCTATCCTTTCGGCCATCGAAGAAGCCCGACCCGATATTCTGCTGGTCGCCTTCGGCAGTCCTAAGCAGGAGAAGTGGATCAGCCGCAACCGTCACCGGCTTAATGTTCCGGTTTGCATCGGCATTGGCGGCACGCTGGACTTTATGGCCGGCACGGTGAAACGCGCCCCTGCCTGGATGCAGAAAACGGGCTTGGAATGGATCTTCCGCATGTGTGTGGATCCCGTTCGGTTGGTCCCGCGCTACTCTGCCGACGCGCTCTGGATGATTCGTTACCTGATCGTGCAATTGTTCGTGCAGGGCCTCTTTCGGCGTCCGGTTGCGCCGCTACAAGTTAGCGAGAATGCAATGAACGGCATAAACGTCATAGCAGCAGCGGGAGCCATGACGGGCAGCGGACTGGCGGAACTGTCGCACGCAATGACTGCCGCAGTCGCTTCCGGACAGTCGGTGGTGCTCGATTTAACCGCCACTTCCCACCTGGGCGCTGATGGACTCTGGACGCTGGCTGCCATGCTGCGTCATGCGAGTCAAAACAAGTCGGAAGTCTGGCTAGCCGGCGTCTCGCGCTCGCTCAAGCGCCAGTTGCGCGCTGCGCATTTTGAAGGTCTGCTCCAATCCGCCGATACAGTTAGGGATGCAGTCGGGCAGATTCTACGCCGCCAAGCCGTCGTTGATTCCGAGCCTCAGGTAGCCGGGGCGGCATAAGGGATAAGGGTATAACTTAGCCCGCTTTTATGCGGCAAATGAATGCGAGAAGCCAACAGACGCAAAAAGGAAGATGATATCGCTGTCAGCAGTGTAGACAAGCCGAAAACGGTCGAAGAGGGATATGATACGGATTCAGCCCGCGCTCGACCAAACATGCTTGCGAACACCATTGTTGACACCTTTCGTTCGTCTTGGGAAGGCGATTAAGGGCGGATGACGATAGATCCCATCATAGCTTTGCCGGCGGTGGCTTCCGTAGCGGTAATTTACTATGCATCAGTGGAGGCGGCCCTCTATCGGGTCTACTTGCCTATTTTGCTGCTGCTGCCCGACGCTTATCTGTTTGGATGGCCGCCGCTCAACTTTAATGAGTATGCGCTTTTACCCATCGGCGCAGCGCTGTGCTGGTGGTGTTTGAACGGCCGCTGGCGCTGGTCGCTAACTGATGCCGGAGTGATTTTGTTTATTGCCTGGACCATCATCTCCGATATTCACGCAGGTGGATTGACCGATATCGTTTACCGTATTTTAAAGCCGATTATGATCGGATTGCTGCCTTACATGGCGGGCAAGCTGTTGATAGAGCAAACCGGGATGCGGGTGGCCATCATTCGCCGCTTTGTCTTCTGCCTGTTTGTAGACTCCATCCTCTCCGCCTATGAATTTCGCCTAGGAGTGAACCCGTTCCGCATGGTTTTCGGCCGTTTTTTCTCCTCCTACGACCCCTGGTTCACCCAGTTTCGCTATGGGTTGGGCCGCGTTGCGGGTCCTTTCGGACACGCCATTTTTATGGGCGCGATGCTGGCGATTGCCATTATTCTGCATCGGTATGCGATGCGCTTTGGACTATGGGAGAGGCGCTTCAGCTGGTTCCCGACTCTGCGTATCGATAAAGCAAAGGCCATGCTGGTAGGGCTGATCGCGGGAAGTATCATGACGATCTCGCGCGGCCCTTGGCTGGCGACCATGGTGGGCTTGATTATCGCTTTGGTAGGAACCGCGCAGAATCGCTGGCGCGCGGCGCGCTTGGCCGTGATTGTTCTGGTAATTGGCGGGGGCCTAGTTTATCTGGGCGGGAAGTCTTATGTAAACACCTCACAAGCTGACAAGGAGAGTCAGGAAGAGTTGGCATCGGCAGAATATCGCACCAGACTGGTGGCCGAATACTCCGACATTGCCGCGCAGCAGCGCTTCTGGGGTTGGGGATCCACCTATTGGCCGCGCGTGCCCGGCATGGGTTCCATCGACAACTGGTATCTCCTCTTAATGCTGATGTACGGCATAACGGGGCTGGTCTTGTTTGTACTTATGTTGCTGGCTGCGGTGGTGCACCTGCTCTGGGTCGGCCTTGTGGATAACACCCTCACGCTCGATCAGCGCGGTATGCTTTTCACCCTCGCCGGTATTGTGATTTCCATTGCTGTCGCCGTAGGGACGGTTTTTCTGGGTGGTCAGGTGTTCCCCGCTTTGTTTCTCTTCCTTGGTTGGAGCGATGCCTGCCTGGTGTACCGGTCCCGGCGCTCGCCTGTGGTGGTTGCCGCCCCTGCGTTTGCGTTCCGGAGGGTAATCGCGTGATGGATCTTCTGCGAGAAATTCTGCTCCCGGTAGGGGCCGCTGCTACCCTGGCGACGCTGCCAGGAGCCCTCGAGTTGATGCTCGTCACCGGCGGTGCTTTGCTCCGGCGTGCGTTGCCCTCGGCCGCTGGAATCGAGAACTTTTCGCTTGCCGTCATTATCCCGGCGCATAACGAAGAAGTGTTGATAGCACGTTGTGTTGCCAGTTTGTTCGCTTCAGCCAAGGGCGGTCCGCGCTGTACTGTGGCGGTAGTGGCCGACAACTGTACCGATGCGACCGCCGAAAAGGCACGTCAGGCGGGCGCGCGTGTTCTGGTCCGTGAAAACGCCCAACTGCGCGGCAAGGGCTATGCGTTGCGATTTGCCCTGGATCTGTTAATCGCCGAAGGCTACGACGGGTTTTTGATCGTCGATGCCGATTCAGTCGTTTCGCCCAACCTGGTGCCGGAGATCGCCCGGGGGCTACTGGCCGGAGCCGACGCCATGCAGGCGCGCTATCGCGTCATGCCGCCGCTTGATTCCGAGCGCAAGCGCCTGATGGATGTAGCCTTTCTGGCCATCAACGTGCTAAGGCCTAAGGGACGCGATGGTTGGGGTTTGTCGGCCGGCATTCTTGGCAATGGTTTTGCACTCAGCCGCGCCACTTTGCAGGCGGTTCCTTACTCGGCGGATTCAATTGTGGAAGATCTGGAATATCATTTGCTGTTGGTGGATGCGGGCAAAACCGTTCGTTTTGCCAACGCCGCCACTGTCTACGGGGATATACCGAACGATGAAGCCGCGCAACTGACACAGCGTGCGCGCTGGGAAGGTGGCCGGGCGCGGGTAGCGGGCATGTGGATTCCCAAGCTTGCAGCGCAAGTGCTGCGCGGCAAGTTCCTGGTAGCCGAGCCGCTGTTCGAACTGTTGACGATGCCGCTGGCCTATCTGGCGCTGATTTCGCTTGCGCTTTGTGCGTTTCCCGTGGCCGCATTTCGCTACTACGGAATTTTTTTGCTGGCCATGTTGCTGGCGCATGTGGCGACGGCAGTAGGATTGAGCGGAAATGTCCGCGCGAGCGCCATGGCATTAGTGTCGGCGCCCGCCTATGTCTTTTGGAAACTGACGCGTATGGCCGCCATTGTTAAGTCGTCACGCAAAGGTGCGCAGTGGACGCGCACGCCCCGTGCCGGCGATGGAAAACCAGAGGTGCAGCCCGAGCCTCAGCCGGAGGTCAACAATGTTTGACAATCTGCGCGAAGACTGGCAGACCTACGGCCGCGATCCCCTGTGCCCTGGCATGTGGGTGATGGTGGTCTACCGTTTCGGCTGCTGGCGTTACACGATTCCCTGGCGGCTGGTGCGAGTGCCGTTTTCCTTTGCCTACAAGCTGGCGTTTGCCTTTGTGCTGATGGCGACCGGAGCGGAAGTGCCCTGCGAGGCGCAACTGGGACGGCGCGTCCGGATTGACCATCCACAAGGTGTGGTGGTTAGCGGCGATGCGCGCTTAGGCGACGACGTGGTGTTACGAAACGGCGTCACGATTGGCCTGCGCCGTACCGGCAAGCGCGGCTCGCCGGTGATTGGTAATCGAGTGGATATTGGCGCCGGCGCAAAGATTTTGGGCGAGATCCGAATTGGAGACGATTCCAGCATCGGAGCTAATGCCGTGGTGTTAACCGATGTTCCGGAAGGTTCGATCGCGGTGGGCATTCCCGCCGTTGTGCGGCCTCGTAAAAAGTTAGATCAGTGGAGGGAAGAATGTTCGACCGTTTCTTAACCAGAATGCACGTATGCGGTGCCGTTTTCGTGGCTGCAACGCTGCTGGGGGGAGGTGCGGTTTGTCTTGCCTCGGAGACGGATCATGCCGGCGACGTCAACGATCGCCCGGTGAATCCGGTGACCGGCACGTCGGGCCTCAAGCTGAGCCAGGCGGAACTGTTGCGCGAGTTTGAAGCTGCGTCGGTGCAGGAATACACCATCGGGGCAGGCGACGAGATCGACATTCAGGTGCCCACCCAGAGCGATCTGCAGGGGCATCACGTGGTGGGACCGGACGGAAGAATCACGCTGCCGCTGGCGGGGCCGATGAAGGTGAGCGGGATGACGCGCGAAGCCGCTGCCGCAGCTATGGCCAAGGCCTGGACGCAATTCTACTCCAATGTCAGCGTCACGGTGCAGGTAACCAAATACTCTTCTAACCGGATCGTGGTGGTAGGCCGCGTATCGTCGCCCGGCCCCCTTTATTTCGATACCGCTCCTACTTTGCTGGAAGCGCTGGCCAAGAGCGGAGCTTACAGCCCACGCCCGGCGGACGGAACCATCAACCCGGTGACGAAGACCGGTTCGCCGGCGGCTATGATCAGCCGCTGCGCTATTTACCGCGGCACCGAACAGGTGCTCTGGGTCGATATGCAGGATCTGTTTGCCAGCGGTTCGGGGGTGG
The DNA here is from genome assembly GCA_003163855.1 of Bryobacterales bacterium. Taxonomy (GTDB): domain Bacteria; phylum Acidobacteriota; class Terriglobia; order Bryobacterales; family Bryobacteraceae; genus Bog-105. The sequence continues at coordinate 68,430 of PLRJ01000087.1, read as the reverse complement.
ATCTGCATCTGCGGCGGGATGATGTTGTCTTCGTGCCGGATGAACAGGAGGCGCTGGTTTCGGTGTTAGGCCAGGTGCTGCATCCTGGTGCGTTTCGGCTAACCTCGGACACCCGGCTGGTGGACGTGCTGGCGATGGCGGGCTTAAATGAAGATGCGGCCACCGACAAAATTCGCATTGTGCGGCCCTCTACCGGCCAGACCCGTGAAGTTTCTTTGAAAGATATGTTGGCGCCCGGGAAGTCGCAAACCATCGAAGTGTCGCTGCAGCGTGGCGACGTAATTTATGTGCCCAAGAGCGGTTTAGGCAAGTTTGGGTATGTTCTGAACAAATTCAGCCCTGCGGGATCGCTTCTGATGTTCGGCGCCATCGCGGGGGGAAAGTAAGCGCGTATGTCAATGCTTCGCAAATCACCAGCGCCTGACAGCGATAAAGCCCTGGTTCTCCACTCTTCGGCAGCGGTTTATCGAAATCAGCCGCCGCCACCCCCAGCCGCTCCCACACACGGAATGGAACTGGACTTAATGGACAGCCTGGAGCGGCACTGGCGTTTGTCCGTGTTTGTCTTCCTGCTGATCGTAGGTATCGGGACGCTGTGGGCCTATAAAACAATACGGCCCGTCTATCAGGCCGAGACGACCATCTACGTTCCGCCTGATATGGCAAGGGATGACGCCGGCGATGGCGTGGCGGCGCAACCGTATCCGACTTTTGTCAACCAGCAGATCATGTCGATTCTGCATTACGACACGCTGAGCGACGCCATCCACCAACTGGCTAACAAGGGCACTCCGTGGCGTTTTGCAGGCGAGAACGAACGAAACGCTGTGGACCGCCTGCGTAAGACGCTGGAAGTTCAGCGCGTACCGGACAGCTACGAAGTTAGCATTCAAATCACCAATGCCGATCCGCGCATGGCGGCGGCTATTGTGAATACCGTCGCGGCCAGCTTTCTGGAAGCGGGAACGCGGCCCGACGCTTCGGGACGTTCCGATCGCGGCTCTGTCTTATACATTCAAAAGGCCGCTTTGCAGAAAGAGTTGCAGCAGCAATTGGAGTTGCGCGCGCGCCTGTCTGAGTCTTTGCAGGTAGTCAACCTTCACCAGAACACCATCCTTCCAGACGACGAAGTTCTGGTGCAGTTGCGCCGGTCCCTGTCGGCGGCGCACGCCGCCCGTGTGCAGGCAGAAGAACACCTGCAAGAGGGACAGTCCACTCTGGCTTCCGATGCCGAGCAGATTGCCAGCTCAAATCCCGCCACCACTTCTGTCACGTCTACTTTGCTGCAGCGGCAGTTTGAACTGCGGGAACGCATTAAATCGATGACTCCGTCGCACCCGTACCGTAAACAGGCCGAAGCGGAACTGGCTTCTATCGATGCCGAACTGCAGCGCGGACCGGGCGGCGATCGAGTTCCCAAAGTTTCTCAACAGCTGCTGGCAAAATACAAGGCCCAGGTGGAAGAGGCGCGCCGGGTGGAAAACGATTTGACTGAGGAGATTAATGCGGCTACAGCCAACATTCCGAACATGACTAGAAATCTTGGTCAGGCGGAAATTGTGAATGCCGACATTGCCAGAATTCAGGAGCATTTGACGCGCGTTGAGAGCCAGCTTGAAGACATCAGTCTGCGCAACTCCACAGGCGGGGCCATGCGTGTGTTTTCGAGCGCTCAGCCGCCCGAGTGGCCGCTCAAGAGCCAGCGGATGAAAGCGTTGGCGACTGTATTTGCCGCCGCCTTATTCTTCGGACTGGCGCTTCCTGTAGCGCTCGACCTGCTCGATTCCCGTATCTATGACCCTGCCAGCATCGAAAGAATTCTTGGATTCCCGGTGGTGGGCATGACCATTTCCCGTACTCCAAAAATTGAGGCCTTTGCCGATGAACATTTGCGGCGGCTGATCGCGGGCATTGAACGGGGCATTGCCGAAGGTGCCAGAACGGTCCTCTTGACCGGGCTGAAACAGCCGGTGCCGCCCTCATTAATGCGCGACATCGCACGTCAGCTTGGCGACCACAAGATCAATGTTACGGTTCGCCCGGGACGCCGGCGGCTTGATTCGGAGTTTCGCCAGGCCAATGGCCAAACCAGGTTGATCGGCCCGGGCGTTTCCCTCGCCGAGGACCTGGAAGACTGTTCGGTCGTTTTGATGGATGCTCCAGCGCTGGTCTTCTCGGCCGAAACCGAACGTCTGGCGGCCGAAGCCGACATGACCCTGGTTGTCGTGCAGGCGGGTATGAACACGCGGCCCGACCTGCTGCGCGGCGCGCGTCTGCTGGAACGGTTGAATGTTCCTGCTATCGGCGTCATTCTGCAGGATGTACGCGTGGAACGCGCCGGGCGTTCGCTGCGCCGCGACTTGAAAGAATACATGGCGATGCAGCGCCAGCTGGCTGGTCTTTCCGGAACCTGGGTGGGGTGGTAGCACGCTTGCCGTTGAGATTTTCCTGCTACCAAACTAACTGTCTGCGCGCGAGGAGCCTATGAGTTCAGTCGCCGAAGTAGCCGCGGCATCGGAACCGGTCTCGAGCCACGCCGCACCGGCGCGCACTAAGATCGCCTATCTGCTGAGCGGCTATCCAGCTTACTCGCTGACCTTCGTCCTCAATGAAATCGTCGGACTGAAAAAGCTTGGCTTTGACATCGTCACCGCGTCCATCAATGCCTGCGATCAACCGCAAGCCGAAATGGAGCCGGTGGAGCGTGCTGAGCAGGCCAATACCTTTTATGTCAAGGGTGCGGGCCTTTTTGCCTGGCTTAAGGCCATTTTCTCCGCCATGGTCCTGAATCCGTTAGGCGTTTTGCGCGGCTTGTATTTCACGCTGCGGCTGGGCGGCGGCGTCATCCGGATTTTCTATTTCCTCGAGGCGCTGATTGTGGGCATGTGGATGCGGAAACATGGACGCAAGCACCTGCATACTCACTTTGGCGGCGCGGTGGCGAACGTGGCGATGATTGTCGCCCGCACTTTTCCGATAACTCTCTCGCTGACGCTGCATGGGCCGGATGAATTCTGGGATGTCAGCAAATTTTATCTGCGTGAAAAGCTGGAAACAGCCAGCCTGGTTATATGCATCAGCTCCTACGGCATCAGCCAATTGATGATGCTTTGCCCGTCTTCGATGTGGCACAAGCTGGTGCTGTCGCGCCTGGGCGTCGATCCCAAAAAGTTTGCTCCGGCTCGGCGCTCGGTTCACCCGGGTCCCGTTGAAATCATTTCTGTAGGACGGCTGGTGGCGGCGAAGGGCCAGCACATTCTGTTGGCGGCCTTTGAACGCCTTGTCAGCGAAGGCCGTGATGTGAGGTTGCGCCTCATCGGCAAAGGACCCGACCGCGAAAGCCTGGAAGCGGCCGCGGCTCGTCTCGGAATAACAAACAAAGTCGTTTTTGAAGGAGCAGTAGGTATCGGCCGTGTACGACAGGCTTTGGAACAGGCCGATATTTTCGCTTTACCCAGCTTTGCCGAAGGAATTCCGATCGCGCTGATGGAAGCAATGGCGATGGAGATTCCGTGCGTGAGTACCACCATAGCGGGCATCCCGGAACTAATTCGCAACGATGTCGACGGGCTACTGGTGGCGCCTTCCGACGAAGTACAACTCGCCGGCGCGCTGGCGCGCTTGATTGACGACCCCGAACTGCGCCACCGGCTCGGTTTCTCGGGCCGCATGCGGGTCCAGGAGAGCTACGTTCTAGAGCAAAGTGTCAAGGGATTGGGGGACATTTTTCAGTGCCGTCTTTGACGTCTCGGGCTTCGGAATTGAAGCTCGTCAAGAAAAAGGAACAGTGCGATCTGTCGGTGGTGATCGTCTCGTACAACACGCGCGAGATTCTGCACCGCTGCTTCCAGCATTTGAAGGAATCGGCCGAAGGCTTAAAACTTGAAATCATCGTCGTCGATAATGCCTCCAAAGACGGTTCCGTCGAGATGCTGGAGGCAGAGTATCCCGATATTCAGGTGATCCGCAGTGAAGTGAACCTAGGATTCGGCGCCGCCAACAATCGTGCGCTGCTCGAGGCTAGCGGCCGCTACATTATTCTTTTGAACTCCGATGCCTTCCTGCGGCCTGATGCGCTGCGCCGCGCCATCGACCACATGGAGAAGAACCCGGACGTGGGCTTAGGTGGCGGCCGGCTCATCGGTCCCACAGAAACCTGGCAGCCCTCCGCACGTTGCTTCCCATCGTTATTAAATGATTTTCTGACGCTTTCAGGCTTGTCGAGTAAGTTTCCCCGTTCGCGCTTCTTCGGACGCGCCGACCGCACCTGGAGCGATCCGATGGAAACCGCCGAAGTAGATTGGGTGCCCGGCGCCTTCTCCATCATCCGTCCGAAGGCGCTGGAAAACGCCGGCATCTTCGATGAAGATTTCTTCCTGTACTACGAAGAAGTGGACCTGTGCCGCCGCATCAAGGCTTTGGGTTTGAAGGTCGTCTATTGGCCCGACGTTGTTATCGTCCATCTAGGCGGAGAATCTTCCAAAACGATCGCCTCAGCGGTAATGTCGCGTTCAGGCTCACAGCTAACGCTGTGGAGAATGCGGAGCGCCCTGCTCTACTATCGCAAGCATCATGGAAACTTCGCCTTTCTCGCTTATTTGATGGAACGCTGGTGGCATCTGGCGCGGCGTTGGCGCAACAGCCTGAGCAGCAGTCAGGAGCGCCAGGACAAGGCGGCTGAAAGCCAGACAGTCAGCCAACTGATGAAGCAAGCCTGGAAGGAAACCAACGGCGGCCGCATGTCTCCGCCGCGCCCCTGGTAGCCATGCAGGATCCAGCTCTATCTGTTGTCGTCATAGGCCGTAACGAAGGCGCGCGGCTGGTTCGATGTCTGGAATCGGTCAGTGCCATGGCGCACCCGTTTGGCCTGTTCGAAATCATCTATGTAGACTCGGCTTCGAGTGACGGCTCAGCCGCAAAGGCAGCCGAATTTGGAGCCAAGGTGATTGAAATCACCAGCGGCCGCATGTCGGCGGCGCGCGCCCGCAACGCCGGCTGGCAGGCTGCTGTGGCGCCGTTCATCCTGTTTCTGGATGGCGACACCGTGCTTCATCCCGACTTCGTCACCAAAGCCCTGGCCGAGTTTGAAAATCCGCAGGTTGCCGTCGTCTGGGGTCATCGCCGCGAACTTCATCCCGAAGCCTCTCTGTTCAATCGCGTGCTTGATTTGAACTGGGTTTATCCTCCGGGCCTAACCGAATTCTGCGGCGGCGATGCCGTTATGCGCCGCTCGGCGCTGGAGCAGGCCGGTGGCTTCAATCCTGACCTCGTCGCGGGCGAAGAGCCCGACCTTTGTCATCGCATCCGCGCCCATGGCGGATTGATTCCCCATATTGACGTGCCGATGACCGGTCATGACTTTGCCATGGTCAGTTTCCGGCAGTATTGGCGCCACTCCTTCCGGGCTGGTCATGCCTATGCAGAGATTGCGGCACGCCACAAGAATTCGGGCGATCCGCTCTGGCAGTCAGCGTCGCGCACCAATGTTGTGCAGGCTTCGGCGTATATGACACTGCCTGCCGTGGCTCTACTGGCGGCGCTGCTTCTGCACTCGTGGCTGGTTTTATTCGCGCTTGGGGGTTGCGCTATAGCCATCATTGTGCGGACCGCCTACAAGGCCCGAAGTAAGCCCGCTTCGCCTGCGACCCTCCTGCTGTTTGCCATTCATTCGCACTTCCAGCAAATCCCGGTTTTTATGGGACAGCTGCGCTATTGGAAGAATGCCAGAAGGAATTGGCGCAGCGAGCTTATCGAATATAAGAAAAGCGCGTAACGGCGACTCTCGTTACAATGTTGGCCTGCACTTTTGGGCCGACGGGCCGGAGGTGCGGCGATCAGCGAAGGCGTTCTAAATCGGCGGAAAGGATAATAGGAAAATGCGAGGCCTGATAAAGACCACGGTGAGAGCGATTTTAGTGCCCATCGTCCGGCTTTTCATCCCGCTTCTCGAAAATCTGAAGCGCATGGCCGCCTATCTAAAGCTGAGCGCCTGTGTGCAGTACCCGGTAGACACCTCCGTGGTGGTTATGGGAACAGCCGAGGTGCGCGGCACTGGAGACATCCGCTTCGGCAAGAACTTGCTGCTCTATCCGGGGCTGTATCTGGAGACAGCGGATGGCGGCTCCATAGACATCGGCGACAATGTCGTTTGCTCGCGCGGAGTGCATATTGTCTCCTATTCGCGAGTGAGCATCGGCACTGGATCGATGATAGGCGAGTACACCAGCATTCGTGACGCCAACCACTTGCGCGACGCGAACGGCGCCATGCGCGATGGCGCCCATCTTGCGTCTCCTATTACGATCGGGACGCAGGTATGGGTAGGTAGAGGTGTCACCATTCTTCCCGGCGTTAACGTCGGTAACAATGCCACCATTGGCGCCAATGCGGTGGTGACGCGCGATGTTCCTGCCGGCGTTACGGTGGTAGGGGTGCCGGCCGTGCCTATCCGCGCCGCGCGTCCTCAGGTGGTTCCTGATGAAGCTTCGTACAAAACGGTCTGAAACGTCCAAGATCCTCACTTTTGCCCGATATGAATGACACTGCCAATGCACCAGATCATCAGCCCGAACAGGATTTAAATGCCCGTTACCGATACCAGTGATACCCCAGCCGAAGTAAACCATTCTTCGCTTGTCAAGAAGGCGGGCCGCGGGGCTATTTGGACCATAGTTGCCTACGCCGGAGGCCAAATTGTGCGCCTCGGCAGCAGCGTCGTGCTCAGTCGCCTGTTCCTGCCCCAGTATTTCGGGCTCATGGCGCTGCTGAACACGCTGATGATCGGTCTCACGCTGTTCTCCGACGTCGGCCTAGCCCCTAGCGTCATTCGCAGCGAAAAGGGTGACGATCCCCATTATCTGAACACGGTTTGGACGGTGCAGGTGTTGCGCGGCGTTGGACTGTGGCTGATCTGCGTCATTCTGACTTGGCCCTTTTCGCATTTTTATAAGCTCCCGCAACTTCTGACGCTCACTCCGGTTCTGGGCTTAAGCCTGGTTATCACCGGCTTTGCTTCCACCAGTATTCTGACGTTCAACAAGCACATGGAAGTGCGCAAGGTGGCGCTGCTTGAGTTGTTCGTGCAGGTAGTGCAGTTGATTGTCACGGTAGTGGCCGCGCTGATCAGCCCTACCGTTTGGGCGCTGGTCATCGGCCGCCTGGTTTCCGACACCGCGCGCCTGGTCGTCAGCCACATGCTGATCCCCAACTACCGCAACCGCTTTGCCTGGAATAAAGAGATCGTCCACGAATTGCTCGCGTTCGGTAAGTGGATATTCGCCTCCACCGCGCTAACCTTCCTGGCTTCGCAATCGGACCGCCTGGTTCTAGGCAAATTGGTTTCCATGACAACGTTAGGTTTGTACGGCATAGCTTTCGCCCTGGCCGATATCCCGCGTCAGGTGATTATGGCGTTCCGCGGATACGTTGGGTTGCCGTTTGTATCCGGTTTCAGTCGCCTGGAGCGTGGCGAGTTCCGTGCCGTAGTCATAAAATATCGCCGCATGGTGCTGCTGGCCGGAGCGGTTCTCTTGGCGATCGGAGTGAATTTTTCCGACCTGTTTTTGCTCCATGTGTACGATAAGCGGTACCACAACGCTGCCTGGATGGTACCTATTTTGGCGCTTGGTTTGTGGCACACCATTCTCTACAGCACCAGTGCGCCCTGCCTGACTATGTTGGGGAAATTAAGCTACAACGTAGTTGGGTATATCCTGACTGCCTCGGTTTTGTTATTGGTTGTGCCTTCCACCTTCCATATCTGGGGCCTGATCGGAGCCGTCTGGATCATCTCGTTTAGCGATTTCCCGGTATACCTTTGTAATTTGTTCGGTTTGTGGCGAGAAAACCTCTTAACTCTCCGCCAGGACCTGGAAATGACCCTGCTTTTTGTCGCCGGTACCGCTGGCCTGTTCTTCCTACGCAATCTCGCTGGTTTTCCTTGGTCTCAGCCCCTCAACTTGCATTGAGCACACCCAGCCCGCGGAGATTTTTTCTTGAATCTTTTTTGAAAGGTTTATTGAAAAGACCGCATCTCTAAGGAATTCGTAAGACTACTAGCGAGGCATATACTAGGACTAGTGTGGCTCATAAAACTAAATGAGTTATACTGGCAAGACTTCCTTAGACGCTTAAACATGCCATGCCCTCGTGGGGTAACTTACGGCCATTAAAGAACGAGGTCTATGTTTTGGAAATGACGCTGCAGCGCGCCACTAATTGGGGATCCCTCCGGTCCCGAACTTATGCACTTTTATTTTTTCTTACTTTTGGCGTACCAACTACCATTTTTTCTCAGAGCACGAATATAGCCATTGGCACGACTACTATCCAGCCTTCGGTTAAACGCCTTGGCATCAACCTGGGTACTTTGGATTACTACGATTCCGGGCAAACCACTCAGAACCTGCTGATGTCTAATCCGGGCTTCGAAGGGCAGATATGGAATTCCACCATACGCTGCGCTTCCGGCACGGCCACCAGCTGTCTTGATGAGGATCAGTGGTCCGCCTGGCCTGCCGGGTTCTGGAACGGCGCCACTTATGAAGTTTTCTGGGGAACTTCCGCCGGTCGCACCGGCACTATAACCAGTTCGACTGCCGCCGCTAACGGCTCCGGCGGAACCTTCTATTTCTCAAACTCGGGTGTAGCTCCGGCGGCAGGCGATTATCTAATCGTCCGCAAAACCGTGCCAGGCGGAGCCAGCGGAGGCTGGTGGCCTTCGACGTCGGGCAATGGCAAGATAAGCGATAATCTCACAGACTTACCTCCCGGAACGTTAGGCAAGCAGACCATCGCCCTTACCGCTCCTACGGCCAGCGACTCGGCGATCATTGGCGGCTTCTTCGATTCCGTCTTGGGACATACCTTTCTGCAGCTGAACGGAACCTACCAATTGCAGTTCAAGGCAAAAGGTATTGGCGGGTCAAACCAAATCCAGGTGGTGATAAGCCGAACAGGTGTAGCCACTTACGTTAGCCAGCCGGTAAACCTCACGAACAGTTGGAACACCTATAACATCAATTTTTCGGCTTACGAAAACGGCTCCGCCATTGGTATTGCAGATGTCAGCTTCGCAACTGTTGGTGCCGATTCCTTTGAGTTGGATGACGTCAGCCTTGTCAAAACCAACGGCGATCCGACGAACACGACGGCTTTTCGCGATCCAGTAGTCAGTGCACTACGGACGCTGAATCCTGGGGTGCTCCGGTATTGGGGTGGCCAACTGGGTGACACCTTGGATAACCTCCTTCAACCGCAGTTCGGGCGGCAGAGGTCCGGTTATCTCGCCTGGTACACCGAGTCGGACGTGGTTGACTACGGCTTGCACGACTTTCTCGGGCTGTGCCAGGCAATTGGAGCCGAACCCTGGTTTGTCGTACCCTCCACCTTCAGTACAACCGACGCCAACAACCTGATCGAATATCTTGCTGGAGCTTCCACATCGACTTATGGCGCCAAACGAGCCGCCCTCGGGCAGAACGCGCCTTGGACCTCAGTATTTTCAAAGATTCATTTGGAGTTCGGTAACGAAGCGTGGAATGGAAGCTTCAAAGGCGGCAGCATCGAGTATGCGGCACCCTACGGGAGCCGCGCCCAGACGATCTTCGGCATCTTTCGCTCGAATCCTAACTTTGTGGCTGGCAATTTTGACCTCGTCGCTGGCGGCCAGGCGGCCTACGCCGCGCGTAACACCGCCATTTTGAATGCTATGAACAATAACGACTCGCTGGCGGTAGCGCCCTACACTATGGGCACGGTGGATAGCTACTCCGACAACGAATCCTTGTTCGGTTCCACGTTCGCAGAACCGGAAGCCTTCATGTCCAGTAGCGGCACCGCCGAAGGTGAGACTCCAGGCGAAGTGCTGCAGGATTACCAAGCCATACAAGCTTCCTCACATCCGGTTCCCATGAGCTTTTATGAGATCAATATGGCGACGCTATCTGGATCTATATCCCAGCAGGCGCTGAACTCTTACACGCCAAGTTTGGGCGCCGGCTTGATGGTTGCCGATACCATGCTGCTCAGTCTGCGTAATTTCGGTGTGGTAAATCAGGAACTGTTTGCGCTCCCGCAATACAACTTCATGCGCTCCGACGGCCTTACCGCTTTGCTTTGGGGCGCGGTTGTTGATATGGGCTCGGCGAACCTTAGAAGACCGCAGTTTCTGGCCCTTCAGCTTGCCAACCAAGCCCTCAGCAACGGAGCAGCTATGCTGCAGACCGTGCACAGTGGAGCTGATCCCACCTGGAATCAGCCGTTGGTGAACACCGTTCAATTCAACGGCGCTCACTACCTGCATTCTTTTGCTTTCGCTAACGGGAGCAGCCGTTCGGCCATCGTTTTCAATCTGTCCCGCAGCAGTGCGCTGCCCGTTACCTTCAGCGGCTCTAATGCTCCTTCCGGAACCGTACAGATGCAGCAGTTGACCTCTGCTTACCCAACAGATACCAACGAAAACTCAAGCGTAGTGAATATCACCGCGTCGACGCTCAACAGCTTCAATGCCTCTTCCGGCCTATCTTTACCGCCTTATTCTATGACTGTTTTGACTTGGGGTGGAACCACCGCAGCCGCGCCCGTAGTTACGCCGGCGCCGGTCATTTCCGCAGTGGCTGCGAGCGGCCTGACCACATCGTCCGCCACAATTACCTGGACCACAGATCAGGCATCTTCATCCCAGGTTTTCTATGGAACCACCACCGCCTATGGTTCAAGTTCAGCCGCCAGCAGTTCGCTGACTACAACTCACTCGGTGACACTCACCGGGCTCGCGGCCGGCACGACCTATAACTTTTCGGTAGTTTCGGCTAACTCTGCCGGAACTTCTGCTGCGTCCAGCAACTTCACCTTCGCGACGTCACCGGCCGCGGCAGCAGCCCCTCCGCCGGTGACTGGTTCCTCGTCTGGCGCCGGACCAGCCATCTCGTACGTAGTGTCATGGGGCGTCAGCACGTCGGGAATTACCGTTTCCTGGTCTACCAGTTCCCCAGCGACAACTTCCTTGTCCTACGGCACTACGACATCGTTAGGTACAACAACGCCTGTGCAAAGTTACTTAACGGTTTCCCACGGCGTTACCTTAACCGGCCTGGCAAGTGGAACAACCTATTACTTCGTTTGCAATGCCACCGATGTAAACGGCAATTCCAGTACTTCTACGGTCTATACTTTTACCACTATAAGCAGCACGCAAACCACCACCGGTTCCAGTGCCTCCGCGAGTACTGGTCCTCCACCGCAGATTTCGTATCTGCTGTCGTGGGGCATCACCAGCAACAGTGCCTCGATTTCCTGGTCCACAAATGTGGGTTCTACTACTGCCGTAGCGTATGGTACTAGCACTGCGTTAGGGACGGTAACCCCCGTCCAAACTGGGCTCACGGTAAGCCACGGAGTCGTGCTCAACGGCTTAGCCAGCGGGACAACGTACTATTTTGTAGCTCAGTCTACTGACTCTAACGGAAATACGGGCTATTCCGCCACCTACAGTTTCACTACGGGAGGCTCCAGCAGTAGCACCGCCACTCCCCCTCCCGCCGCCTCAACTCCCGCCTCGTCCAGCAATGGCCCGGTTCTCTTATATCTGAACTCGTGGGGTGTGAATGCTTCCGGCATTAGCATTTCATGGTCCACTGATAATGTTGCAACCACTGCGGTGTCCTATGGCTTAAGTCCTGCCCTGGGCCAAACGACACCCGTTCAGACCACTCTCACTAATAATCACGGAGTGACTTTAACCGGCTTGAAGAGTTCCACGACCTATTATTTCGTGGCCCAGTCGACCGATGCCAACGGCAACACCGGCTATTCGTCAACTTACTCCTTCACCACGTCCACAGGTGCCAGCGGACCGTCGATCTCAGCCATTACAGTAACTCCGGGCAGCGGCAATACGGCCTTCGTTTCATGGACAACTTCCACACCCACTTATAGCTATGTACAGTTCGGTCCGACCACTGCCTATAACCAGTGGTCGTCTACTACCAGCTTGACTACTAATCCCACGCCGGCGATGGGACACGTACCTAGCGGCGTCGTGCATTACCAGTTGGTTAGTACCGACATTTACGGAAATCAGACATTCTGGCCCGACCAGACATTCGTCGAACCTTAAGCTACTGCTCCATCCGACGGATTAGGTCGCTTAGTCCGTCTCTCGCTCCCAGAACAAGCCAGTACACGAGTATATTGCGAAAAATCAGTCGCGAGTACCACAATTGGCTTGTACACTCCGCTTGAATTAAGAATGGTAATCGACTCAGTGGCTTCGTTTGTTCCGGGGAGCATGCTTCTTGTACTGCCCGTCCCGTTCCGCCTGAAAGGAAATAGGCTCCTCTTTGAAGCGCAGGCGTGCAATGGTTTGAATCGCTGGGCGGACAATTTCTCAAAGGTTGTTGCCGCTGCGCCAGTAATGCCTGAGGAGATTGCGCAGGCGGACAAGACCATTGTGTGGGAGGACACCACCAGTGTCCTGAACGATCGCGTTACTTGCATACCTCTGCCCTGGGCCTATGGAATCAAAGATTTTGTGCGGAACTATCCGCGCTGTCGCAAACTTCTGGCGGAGCAAATCAAAGCCTGCGAGTATTTGCAGTTCGCCATTGGCGGGCTCGTAGGCGATTGGGCGGCACTCGCGGCCGTCGAAGCGAAGAAACAAGGGCGCCCCTATGCTATCCATACCGATCGCGTTGAATCGCAGCTTCTACGCAAATTGGCATCAGGCAGCACCGGCCCGCGTGCCTGGAAGAAGAGAATCGAAGCGGATCTGATGGACCGCTATCATCGGTATGTCATTACCCCTTGCGCCGCCGGTTTGTGGCATGGGCAGGAATGTTATGCCGCGTATTCACCCTGGTGTAAGAACAACCACATCGTGCACGACGTGCACACGAAACCCTCAGACGCCATTTCCGCTCAGGAAATGGAAGTTAAACTGCAAGAAGTGTGCAATTCGAACGAACTGCGCATCGCCTATGCCGGCAGAATGGCTGAGATGAAAGCTCCGCTTGAGTGGGTAAAGGCGATTGGCCGTGCACGCGATAAAGGCGTCGCCGTCAGCGCCACTTGGTATGGCGACGGCGAGTTGCGCCCCAAGGTAGAGGCTGAAATCAACGCTCTTGGGCTAAATGGCATGGTGAACCTGGCCGGGTTCGTGTCCGATCGAAAAGTCCTGCTCGAAGGCCTGCGCAACTCACACCTGATGCTTTTCACCCACATTACACCCGAATCTCCGCGCTGTTTGCTGGAGGCCCTGATCTGCGGCACCGCGATTGTGGGATATGATAATGCCTTCGCCCAGGATTTGACGGTCGAGCGGGGAGGCGGATCGTACGTGCCCATGCACGATTGGCAGGCTCTTGGCGAAAGAATTGCTGAACTATCTGGCAGGCGAAGCGAACTGAGGCGCTTGCTGTCACAGGCGGCAGCTAATGGAAAGCGATTTAACGATGAGGATTTATTTAAGGAGCGGAGTGAGATCGTAAAGCACATGGCGCACACATGAGTCTTGTATACGATACGAAAGAGAATGAGTTCAGTTTTATCCAGTCCTGCGGATGTCCATGTCAGTCGACACGCCGAGTTCCTAAAGATCAAGAAGTTTGCTTCGCTTGACGGCCTGCGCTGCTTCAGTATTCTAGCCGTAATCTGGCATCATGCCACCGAAATTGGAAAAGGCTTCCTAGGCGTCCAGATCTTTTTTGCCATCAGCGGCTTTCTCATTACTACTTTGCTGTTAAGGGAGCGGCGCAAGTTCGGCGAGATCTCTCTTCCCAAGTTCTATGCGCGCCGGTCGCTGAGAATCTTTCCGCTCTATTACGCTGTCCTGCTGGTTTATGTGGTTCTAGTCTTTGCCACGCAACGGCATACCCAGGCTGGCATGGAATTCTTCCACAATCTTCCTTTCTTTGCCACCTACACCTCCAATTGGTTTGTTCCGCTAGGCGCGCAGGTCATTTTCTACTACTCCTGGTCACTGGCAACGGAGGAGCAGTTCTACTTAGTGGTTCCTTCACTTGAGAAGTATTTCCGCTCCTTCGCCGTGCCGGCTCTGTTAGTCGCCCTAGCGCTTCATACGGCGTCCGGCTTCTTTCCGCTGGGAATCGTTATTGCCAAGATCTCGGCCCCGCTTGTTCTTGGCGTCCTGGCGGCACATGCGTTAGACAACCCTATCAGCTTTAAATATATAGCTGCTATAACTTATCCCAGGGCTTGCAGTCTTCTCTGGCTGGCCGCTGTTATGATTCTGGCCTGGATCAACGCCCACGAACTTCCGCTTTCAATTGCCATGACCTGCTTGGTGGTCTCCTCCGTCATCCGCCCCGATCACGCCTTGGCGTGGTTCTTTGACTGGGAGCCTTTCCAATCCATCGGCCGCGTCAGTTATGGCATGTACATGCTGCACCAGCTTTGTCTTGGCTTCTTAAGGAAAGCGGCCCCGCTTCCCCCGATTGCGCTCTTCGGATGTGGATCGGTGATCACTTACTTTGTGGCGCAGGCGAGTTTCCGCTGGTACGAATCGGTTTTCCTTCGCATGAAGGAACGCTTTTCGCACCAGGGCTGACGCCCGCTCTGAGGCCGACGAAACGCCGCTTCGCATGTTGGGGATTAAACAGGACATCGCGCAGCAAAAACAAGTGGGACAAAGCCCTGGCTCTCAGCCGGGAATCGTTAAGATGCTGCGTTGCGAATGTGATTTGGCGGACGACGGAGTGCTCGCACCGACCGCGTTGGAAGCTCAGCAATTTGACCTAGTGCTGATGGATTGCCAGATTCCCCGGATGGATGGTTACCATGCTGCAGCGGCCATTTAGACTAAGCCCGACCGTATGGTGGAGGGCCGATCTTAGCTCTTACTGCAAGTGCGCTAGATGAAGAAAGAGGCAACACTGGCTGGAGTCTGGTGTGAGTGATCTTCGTGAAAAGAATGCGTTGGGTCGCACTGTGCGCTCTCATTGGCTATAGCGCGCTTCTGATCACACTCGTGGTGTTCAAGGCCGCGCCTATGATTCACATCGGCCATCTGAGGCTGAAGTTCAACGGCACCCACACTGGTCCGGGAAACTTCACGCCGTTCAATACCATCTGGCCTTTTCTGAACGGCCGTCCGAATCGCTTCATAGCGGCGGTAAATTTACTCGGGAACATCTTCCCTTTTACGCCGGTAGGATTGCTCGCTTCGCTTGTCTCTCCACGCCTGGCATGGCGACGCTCGCTCGTTCTCGCGGTTGCCGTTGGTCTTGCTATGGAAGGAACAGAAGTCTTGTTCCGTGTAGGAATATTCGATGTCGACGACATACTATTAAACGCGTTCGGTGTCATGATCGGCTATTGGATTCTCGCCATATTCCGCAGACGGATGCCACCTCTGTTGGGGTCATCCTGAAAATTGCCGGCCGCAATTGCCGAGTCTTTCGACTGCGATTTAGACCAGGCATCCCTCGCGACCGCGCCATTCCCTATCTTCAGATTGTTACTTTGGCTCCTCTTGCGTCGACGATCCGCGGCGTTCTTACGCGGTCACAGACGCCTGATGTTCCCAAAAAGAAAGAAAGCGCCAGCACGGACTTGGGTCCGTCGCTGGCGCTTTGTTGCGGGCGTTTTGCTTTAAGGATTAAGGCTCGACGAACGTGTAGTCCGGCGAATCTTCCTCATGTCCGGAAGAGTCTACGCTATGCAGTTGATAGTGAACCACGCCGCTTGGAACCCACCCCATTGCAGGTTGCGGGTTGGTTGTGGGTGAAGTGAACTGCGACCAGTGTCCGTAGCTGGTGCTCGTCCCGAAGGTGACCCAACTCACCGCCGGCACGTTGGTGGTCCAGCTGATGGTAGCGGTATTGCCGCTGCCCGGTGTTACGTTGATGCCGGTGATCACCGGCGGGTTTGTATTAGCCGTGGTAAAGCTATACATCGTCGAGGAACCAGTATTACCGTTAGCATCGGTAGACTGAGCGACGAAGTAATAGGTGGTTCCGCCGTTCAAGCCCGTCAAAACGACTCCGTGATTAGCGGTTAAGGCCGTTTGCACCGGACTCATCTGACCCAGGGCCGATGTTGTGCCGTACGCTACTGCGGTCGTGGCAAGCGTATTGGTAGACCATGAGATGGTTATGCTTGATCCCGTGATGCCCCAGAAGGCTACATAGCCTACCTGCGGACCGGGGGTCGGAGAAGCCGCCGCCGGGCTGGTGGTGAAGGTGAAGTTGCTCGATGTGCTGGTATTGCCGGAGGCGTTTTGCGAAACAACGGCATAGTTGTAAGTTGTGCCGGGCGTTAATCCAGTCAACGCGACTGAGTGTGCCGTGACCAAGTTGTAGTTGATGCTGGTGGACGAACCATAGGCTGTTGTTGCGCCGTACAGGACTTGCGAGTTGCTCGGCTGGTTTGTCGTCCAGGCGATGGTGGCCGAAGTAGTTGTTAGGTTGCCGGCGGTTACTGCCGAAATGGCAGGAGCGGCCGACGGGGTGGTGAAGCTAAAGTTAGCGGAGGTGGCCGAGTTGCCTGCGAAGTTAGCGGAAACCACAGCGTAGTTGTAAGTGGCGCCCGGCGTTAATCCGTTAAGTGTTACTGAGTGCGTAGTGACCAGCGAAGAGTTCAGGGCCGAGCTAGAACCGTAAGAAGTCGTCGTTCCGTACTGCACTTGCGACGACGAAGCCTGATCTGTGGTCCAGACGATGGTCGCCGAAGTGGCGCTGATGCTCGTGGCGCTCACCGCTGAGATAACCGGCGGCACGGTCAGAGTGGTAAATGTGAAGTTTCCTGACGTCGTGGACTTGCCAGCTGCGTTGGCAGAGACGACATCGTAGTTGTAGACCGTGCCCGATGTTAAGCCGGTGATCGTGATCGCGTGTGCCGCGGTTAGGGAGGAACTCAGCGCTGAGGTTGAACCGTAAGCACTCGTGGTTCCATACTGGACCAGCGCAGAAGAAGGCTGGTCGGTATTCCAGACGATGGTGGCTGAGTTTGCGCTGATGGCCGTGGCCGTAACTCCGGAGACAACCGGCGGCGCCGCTGCCGTAGTAGCAAATGTGTAGTTGCTGGAAGTAGAGGTAGTACCGGCAGAATTGGCGGAAGCAACCTGATAGTTGTAAGTAACGCCCTGCGTCAGACCGGCGAGAGTTACGGAGTGGGCAGTCGTTAGCGTAGAGTTCAGAGGAGAGGCGGAACCGTAAGCGCTGCTGGTTCCGTAGTTGACGATTGAAGAGGAAGGCTGATCAGTGGTCCAGCTAATTGTGGCCGATGTTCCTGAGATGTTCGAAGCGGCCACGGCTGAAATCACCGGCGCCGGATTCGATGTTGTGGTCCAGGTAAGAACTGTCATTGAGTAGGGAGGCAGGGTCAGGCCCGACGATCCCACGAACCCGTTCAGAGTCGAAGGCACGATGTTCACGATATTGGCGGCTTCGTTCGTGTCGGTTGGGTTGGCAGAGGTTAGCTGCTGCATTTGAACTGTGCCCGATGGCGCGTTCGGTCCACTGAAAGTAACCGGCAAAGACGAGCTTCGCGACAGGTTGAAGACAACCACTGACCCGGTTCCATTATTCGAGAAAGCGAACGAATGAAGGAAGTGCGCTCCATTGAGTTGCACTGAGTTCACTGAAGGCTGATTCCAGGTTGGGTCCGCACCCGTGTGCGTGGTCTGCAGCATCGCAGCACCATTGCTGAGAGCCTGGTTGGCCAATTGAAGGGCGAGGAACTGAGGGCGCTTGCGATCGGTGACGCCCATATCCACAACCGAACCCCACAGGAGAACGCTCTTGCCGTCGGGCCGGTTAAAGGAATACTGCGGAAGTGCAAACAACTGTTGGTTGACGACGCCGAACTGACGCATGCTAAGCAGCATCGTGTCGGCCACCATCAGGCCCGCTCCCAGAGACGGAGTGTAGGAGTTCAGAGCGTCCTGCGATATCGCACCGGCCAGAGTCGAGAGATTGATTTCGTAGAAGCTCAGCGGCACCGGATGGTTGGAGCCTTGAATAGCCTGGTAGTTCTGATAAACCATGCCCGGCGTGAGTCCTTCCGCCGACCCGCTGCTGGACATAAATGCCTCGGGTTCAGCGAAGGTCGAACCGTAGAGAGATTCGTTGTCGGTATAGCTGTCCACCTGGCTCATGGTGTAGGGAGCGATAGCGAAAGTCGTGTTGTTATTGCAATTGTTTTGAATGTCGCTGTTGCGGCCCACATACGCTGCCTGTCCGCCCAGCACCATGTCAATGCTGTTGGGCGCAAACGACGGATTCGCCTGCATCACGCCAAAGATGGTCTGCGCGCGGCCGCCATAAGGCTCTGAATATTCGATGCTGCCGCCTTTGAACGTTCCGTTCCAGGCTTCGTTGCCAAATTCAAGGTGGATCTTGCTGAATACTTGCGTCCAGGGCGTTGCCTGCCCCAGCGCGGCGCGTTTGGCGCCATAAACTGTGCTGCTACTATTGCCGCCCAGATACTCAATCAGGTTCGATGCGTCCGTGGTGGAGAAGGTTGATGGAACTACGAACCACGGCTCTGCGCCTATGGTCTGGCACAGTACCAGAAAGTCGTGCAAGCCGTAATCAATGGCATCCGATTCTGTCCACCAGGCCGAGTAGCCGGCACGCTGACGGCCAAACTGAGGCATCAGCAGGTTATCCAGAGTGTCGCCTAACTGGCCGCCCCAGTAACGCAGAACGCCCGGCTGGAGAGTGCGTAATGCATTCACCACCGGGTCGCGGAAAGCAGTTGTATTCGTCGGGTCGCCGTTGGTCTTCACCAGGCTGACGTCGTCCAGTTCGAAAGCGTCGGCTCCCACTGTCGCAAAATTCACGCCCGCGATGCCGATGGCCGATCCATTCTCAGCAGCGCTGAAATTCACCGTATAAGTATTCCAACTGCCTGATAAGGTGACTGGTTGGTTGTAGTAAGTCCCTACACCATTGCGGCTCACCATCACTTGCACCTGGTTCGAACCGCCAATGCCCTTTGCCTTAAATTGCAGTTGGTAGGTTCCGTTCAGTTGAAGGAAAGTCTTTCCAGCGACCGAGTCGAAGAAGCCCGATAGCGAAGCTGCATCCGACGAAGTAGGCGCGCTCAAAACAGCGGTTTGCTTGCCCAGCGTGCCGGGCGGGAGGTCCGTCAGGTTGTCTCCGATGGTGCCGTTGCCGTAAGTGGATGGCCACCATCCGCCGCTTGAGCCCCCTGGCACCGTCTTGCGCACAATCAGGTAGTCGCCGGTTCCAGGCGCCACACCCGGGCTTGCAAAGTTCAGCGTCAATCCTTGTCCGTTGCCGGGCGCTGTTGAATAGGTCACTGTGCCGGTGCGGCCCGCTGCCGCTCCGTAAAACACTTCAAAAGTTGCGCCATTCCAGAAACCAGCCGGCCAGCCTGCCCATTGATCTTCATCGGTGCAGGAGGTCGCCGTGCCTGATGCACAGCGAATGGTTGAATTCCATATCTGGCCTTCGAACCCTGGATTGTTCATCACAAGGTTCTGCGTGGTCTGGCCCGAGTCGTAGTAATCTAACGTACCCAGGTTGATGCCAAGCCGTTTCACAGATGGCTGCAGTGTTGTTGTGCCAATCGAAATATCAGTGCTCTGCGCAAACAATGCCGCGCCACACAGATTTACGAGAAAGAAAGCAAATAGGTTATGAGTGCTAAACCGGATAGGGCCGGTATGACTTCTTTTCGGGCAGAGTGGTAATGTCGATTCCAAAACGTAGACCTCTTAAGTTGTTTAAAGCGTTAGTTCCCGAAGCCCGGCGTTACCGCCAGCGGGGCAAAGCAATGTTGTGAAGCTCACGCCACCACGAAGAAACGCTTTGCACGAGGAGGAGCCTACCGGCGGCAAACGCGCTGCAATGGGCTGAAGCCTTTGTGGCCCAAGTTTGAACTTCGATTTCGGGGTTCACTTGCCACAAAAGTCTCATCGGCTTCCACACGCTAGTTCTTACAAATGCTGGATGTGAACCATAGAAATTTATCGTTAGAGGGTGCTACGCACTCAAAGCAGCGCCAACGTCAGCCTGATCCTGGTCGAACGACGAGGGGGGAGTTATGCTGGAAGCTCTGAAAAGTGGTGCAGAACGCCGGGAGAAGTTCTAAGGCAGATTATTCTCATCGACACGTACCGATAAAGCAACAGCCTAAATGCAACCCGCGCTTAGAAAAACTTTAAATTGACTTGCCTCCTCCTTTCAACCGGGGTTACCTGTCAACAGCGCAAAGGACGCGGCTTCGCGCCGCCATTAAAGGAACTCGTTAACCCCTTCGGCGGAGCAGTTGATACCGCCGCCGCCTTTGCGCTCTTTCCTTCAAAGAGTTGCAGGGCTAACGGAGATGCTGCTGGCGGCCGTCGATCAAAAATCGTTGTAAGTGGTTGAGGAGCAAGTTATTTGAAATTTTTCATTTTTTCTTCAAGATTTGTGAACGGCAGTCGAAGCACCCGCATGGTAGCGTTGTTTGGATATCGATATGAGCGTCATTCGCTGGGGTCTTCTGGGTGCGGGAACGATGGCCGAGTTGTTTGTGGAAGCCCTTTTGTCTCTCGATGGTGCGAAGGTACAGGCTGTCGCCGCCCGCACCCAGGAAAGCGCGAGCAAGTTTGCCGCTCACTATGGAATTCCTACTGCCTTGCCGGAGTTCGACCGGCTGCTCGCAGATGCGTCGGTTGATGTTATCTACATATCTACCCCGAACGAATATCATCGTGAGCACTGCCTGAAAGCAATCGGGGCAGGGAAGGCTGTCTTATGTGAAAAGCCGTTCGCTCTCAACGCTGCGGAAGCGCGCGAAGTTATAGCGTTGGCGCGTGCCCGCGGCGTCTTCTGCATGGAAGCCATGTGGATGCGCTTTGCCCCGGCCGTGCGCGACGCCCTGACGCTTGCTAAGCAAGGCAAACTGGGCACGCTTCAATTTTTTTCAGGTCAACTGGGCTTCCCCTACCTCGTTGGTGAAGACAACCGACTCTTTCGGCAGCCCGGTGGGGGCGCCTTACTCGATTTGGGCGTTTATCCCTTGTCGCTGGCACAGGCGTTGCTGGGAACTCCCATCAGAGTCGCGAGTTCCGTTCAACTTGCCGCCAACGGAGTAGACGAACAATTTGCCGCGATTCTCGATTACAAAGAAGGAACGCAGGCTGTCATCGCCGCCAGTCTGAAGGCAAAGTTGAGCAACGCGGCGGCCATTCATGGGCACAACGCGGTCCTGCAATTGGAGGAGCCGCTTTACTTTCCTGAACGTTACCAACTGCTGCCAACCACCCCGCACACAACCGGTCTGAAGCAGGGCTACCGCAAAGCGTCAAAGCTTCGCTACAATCCCGCCGTGCGAGCCTTGGCAGACTTGCGCAGCCAGCGGAAAGTGCAGCGCGTGAGCAAACGCGCCCCGCACAGCGGCTACGCCTTCGAAGCCGCCGAGGTGCAGCGCTGTCTGCAAGCCGGTTTGCACGAGAGTTCGGAGATGACGTGGAACGATACGCTTGCTGTCCTTGAGTCCATGGACGCCATTCGAGCACGCTGGGAGAAAAAGTAAAGGTAGTTTAGACTACCGTATTAAACAGCATGAAATTCGCAATTGTAGGGTGCGGCTATGTAGCAGACTTCTATATGAGCACGCTGCCTAACCATGCGCAGCTTGAGCTTACCGGCTTCTTTGATCGGAATCCTGAACGCGCGCAGCGCTTTGCCGACTTCCATCACGTACGCCGCTATGAGTCGCTGGAGCAGCTTTTACAAGACCCTTCTGTCGATCTGGTAGCCAATCTCACCAATCCCAAGAGTCACTTTGAAGTGTCCATGGCCGCCCTGCGCGCAGGCAAGCATGTCTATTCGGAAAAGCCACTCGCTTTAAACTTGGCCGATGCCCAAGCGCTGGCCGACTATGCCACCGCCCAGAAGTTACTCTTGGCGGGTGCCCCTTGCAATGTATTGGGTGAGTCGGCGCAAACCATCTGGAAGGCTCTGCGTAAGCAGACAATCGGCACGCCGCGCCTTGTCTACGCTGAACTCGACGACGGTCCGGTTCCCTACTTCAACTACAAAACCTGGATCAGCGAATCAGGTGCGCCCTGGCCGTACATCGATGAATTCGAGGTGGGCTGCACGTTCGAACATGCCGGCTACTGGCTGGGTATGCTGGCGGCATTCTTCGGGCCCGCCAAGCGAATCACCTCGTTCTCGCACGTGCTGATGCAAGACAAGCAGGTGCCCCTTACCATGGCCAGCGCTCCCGACTTCGCCGTCGCCTCTATCGAATACACATCCGGCGTGGTGGCGCGCATTACCTGCAGTATCTATGCCACTCACGATCATCGCTTGCGCATCTTTGGCGATGGTGGCACTCTTTCCACCGACGCCTGCTGGCACTATGGTTCGCCGGTATACTCTTCTGTTCGCACGCCGTTAAAAATGCGCCTGGAAAATAGATATCCAAAGTTGGGCCGCCTGGCCGGTCTGGGGCCGAAGAAAGTCCCGTTAGTCCGTCCGGCCAGTTTTCGTTCCAGCAAGGGCCACAACCACATGGACTTTTGCCGCGGAATGGCAGAAATGGCCGACTCTCTCAAAGAGAATAGGCCGTGCCGGCTCTCTGCCGCCTGGTCCTTACATGTAAACGAGTTGGTGTTCGCCATGCAGCATCCTGAGCAATATGGTGCGTCACACGATATGACGTCTTCCTTCGAAGTAATGGCTCCTATGCCATGGGCGAAATAGCGTTTCGTACCATTGAAGCGCCGCGTATACAAGGAGGCGCGCCAAAAGTACTTTCGCAACCGTATACATAGTGCGAAAGGTACCTGTACGTGGTACAAGAATATAAAAGCGAAGTCATGGCTAAGGTGTTCTTGGCGTCTGGGGATTACTCTATAACGGGATAAGTTGGTGATCCTGCAACCAGGAATTTTGGCTACCGTTCGGGGGACGTTCGTTCTGCGGTAAACGTCGCCACATAAGCACAGTTGTTGAGGATGATTGTTTATTGCCAGATACTAAGATTCCGTTTACATCCATCCTGGGCATGAAAGTGAATCATACAAGCTATGATCATGCGACCGGTTTAATCGGTGCGTGGGCGCAGCAGCGCTTGTCTCGCTACGTCTGCATAGGCACCGTGTGCCAAGTGATGGAGGCCTATGATTCGCCGCAGTTTCAGGGTGTGATGAATGGCGCTGACCTGGTAACTCCGGATGGAATGCCGCTGGTTTGGGGATTGAGGCTTCTCGGCCAGAAAGCTGCCTCTCGCGTTTACGGACCCGACCTGACCCCGCTGGTGTTAAAAATGGCCGAAGCCAGAGGATTGAAGGTCGGCTTTTATGGCGGATCTCCTGAAGCCTTGGATAGGCTGTTGCTTTTTGTAGCGGCGCGTTTCCCCCGTTTACAGGTTGTCTATTCTTACTCTCCCCCGTTTCGTCCTCTAACGGAGGAGGAAGATCTCGCAGTTGTCGAATCTATCAGGCATTCAGGCGCCAGCATCTTGTTTCTCGGCTTAAGTTCACCCAAGCAGGATGCCTGGATGGCCAGTCACATGCACGACGTCCAAGCTGTCATGATCGGCGTGGGCGCAGCCTTCGACTTTCTCTCGGGATCAAAGCCGCAGGCGCCGCGTTGGATGATGCAGGCCGGTCTCGAGTGGCTTTTCCGGCTGATAACCGAGCCGGCAAGGCTGTGGAAACGCTATTTGAAGAACAACCCCAGGTTTGTCCTCTTCTTCGGCATGCAGATCTTAGGTCACATGGCATGCCAAGCAGGTTGGCCAAACGGTGCCAGGAAGGTCTAAGATGGCGACAGCGGCACAGGCAAAAATTGGCATTCGGCCCCTGCCCAAGGCAGACTGGAGCCCGACCTCTATGGCCCTCGTGCTGGCCTCCACCGATCTTTTTTCCACTTCGTTCGCTGTTTTCATGGGTTTTCGCATCTGGGCTCTGATTAATCCTCAGATTCCACCACTGCAACTTCCCATGCTGCTGATGCCGGTCCTTTCGGTCGCGGCGCTGGCGTTCTTTGGCCTCTACCCTGGCATCGGGTTAAACGCTGTCACGCAAATGAAACGCGCGTCGCATGCATTGACGCTGGTGTTCCTGCTTTTTACCGCTGCTATGTTCATGGCCAAGGACCGCTGGGCCGATTCACGCGGCGGCTTCCTGCTGGCTTGGCTTCTGTCTCTGGCCATAACGCCAATCGGCCGCCTGCTGATGGGAAAGTTGCTGACCTTGAAATCCAACTGGGGCATACCGGTGGTCATCATAGGTGTCGGCAGCACCGCGCAATGGGTCATAGCCAACCTGCGCGAGAACAAGATTCTCGGCTATCGCCCGTTGGCATGCGTTTCGGAAGATGCCATTCATGAAGCTTATTGCGAAGATATTCCGATCGTCGGCTCGCTGGATGAAATCGAGCGCGTAGCCAAGAGCCTTAACGCCCAGCATGCCATTGTTGCCATCCCCGCCATGCCGCCCGAGCGCCTGATCGCCCACATGCGTTCTTGGTCGAAGGTTTTCCCGCGCATTCTGATCGTTCCCAACCTGATGGGGATAGCAAGTCTTTGGACGGAACCGCGCGATTTAGGTGGTTTGCTGGCTGTAGAGATCCAGCACAAGCTCCTCGATGGCTGGAATCAAACCATCAAGCGCGCTTCTGACATTGTTGGCTCTGGTCTGGCCATTCTTGTAGCCGCTCCCATTGTCGCCTGCGCCGCGGTCATTATTAAGATCAAGAGCCCCGGTAAGGTCTTCTATGTCCAGGAGCGCGAGGGCAAAGACGGCGAGACCATCCGCATCCTTAAGCTTCGTTCCATGCATCGAGAGGCTGAAACGATGCTTGCCAAATACCTGGCCAGCAACGAGGAAGCGGCCGCCGAATGGAGCCGCTTCTATAAATTGCGCAACGATCCGCGCATCATTGCAGGCATCGGCCACTTCCTAAGATGGACCAGTATCGACGAGTTGCCCCAATTGTGGAATGTCTTGAAGGGTGAGATGAGCCTGGTAGGTCCGCGCCCCTTCCCGGCGTATCACAACTCGCAGTTTGATCCGGATTTTCGTAGCCTGCGGTTACACGTCAAGCCCGGTTTAACGGGGTTGTGGCAGGTAGGCGCGCGCAGCAACGGCGATTTGAAAGTCCAGGAGGCGATGGACCAATACTATATAAGAAACTGGTCTTTGTGGCTTGATCTGTACATTCTGCTGCGTACGGCGCGGGCGGTGATTAAGCCTTCGGGTTCTTATTGAGCGCCTGTGGTGGAGTAACTGGCGAGCATCCTTCGCTGCATACCCGGAGCAGCCTCCTCCGGTGCATGGTGAAATCTACTGAATACCTGGAGTGACCTGGTCGTGCAGGAACATCGGCGAGGACCAAGCCACGACTTAATCTGAAGTCTAAGCGGATCTCCGCGATACAAGTTCCAGACGGCGACTTTCCGTTGAGCGGGACATGGGATGAACTCGACGAAGAACTTCGACCTGGCACGACGTAATAAGACTAGAATGTGGCATCTGAGGTGGATCGAAGTACGTCGCCTACGCTCGCTATAATCAGGCGGAAGCTTCTATAGCTCGCCCCCGCCCTCGACAACCCCGTCCTAATACGGAGTCGGCAAAGTAACCGTCGCGGCACCAATCGGACCGGAGCCCGAAATCTGGAAATCATCAATAAACATATTCCCGCCAGCCACCTGTCCGTGGCCGTAAGAATCGTTGCCAACAAGGACGCTGGAAACCCCAGCGCTGCCGCTGGTGTTCACGCTGAAACTTCCGCCCACGCCGTTGCCGTTCAGCCAAACCTCGGCCCCGCCGTCGCCCGATCCAGCCCGAAACGCAACATCAAAGTAGTTCCACTGACCCATGGTGAACGGAATCAATGTGCTGGGAATAATCGTGTTGCCATTCGCCGTAAATTGCAGCGTGGTCACATTGCCATTCGCGTCTGTGCCGAGCGACATGTTCGCGCCGCCGCCTGCGGGCAACTCAAACACCGTAAAGCTGTCGTTCGCCTTCAACGCCCCCGTCGGCACATACATATAGAAGCGGAAGTAGCGCAGCCCTTCCGAGCCCAGTTGTCCGAACGATTGGATCAATCCTCCGCGGTTGTCCACGCCGCCCCCGCTAATTTGCAGCGCGTGCGCGCCGGAATGAACCAGGCTGTTCGATTGGCTCACCGTGGTGCCGTCCGATGCCGGCCGGTAAATACTCGACCAGTCGGAGAAGTTTCCTGTTTCCATGCCGCTCGCGAAAATGCACGATCCGCTGCAGCGTTCCTGGTCGCCCGGAGTCAGGCTCCAGTTACTCTGATTGCTGTTGGCCGAGGAACCATAGGCGGCATCCAACTGCCCGTAGTTGGAAATAAACCCGTACGTCACCCAATACAGCCAGTTCTGCGCCGGCGTACCAAAGCCATTGCCTGAGTACACATTGCCAAAACCATTTTCGCCATCGTTATCCGCGCCTGTATCGGCGTAAAGATCGATACTCTGCGAGGCAAAAACAATGTTGTTTGTGTAGTTGTTGTTATAAACCTTCGTCGCGCCAGCGCCCTGGTAAGCACCTAACTTTATTCCCCAGGTTTGGCTGCCCCAGGCATAGTTTCCGCTGATGGTATTCCCATACGATGGAACGCCCTGAGAACAATAAGCCGCGATGTTGGCGGTGTCCGGCACGTACGCGTTGGAATACGACACGTTATTCAACATGTTACTGTTGACCGTTTTTTCGAAATAAAGCCCAAACGCCGCGTTGTTGAACGAGACATTGTTTTGCATTGTGGAATTGCTGATGCTGTCGAACCAGAGGCCGCTGCCCTCCGATTCGTTGCCGTTATACACGCCGTTGTTATCCGATACGTTGTTCTGCACTAAGTCGTAATTCGGGGTGCTTGCATTACCCAGCAACAAAATGCCGCCCATCTCGATAAAGTCGCCCGTGAAGGTCGGGTTGGAAGCGTTCCCGAACACCGTATTGCCCTGCACCGTTACGCCCGTATGACCCGACGAAATCTCGATACCGCTCGACCCGTTCATCGACACGGTATTGTTGGTTACCTGAAGGTTGGTCAGGGACCCACCCGAAATTCCAATCGCCAGCAGCCCGAACTGATAGCCGCCCGTAATCAGGCCACCATTCACGATGTCTCCCGTGGTGTTGACGATATGAACTACATCGCCATTGGAAATGCGGAAATCGATTCCGCTGACGGTAACATAACTTCCCGGCCCGGTCTGCCCTATAAGGAGCGCAAAACTGCGCTGCGCCGCCTCTACATTACTTGGAGGAGCTCCGGTACCGCTGTAAACGTACAGGGTCCCATTGCTCCAAGCCCATTGACCGGCCGCTGTAACCTGAGATGGTGTGGATTCCTGTACGCCGGGATTTCCCGCGATGAACACCACGTTGGGCTGCGTTGGCAGGCTCGCCGTCCACACCCCGTTTGCCGGAGCCGTGCTCGTGCTGGTGGTGGTGGAAGTCGTCGGTCCAATCGGCCCTGTAGTGGCAATCTCAAAATCGTCAAAATAAATGCTTCCGCCCGCTACCTGTCCATGGCCAAATGAGTCCGTGCCCAGCAGGATGCTGTTTACGCCCGCGCTGCTGCTTGTGTTTAGACTGTAATTGCTGCCTAGGCTGGTACCGTTCAACCATACTTGGCCACCGCCATCGCCTGAACCCGCTTTAAACGCGACATCAAAGTAGTTCCAGGCACCCATGGTGAAATTGAGGCCGCTGTAGTTATAGGGCACAATAGTGCCGCCATTGGCGTAATACTGCAAGCCATCGACGTTCCCGTTGCCGTCCGTAAACAGGGAAATATTCGTGCTGCCCTGGGGGATCTGAAAGATCAGAAAACGGTCGTTCGGCTTTAGGGCTCCTGCCGGAACGTACATGTAGAAGCGGAAGTAGCGAATACCTTCCGATCCGAACGCCGTAAAGGACTCGCTCAGCCCACCGCGATTGTCCGAACCGCCGCCCTTTATCTGCAGCGAATAGGTGCCGCTGTGCGCCACGCTGCTGCTCTGCGCTACCGTCGTACCGTCGCCCGCCGGTGCATAGACTGAACTCCAGTCAGTGAATCCGGCTGTTTCCATGCTACTCGAGAAAACGCACGAACCCGAGCACCCTTGCGCACTGCTGCCGCCGCTGCCTCCCGATGAACCGCCTTGCCAGCTAGTAACAAGGTTAGCGCCGCTGATCACCGGGTTGGCGCCAACCCCATAGGCGGAATAAGTGATTTGATTGCCATAGTACCCCGAGGTAGGCGGTGTCAATTGCTCCCGCCACACGTCGCCGCGATTAAAGAGGATCGAATCGCCCGCGCTGAAGTAGCTTGTATTCACCTTCGCGACGGACTTCCAGGGCGCGCTGGCGCTAGTTCCGGAATTCGAGTCGTTGCCGGCATTTGCGACATAATACGTCGTGGCGCAAGCCGGAAGGCACATCAGAAAGAAAACCAGATTCTTCACTTGCCTGCTCCAAAAAGCGGGCAGATGATAGCGCGTTTACGGCTGGACATAAATCGGACGGCAAAAAACATCTATGTAAATCCTGTATGGAGTTGTAACCCCGTAAGTATGCCATGTCTATAGCCCTTATTGCACTGAGTACTAGGTCAATGTCAGTACTTTTACCGCCCTTTTTTGACAGAAAACGACAAA
The DNA here is from genome assembly GCA_003163855.1 of Bryobacterales bacterium. GTDB lineage: Bacteria > Acidobacteriota > Terriglobia > Bryobacterales > Bryobacteraceae > Bog-105. The sequence continues at coordinate 39,822 of PLRJ01000087.1, read as the reverse complement.
GAAGCGTCACTGGGAAGGGCGGCGCTTCTTTGTTTCCGTTTACGGCTCCTGGAAAGTATAATCGGGCGAGATCGTCTGATTGCCGTTCGCATCCGTACTGACGAGCTGGTAGTGGACGGTACCGCTGGGCACCCACCCCATCGCAGGATTTGGGCTTGTCGTCAGACTTGTGAGAGTGGACCAGTGGTTGTAGGCCGTCGTCGATCCAAATTGGACGTAACTGGTGGTGGGAACCGAAGTAGTCCAGGATATTTGAGCGGTGCTGCCGGTGCCGGGAACAACCGTTACTCCCGAAATCACAGGCAGACCGGAACTTAGGGTCGTAAACGAGTAAACCGTAGAGTAGCCTGCAAGTCCGCTGGCACTCGTAGATTCGGCCTCAAAATAGTAGGTTGTCAGGGGATTCAAACCCGCTAAGGTAACGCCATGGCTGGTCACAAGGGCTGTTTGTAGCGGACTGGTCTGTCCCAGCGCACTTGTTGTCCCGTAAAGCACGGATGTCGTAGCCGCGACGTTCGTTGACCAGGAAATAGTAACGCCCGATCCCGTTATGCCCCAGAAGGCAACATAGGAGACAGTGGGAGCCGCCCCCCCGCCCGCAGTTGAGGTTGTAAACGTTGTATTCCCCGACGTCGCCAACACACCCGTTGAATTGGCGGAAAGCACATCAAAGTCATAAGTGGTTGCCGCTGCCAGTCCGGTAATAGTCACCGAATGACTTGTCACCAGAGTGGAGCTATAAGTTGAGGCGGAACCGTAAGCCGAAGTGGTTCCGTAATCAACCTGGGATGTCGATGCTTGGTCAGTCGTCCAGGTGATGGTTACTGAACTGACCGTTATGCCGGTAGCACTGATAGCAGAGATCGTCGGCGCTTTGGGTGCAGTGGTGAACGTCGCGTTGGCCGAGGCCGATGAAAGCCCACCCGACGTTGCCGAAACTACGTCAAAGTCGTAGGCCGTGCCCGGCGTGAGGCCCGTCAGACTGACTGAATGGCTTGTCACCAGCGACGAGTTGAGCGCCGAAGCCGATCCGTAAGACGTGCTGGTGCCGTAATTCACCTGTGAATTCGAAGCCTGGTCCGTTGTCCAGGTAATAGTTGCCGATGTGCTGGTAATCGCGCTGGCTGAAACGGCCGAGATTACCGGGGGCGTTCCCTGGCCTCCGCCCGAACCAGCCCATGTCAGCACAGTCATCGAAAAAGGAGGCAGCGTCAGGCCGTTCGCGCCGTTGAAGTTCGGCAGGCTCGACGATGTGATGTTCACCACGCTGGCCGCCTCGTTGTTATCGGTAAGATTGGCCGAAGTTAACTGCTGCATCTGCACGCTGCCCGAAGGAGCGTTCACTCCGCTGAACGTAATGGCTTCTGACGAACTCCGCGACAGATTAAAAACAATGGCTGAATGATTGGTCCCGTTTGCAAAAGCGTAGGACTGCAGATAATGCGCGCCTGTCATTTGCACGCTGTTTGTCAGAGCTTCATTCCAGGTTGGGTCGGCGCCCGAGTGAATCGTCTGCAACTCGCTTGCGCCGTTGCTGAGTGCCTGGTTCGCTAGTTCTAAAGCCAGAAACTGCGGCCGCTTGCGATTCGTGTTCCCCATGTCCAACACCGAGCCCCACAAAAATACATTGCTGCCGTCGCTGCGCGTATATTCGTATTGCGGTAAGGCAAACATCTCCTGGTTGATGACGCCGAACGATCTTAAACCTTGCAGCATAGTATCGGCCACCATCAAACCGGCTCCGAGAGAAGACGTGTAGGAGTTAAGCGCTTGTTGCGTAATGGTTCCACTAAGCGTAGAAAGGTTCGCCTCATAAAAAGCCATCGGCACGGGATGGCTCGACGTCTGCAGGGCCTGATAGTTTTCATAAACGTATCCCGGCGACAATCCCTCCGCCGAGGTCGAACTAGCGCTGGACATCAACGCTTCCGGTTCCGCAAAGGTAGAGCCGAACAGCAGCTCGTTGGTCGAGTAGCTGTTCACATCGGTCATGGTGTAGGCAGCTATCGCGAAGGAATCGTTGTTGTTGATCCCGTTTTGAATACTGCCGTTGTTCCCCGGGTTCGCGGCCTGGCCACCGATGACCAGGTCGAACGCGGAAGCTACATAATCCGGCATCGCTCGCATAATGCCGAACATCGTCTGCGCTCGGCCCGAGTACGGAGCCGGATAAAGAATGCTGCCACCCGAAAACGTCGTGTTCCACTCTTCGTTGCCAAACTCTAGATGGATCTTCGAAAATACTTGCGACCACGGTGTCGTCTGGCCCAAAGCAGCGCGCTTGGCTCCATAGACAGTCGCGGTGCTGCCCGCCAGATAATCGATCATATTGGCCGTATCGGTAGTCGTAAAAGTGGAAGGAACCACAAACCACGGTTCAGCGCCAACCAACTGGCATAGCTGCAGGAACTCATGCAAACCGTAGTCGATTTGATTCGCTTGGTTTGACCATGCCGAGAAGCCGGCGCGCTGCCGCCCAAAGCTAGGCGTAAGCAGATTGTCCAGCGTATCGCCCAGTTGACCGTTATCGCCCCAGTAACGCAACACGCCAGGCTGCAGTATCTTCAGCGCATTTACCACCCCGTCGCTAAACACCGTCGTGTTGCTAGTGCTGCTGTTCGTCTGCGTCAGACTGGCATCATCCAATTCGAAGGAATCGGCCCCCACTGTGCTGAACTGGACCCCGACCGTGCCGACTGCCGATCCGTTTTCCGCCGCTGCGAAAGTTAAGTTATAGGTGTTCCAACTGCTGCTCAGCGTCACGTTCTGGCTTATGAATGTCGATCCACCATAGCGGACCACACGAACATAGATAGTGCTTGATCCACCCGTGCCTTTTGCTTTGAACTGAAGTTGATAGTTCCCATTCAGTTGAGTAAAAGAGATGCCGGCCGTGGAATCGAAGTAGGCCGAGATAGATGCATAATCAGCCGAAGTGGGCGCGGTTAGCGCCGTAGTTTGCTGCCCCAGCGTCCCCGGCGGCAAGTCGGTAAGATTATCTGAGGTGAAACCGTTGCCGGAAGTATACGGAAACCATCCGCCGGTAGACCCGCCCGGCACTTTCCGCCTGACAATTACGTAATCGCCTTGTGCCGGCACTACGCCGGAGTCGCCGAAGTTTAGGATCACCCCAGCACCGTAACCAGGCGCGCTTGACGAAGCCACAGTCCCGCTCCGGCCTGCCGCCGTGCCATAGAAAAACTGATAAGTGGCGCCGGCCCAGAAACCGGCAGGCCAGCTGGACCATTGATTTTCGTCTGTACAACTCGTCGCTGTGCCGTACGCGCAGCGAATGGTTGAATTCCAGATCTGCCCTTCAAAGCCCGGGTTCTGAGTAATCAGATTTTTATACATTTGCCCGGAGTCATAGTTGGTCAGCGTCCCCAAGTTGATGCCCATGCGTTTAACCGAAGGCTGCAAAACTGTAGTGCCGATAGCAATGTTCGTGCTCTGCGAGTACGCGCTAGCAGCGTACAAAAAGGTAAAAACGGTAACAATAGGAAAAAGACTTTTATGTTTATACGATACTGTTGCTTGCAAAAGTTAGAACCTCAATGCGGTGGAACAAAGGCCTGGAGAGACCGGTGAATTATGCTGGCGCGATCTCTAAGAAAGAACCGTTTCGGGGAGGGCGCAAAGAGCTTATAACGTAGAGCTCGGAGCGAACGTTTACCGCCGCTCTACCGCAGTCTAGCTTAATGCCTGTTTACGAACAAGTCCTGGCAGCAATGGAGCGAAAGTTTATTGAAAAAAGCGCATAGGTAAGGCGGAGCGCCGCCAACGAGCAAAAAGATCGCTTGACACCGCGCCCGTCTTGCGCCTCTTAAGAAAGCTACTCTAAGCCCGAAATTCGTAACGCTCCATGCGCAGTGCGAGTTGATAACCGCTTGCGCGTGCCACCCGGCCAAATGCCACCAGGCTGTGCGCTTTCTCGCCATCGCCAACCGTTGGCCACTCGATACATAACTCCAGCAAAGTGCCCACAATCAGGTCATGCTGCGAGCTGAAAAGAACACCCGTGCTGCTTATGTTAATCGTCTTCCCATCTCCGGCTACCACGTCTCCACGCCGATTCAGCGTCTTGTAATGCACCGCTTGCTCAATCGGGAACCGATTGGTTCCGCGACGGTCTGAAGTAGGGAGTGGGTTCGCCTGCACTTTTATGGACTGTATTATGTCGCACTCCGCATTTCGCCGCATCCCACTGAGTTAAAGACCAGTACCAGATGCGGTACTGTCCAGCTACAACTCGTGGCGTTTCGCATCCTGCCAGAAGTCTTCCAGTCGCTCCAGCGGCGTCTCTCCCATAACGCCGCGCTCGGCCTTCACCGCTTCTTCCACATGCCGGAAGCGCTTTCTGAATCGGCTGCTGGCCTTACGCAGCGCTTGTTCGGGATCAACATCCAGGTAACGCGCCACATTCACCACCGCGAACAGCAGATCGCCCACCTCGTGCTCAGTGTGCGCCTGATTTTCCTGCTGCCGCGCTTCCACCAACTCGCCTGCTTCCTCTTTAAGCTTCTCCAGCGCACCGTCGACGTCAGGCCAGTCGAATCCCGACGCAGCCGCTTTCTTCCCGATCTTTTCCGCCTCCACCAGCGCGGGTAAATTGCGCGGCACCGCATCCAGCACCGAACCGCTCTCTGCCACGCCCTGCGCCACCTTCTCCTGCTTCTTGATTTCGTCCCATCGCTGCTTCACATCTTCAGGCGTCTCCGCTAGCGCATCGGCAAATACATGCGGATGCCGCCTGATCAACTTCTGATTAATCGCATCCAGCGATCCCGCTATATCGAACAGCCCCTTCTCAGCAGCCATCTCAGCAAAGAACACCGGCTGCAGCAGCAGATCCCCGAGTTCTTCTTCCAGACCCTTCCAATCACCCTCATCGATGGCATCCATGACCTCATACGTTTCTTCCAGCAAATAGCTCTTGATGCTGGCAAAGCTCTGTTTCTGGTCCCACGGACAACCTCCGGGCGCGCGCAATCGCGCCATCACCTTCACTAACTCGCCGAACTTCTCGGCCGCCATCTGAAAGCGATCAGGGTGTTGGAGCATCAATTTAGTTTCTTACAGCGCGGCTCCGCGCTTAGCCATGTGCGGTGGAAAAAGCTTGATGACTCGCGAAATCCTGCACGAACTGATTAGCCGCATTCCTGGAAGTGAGATGCCGACTGCCGAACGCGACCCAAAGCCGATCTGGGAATTTCTTCGCAGACTGATGAAAAACGTCCCGGATGAAGTCTTTCACCAATTGGTCCAAACGATGGTGCAAGCTAAGTCGACAATTACATCTTCGGCCTTCCGAAGAAGGACCAGTGGATCGGGTCTTCGCTGCCACTTTCTATTGCTCGCGATTCCAAATTGTTGCTTGAAAGCAATTGCCCTCCAGGACGAGGAAGCCCTTTAGGCGGTTAGCCGATGCTTTGCTCGTTGTTCGATAAACTACGTTCAAATAGAGTTCGGAGGCTCAATCGACGCGTTTATGACCGATATCTTTCTCAGCTACGCATCTGACGATCGCGGTCGCATCAGACCACTTGTTGACGGTTTAAACTACCTGAACTTTAGTGTATGGTGGGACCGCGATATTACTGTCGGGAAGAGATGGGACGTAGAGTTAGAAGAGGCCCTTAATTCCGCAAAGTGCGTGATCGTTGTTTGGTCGATTCGATCAAGCAAATCACAGTGGGTTAGCAACGAAGCGAGTGAGGGGATGCGGAGGCGTATTCTGCTTCCGGTACTTATCGATAATGTTCAAATTCCACTTGGATTTAAGCATATACAAGCGGCCAATCTGATTGGCTGGAACGGCGACGTAGATAATCCGGAGTTCCGTCAGCTATGCCATGGGGTGTGGTGTATGACTCGCAAGGCGGAAAGCTACGCCGCAGCGACCGTAACAGGACACCGCGCAGATTTCTTGAGAGCAGACACTAGCCGTGATTCTGTCGACGCCACAAATCTGCCGTATCGAACGCCGCCGGGACTTGATCCCGCCCCTCAGGCGACGGCAATCACCTCGGATTGCGTGGCCGGAGGGTTGTGCTATCTCATGGGCCCCCTGAGCCTGCTGCTTCTGATTGCAAGGACGCTTGGAAGAAATAGGCTAGTTCGATTTCACGCGTTTCAGTCGACGCTCCTCGCCTTGGGTTGGTTGGTTCTGGCAATCGCTTTACATCATCCGTTCCTACTTTTCTTCACATTTTTGCCAATTTATATTAGCCTCGCAGTCAGCACATTCATGGGACGAACGATCAAGCTCCCTTTTATTGACCGGGTAGCACGCAAGCTTGCCGATTAGCTAATTGCCGGCGAACCGTCGCTTCGCGTCGCGGCTGTGGCTTGGCTGCCTCCTTCCGCCGACCATAAACGTAACTCGTCCCGTCCTCTTCTTGTAGATTGGTATTCCAAGAATGCTGAACGCTCTGCCAGGCCCCATATTGCTGGACATGGCCATTCTGCTTACCGGTTTCTGCTGGGGCATGGGCTTCTACGTCGCCGATAGGCGGGTTCGCATTTTCGCACCGCTTGCGATCGGCTGTTTTGTTTGCCTTACCGGGTATACCGCACAGAGTCTCGGCGCGCCCCTCTGGCTGGTTGTAGCGGCACCAATTCCGCTAGACTTCCTGCTGCTTTGGTACGTGTTGAGGCGGCCGCGCGCGATGATTGTCGCCTACGTTTCCATTTGGGCTATTTATCTGGTCGTCCACGTCGCCTTCAGTGCTCTGCTTCGTTATGACTCTCTGATCCCGTCTTGGAAATTGCATTCTTAAGCCGCCGGGGCGAGTTCCCTATTCACCGGCCGCTCCCTTACTATCAGCGGCTCCGCCGCCATGTAACCTAACGCTACCGTTACCAGGAACATGGTCAGCACCTCGCTGTCGCCCAGGTTCACATCCGCAAAGCCTTCTACCAGAATGGCTATAACTACGGCAATCCCACCGTGCAGTAAGAAGCGGCGATCACTCAGCCCAGCGGGAAGCTTGCGAAGTGCTAACGAGTAGTCCCAGAGGATCTTGCCCAACATGCCAAGCATCAACAGCAAGACCGGGATACCACGCTCAGCTGCATATTCCAGGTATAGATTGTGCAAGTGCATGTAGGAACCGGACGGCAGCGGCAGCGGCACGTCGGGCGGCAAGTATTTCATGAATTGAATGCGCGGTTCCTCCGGTCCTAGGCCGAACCAGGGGTGGGCTTCGATCATGCGTATGCCGGTGCGGTCGAGGATGGTACGGAACTGGTTGGAGTCGTCACGGCCCGGATGGACGATGGATTCGGCGCGCTCGCGGAAGGTATGCGGTCCCAGGATTAGTGCTGCGGCGATAAGGACTGGCACCAAAGCGGTAACCCACTTTTTCCAGAACCAAGTTAGATACAGGATAGAGATGGCGGTGGCGATCCAGACCGCCCGTGTCTCGGCTAACAGGATTCCGGAACCAATCAGCAATTCCAGCAGCAACCAAAGCCAAAGAAAACGGCGCGCACCGGGGGAAAAGAGGATGAAGGCCCCCAGCATAATCAGCACCAGCATTCCTATATCGCTGAAGGTGTACCAATGGCTCATGAAGCCGGTGATGCGTTCACCCATGTAGGCGGCGTAGAAGTCCCGATGAATGGCCAAAGCGTGATAAAACTTGTTGGCAAATTGGACGAATCCGCGGAAGGCGCTGATGCTGGCAAGCCCCGCCCACGCCATTACCAGCCACCGCGCTATGCGCATGTCGCGCAGCAACGTATACGCCACTAGCAACTGGCAGAAAACGTAGATTTTCTTCACCTGCGGGAAGCCGGCCGCTGGATGGCCGGAGAGCAGAACTGCTAGGAGTGTTCCGGCCAGGAACAAGCCGAGTATCCATTTAATGGGCGGCAACCGCAGCTTTTCTCCCGAGAGAAAAAGCGCCAGCAGCGCCAAGCCCAGAAATATCTGGGACGGCGCAATGCCAACGACAATGACGGCTGAAGAGGCGAAAGTGAGCCACCGTGCGGCTGTTAAAAGGGTGGCGCGGTCGAGGTGCATCGGAACCCTATTAGTATGACAGCCGGTCTTACGGACGTACGGCAAACGCCCAAAGCAGCAGCGTGATGTCGGTTTTCACGTCCGTCACCTCGGAGTCTTCTTCCGATTCATACTCGATCAGCGCGTACTCACCAGGCTCCAAGGGCTTTTCCGGCCAAACCTTGAACAAACTGTTTCCCAGGTCTTGTTCAAACGTCTCAATCTGCTTGCGCTCCTCGGTAGCCTGCTTAACAACTGGCGCGATGGAGACGTTTTCCACCACGCGCAAGTCTTTCTTGGGCGTTAGCTTGATAATGCCGAAGCGCTGTTGTTTCTCAAGGCGGAGGTAGAAGTTAGGCTTATCGTCTGAGACGGAAAAACTAGCATGCTCGCCTTTGATAACGACGGAAGCCTTGCCTGGGACCAGCGGAACGGGTGAAAGAATCTGAAGTGTACGGCGTTTTTTATTGGTGATGATCTGGTAGTCGGAAGGGGGAATGGTCTCAATCTTGGAGCCCGTGTTGAAATACGCTCCAGGTTCCTTCGGCACGGAGGCTATCTCCTTGCGCAGATCCCGTTCGGCTTTATCCTCGGCGGCTTCTTCCTTCGCTTCGTGCGCTTCCGCATCGGACCGCGCTTTGCGCTCGGCCTCGGTGTGCGCCAGATCAACTAGTTCCTTCGGGATTTCTTCCCATTCGCCGCGTTCCGTGCTGAAGTAGCGAACCCTGTCACCCTGCACAGAATATTCCCGCACAACGTGGTAGCCGCCTTCTTTAAGGTAAAGCTTGAAGGTGTCGCCCAGCACTAATACGGCGCCAAACAGGAGCAGCAGCGGGACTCGCACGCCACTATTCTATACGTAATTGTTAGTTATGCACGAGCGCCGCGCCGGCTCTCGGGGCCTGTTTTGGCCCGATTCGTTCCATAAGGCTCAGCACAGACGATGCATAATCTTCGTTCTCGTTGTAAATGTGCAACTTACCTGGCACATCACGACGCCGGTACAGCGGACTGCGGCCCAGTTTGTAGGCTACAAGTTCCAGGCCCGAGCGGATAGAAGCGAATGCCTGTTCGCCGCCGTTCCAGCCAAAAATATTGTTATTCTTGTAGGCCTTGCCGCCGCCTGATTCCACCACAGCAATGCTGGGAAGCAGGCGCCAGTCCAACTCGTTCTGATCGGCAACTCGTACGAAGTCCTCAGAAAGATCGGCTACGGGGCAATGCAGGCGCGAAAAGAAGGTGCGCAAGCGGCTGACGCGCGGATCGGATGGAGCGGGCTTTTGGGCCGACTTTGGCTGTCCGGTCGGTTTGGCGCTGAATAAAGGAAAGGTCAACGGTAGCGCAACCACACCGACTGCAACTAAGAGCGTCTTAGAACGCCCATAATCAAAAAGCATACATGTATTCTAGCAGGCTTATGCGATAAGTCTGAGCCTCAAGGTAGCTGAGAATTCCCATCAGCGCTTTATGGCTCCAGGCGTCAGAATGGAAGGGATGCCACTAACTTCGGCAAAGGTGAAGGAACTTGCGCGTGCCGCTGGCTTTGAAATCTCCGGCATCGCGGCAGCGGAGCCTTTGTCAGACGATTTCCAGCGCTTCCAGCAGTGGCGCGAGGCGGGCTTCGCCGCGGAGATGTCTTACCTGACGGATCGACGCGGCGACTTACGCGCTGATCCTAGAAACCTGCTTCCGTCAGCCAAATGCATCGTCTGCCTGGGAAAGCTTTACAACACTTCCAACCCTTACTCGACAGCTTTTCAGGACAAGGAACGCGGCTGGATAGCGCGCTATGCGTGGGGCCGTGATTATCATGACGTTTTGCGGGAAGCCGTTGAAAAGCTGCTCCATCTGATTCGCCAGGAACAGGCGCTGCCTTTTGAATGGAAGATCTGCGTAGATACGGCGCCGCTGCTGGAGCGCAGCTACGCCCAGGCGGCGGGACTTGGCTGGATAGGCAAGAATACCTGCCTGATCAATCAGCAGGCAGGGTCGTGGTTCTTGTTGGCGGAATTGCTATTGTCCATCTCTTTAGACACCGATACCGCGGCGCCGCCCCGTTGCGGAACATGCACGCGCTGTATCGACGCTTGTCCTACAGACGCCATACGCCCGGCGGCAAATGGCGGGTGGGCTTTGGATTCGCGCCTATGCCTTTCCTACCTGACCATAGAAAAACGTGGCGTCGCACCCGAGGAAACGCAAAGCGCGACGGCGAATCACATCTTTGGCTGCGACATCTGCCAGGATGTCTGCCCCTGGAACCGGCGCGCGGCCACAACCGAAGAACTGGCGTTTCAGCCGCTCTCTTTTGCTCCGCATCTGGCCGAGCTGGCGTACTTTAGTGAAGGGGACTTCCGCCGAATTTTTCGCCGCTCGCCGGTCTGGCGGACCAAGTACGAAGGATTTCTGCGCAATGTCGCAGTGGCGCTTGGCAATTCGGGAAAGGTCGAAATGAAAGAACCATTACAAAAATTGAGCGCGCATGACAACGAGTTAGTGGCGTCCACCGCTCGTGCGGCGCTGGCCCGCCTGGAGCAGGCGCTTGCAGTTTGACCGTTTTGCCATCCTTTTGCTGCTGGCAACATCGATTTATGCTGATGGGCCGGCGGTTGATCCCGGCTATACGCACATCTACAATAACGAGTTCGACCAGGCCCTGACCTATTTCCAGGCTGAGCTGAAGGCCGATCCCAAAAATCCGCAGAACTACAACCACATCGCCCAAACGTTACTGTTCCGTGAAATGCTGCGTGACGGAGCGATGGAAAGCCAGATGGTCAGCGGCAACAACCCTTTTCTACGTCGGCCAAAAATGGAGATTTCGGCCGAAGAAAAGCAGCGTTTTCTGGATTGCATTCAGCAGAGCATCAGCCTTAGCGACGCCGAGTTGCAGAAGAATCCCAAAGATATCGAAGCGCTCTTCGCGCTGGCTGCGGCGCACGGCTTAAAGTCCAATTACCTGTTTCTGGTCGAAAAATCATGGATCGATTCGTTGAAGGAAGCGACAGCAGCCCGCCGCGAGACGGAGCGGATTTTGCAGATTGATCCGAAACAGGTGGATGCGTACTTCGTTATTGGCCTGGATCATTATATTGTTGGTTCACTGCCGTTTTATCTGCGTGCCATCGGTGCTATGGGTGGCTTTACCGGCGACCGGGCGCGCGGCATTCGCGAAATGGAGGAGGTACTCGCCCACGGAACTCGCAATCGCTACGACGCCGAAGTGATGCTGGCAGTCATCTACCGCCGCGAGAAGGATCCGCAGAAGGCGATTCCGCTCTTAAAGGACTTGGCGGCACGCTTCCCCCGCAATTACCTCTTCCGCTTTGAGGAAGTGCAAATGTACAGCGACGCCGGCAATGAAAAGGCCGCGCTGCAGGTTCTTGCCGAAATGGAAAACCTGCAAGCGAACAAATCACCTGGGTACACCGACATTCCGCCGGAAAAAATTCAATACACCAAGGCTAATCTGCAGTTCTGGTATGGCGATTTGGCTCCGGCGCTGCGAAACCTGCAGCAGGTGACGAGTAAGTCCGGGGCGCTCGATCTCAATACGGCTGTCCTGGCATGGCTGCGCTTGGGCCAGGTCTACGATTTGCAGGGGAAGCATGAGGATGCGATTCAAGCGTATCGGGAAACCGTGCGCACGGCCCCAAAATCGGAGGCGGCTTCTGAGGCTAAGGGGTACATGACAAATCCGTACCATCGCAAGAGCGCTAACGGCTGATCACGCCGCTCCCCCCGAATACAAAATCCGCTGAGAGTACTGTCCAAAAGCAATCAGTTCTATAACCCATCGCCATAAACACCACCAGCCTAAGTCGTTGACGGCAAGAGGCAGCGCCCGTTAGCGTTGAAAGAGTGCTTCGGCCTGCCTTGGTTATCTCAGACATCGGAATCCTTTCACTGTAATGCCCAACTCAAACTTGCGCACCTGCGGCCCCGGTGCTTCAGCGCGCCTGAAATTCTTCACAGCCTGGCTGGCAGCAGCCGGTTTTCTGGCCACACCCGCATCAGCTACCGATACGGGCACATGGGCTTCTGTGCAGCCAATCCTGGCAAGGAATGTCTCCATCCTGAATTCGCCGCCAACGCAGACGCCGGGCGTCAACGTCACCGGTAACAATCTCAACATTCCCGATGGACCATTCATGGGTAACGGCGGCGTTACAGCGGCCATCGGAGGCACCGCCGCGTCCCAGACCTACACCATCACCACAACCGATTTCTGGAACGCCAGTGCGCCGAAGGTAGTCGGCTCGGTCACAATCAACACGCCTGGCTTTGATGCGGGAGCCAGCTATCAGCAGGCTCAGGATCCCGGTCTTGCGCAAGTGCGGTCCAGCTTTTCGGAAGGCATTCAACAGGTGCAAATCCGCTCCCTGGTAGCTGCCACCTCCAATCTGCTGCTGATTCAAATCACCAACAGCGGTTCGGCGACGATCTCAGGAATTTCCATCGTCACGCAAGCGGGCTCAGTGGGCACCAATGACAGTCTGCCCGTTACTTCCGGTGTCCAGAGCCTCACCGGCTACGTGACGCGCACGACGGCGGTTTCCGGCAACCCCTGGGTGGCCAGCGTCGCGCTCGCTACGCGGGTGGTGGACGCTGCCTCAGTCACAACTTCAGTGGTAAGCGGTTCCGCCGTTGAAAGCAGCTTCAGCGTACCGTCCAACACAACCGTCAACATCGTGGTGGGAGTGGGTGGCGGGCACAACTCCACCACCTATCTGAACGATGCGCTGAATCTGGCAAACAGTCAAACCGACAGTTCCATCAGCACGCTTTATAGCGCGCATTTGGCATGGTGGCAGACGTTTTGGCTGGCGGGCGCGACCGTGGATTTAGGCGGCGGCCCCGTGGAACAGTACTGGTACACCTCCTTGTATTTGTTAGCGTGTTCCAATCGAACGGGCCAGGAAATGCCAGGAATGCAGGCCATCCAGACCGAAGACGACCCTCTGTGGGGCGGCACCTGGACCGCCGACTACAACATTGAAAATACCTACCTCGGCGTCTTCTCCGCCAACCATCCTGAACTCGCCGCACCCTATGATGCCGCACTCAATCAATATCTTTCGACAGCCTATTCCAATGCGGGTAACAGCAGCGGCTCCGACGGAGCTTTCTCCGAGGTTGCCTTCGGTCCCGGCGGGCAGAACCAGCTCGACACCACCTGGGGCATGAATGGGGACGCCGCCTGGCTGGCAACCGTTTTGGTCAACCAGTGGAACTACACCCGCAACTCGACCTGGGCCAGTCAAACCGCCTATCTGTGGCTGCTGGCAACCGCCCATTGGTGGGACCAGCACCTGGTCTATGAAAACGGTTACTACAACGACATCAACAGCGCTCAGAACGAAGGCTCGTCCTATAGTCTGAATGCCATGGGAGACTTGTCGAATCTGCGCGCACTCTATGCCGCGCTCATCGACATGAACGAGTCAGGAGCGGTAACCTCGGCCGCGTCTGATTTGGCACTTTGGAAAACCGAATTGGCCGGCTTGGCGCCCCTTCCGACGTTCACCTACAACGGCCATACCGACTTTAAGTCGACACAGGATGCCCCTGGCTTTTACGGCGGCGATGCGAATCCTGTAAATGGCGCGGTTTGGTCCCCGGTGCTGGGACTCGGGTCGTCCGCCACAACCTTACTGACACTGCAAAACACCATCTACGATCTGGGTGACAACGCCAGCATCTGGTATCAGGGCAATTCTTTCGGCTGGATTTACCCGGCTGCCGCCCGCGCCGGACTGCCCGATATTTTCAGCCGCCTGCAAGCCAGTGTGGCAGGCCGCCTTGGAGAGCCCGCTTTAATGCGCGCCAACGGAACCGTTAGCCAGAACGGCGGCGGGGCGGAGACTGCCGGCTCCATTGAAACGGTGAACGGGATGCTCCTTTCCAGTTACGACGGCACGCTGCGTTTGTTCCCGGCCTGGCCATTGGCACGCAACGCTTCTTTCAGCAATATGGCAGCCGTCGGTGGCTTTACTGTTTCAAGCGCCGTCTCCGGCGGCATTATCCAGCCAACTACCATTGTCAGCGCCGTTGGCCGGCCACTAACCGTCGCCCAGCCGTGGCCTGGCGCAACCATCACCATCACTGATACAGCATCCACCGCTAACCAGGTAACCGGCAGCACCGCCACCGTCACCGCGTCCACCATTGCGGGCCACTCCTATAGCCTCACCTTCGGAGGCGCCAACCCGCCGGCGCCCGATCTGGCGCTGCTGGGGGCGCCCATTGTCTCCAGCGACATCGGCAATACCGATTGGTGGGCCGGCTATGCCAACGACGGTCAGACCACTAGTCAGGCGTCCACTCTCGGCTGGTCGTCCAGCTCCAAGCTCACTGGCGATCATACCGAGTATTACGAACTCGACCTGGGCACATCTATGCCCTTTAACGAAGTTGACCTGTGGCCCAGAAGCGATGCGGGCAACGCCGGCCAAGGTTTTCCGTCCAGCTATAACGTCGCCGTTTCCAACGATGGCGCCAGTTGGACCGTTGTGGCCACAGGCTCAGTCAGTTCGGCGCCAACTGCCCATGTCGTGGTGGCGCTCGCCGCCCAGAACGCGCGCTATGTCCGCATCAACGGACTCCATCTAACGGCTAATGCAAACGACAGCGGCGCCTATCGCATGCAATTTGCTGAAGTCGGTATCTTCAACCGCGCAACCGCCGCACCATCCTTCAGCATCACTCCAGCCGCCGCGTCACTCAACGTCGCCCAGAATGCAAGTTCATCTCTGGCCATCACCATCACTCCGCTGAACGGTTTTACCGGCACTGTCAGCATCAGTTCTGCCGGCTTACCCGCCAACGTCACCGGCGTCTTCTCAGCCTCAAGTTCCACCTCCGTCACCCTCACGGTCACTGCATCCGCCAGCGCCACCCCGGGCCAGTACCCCATCACGTTAACCGGAACCTCTGCTGGCCTCACCGCTACCGCTTCGTTCTCGCTCAACCTGACCGCAAGCACTTCCGCGGGCGGGGGTTCAGGCAGTTCAACCGCAGCCATGCGCTTTGTGCCGGTCGCTCCTCTGCGCGTGGTAGACACGCGCAATGC
This sequence comes from Bryobacterales bacterium, assembly GCA_003163855.1. GTDB lineage: Bacteria > Acidobacteriota > Terriglobia > Bryobacterales > Bryobacteraceae > Bog-105. Next base: position 24,745 of record PLRJ01000087.1, on the reverse strand, counting down.
CACCGGAGCATTCGGCGGACCCAGCATTAGCGCCGGAACAACCAGAAGCTTTGTCATACCCACCGCCGACAGCGCCATCCCTTCAGGCGCGCTCGCTTATTCACTTAATGTCACGGTAGTCCCCTCGGGAACGTTGTCATCGCTCACCGTCTATCCCACCGGCGCAACAGCGCCTTCCTTCCCGCTGCTTAGTTCCGATGGACGCGTCAAGGCGCAGGCTGCGATCGTGCTGGCGGGTACGGGCGGAGCCATTACCGTAGCGGCTTCAAACACAACCAACGTGATTATCGATGTGAATGGCTATTTTGTGCCTGCCAGTAACTCGGCCGGCCTCACTTTCTATCCCATCACTCCGGCGCGGCTTTTCGACACGCGCAACGGCAGCGCTTTGGCCGCTGGACAAGTCCAAACCTTCGCCATCCAGTCCATGGCGGGAATTCCAGCCACCGCTCAGGCCTACTCGCTCAATCTGACTGTGGTGCCAACCGGTACGTTAGGAGATATCATCGCGTGGCCAGCGGGGCAGGCGCAGCCCGCAACCTCCACGCTCAACACCGCTACCAACGTCACCGCCAACGCCGCCATTGTCGGCGCGGGAACCAGCGGCAGTATTTCCGTCGTCTCCACCGGCCCAACCAATCTGCTTATTGATATCAACGGCTATTGGGCGCCGCCCGGCACAGGCGGCCTCTCACTGTACCCGGTAACGCCGGTACGCCTGTACAACAGCGGCGCCACTGACGTCAGCGGTGCCGTCACATTACCCGCACCCGCTTCTTCCACCGGCATCCCCGCGACAGCCCAGGCGCTGCTGCTGGACGCCACCGTCACTCCGCCAGCCGCGTTTGGCCACCTCATTCTCTGGCCGGGCGCTACACCGATGCCAAACGTTTCCACGCTGAACGCCAACGACGGCTCAGTCACTTCGAATACGGCTGTGGTGGGCACAACAACCGGTTCGATAAATTTCTTCGCGCTGAATCCCACTGTGCTGACACTCGATGCGTACGGATACTTCGCGCCATGAACCAGGGGGATTACTCGGAAAGTATGAACTTCTCCCGCCGAGGCCTTGTAAAAAGTACTCGTGTAGTCAAGCTTGCTGGAGAGAGTATCCGCGTAATGGGACCAATCGTTTAGCCCGCTACCTCTAATTCTCTTGTCGCTAGGAAAGTCGCCATCGAATGCTGAATTGACTAATACCGATGCGGCTCTGGCAGCCGCGCAGCACGATCATGCCAGCGATTCGTCGCAGTTGCATGACCAATACAACGCTGCCGCTAAAGCACAAGCCTCCTCCGTCGCCGCGCAAAAGGAGAACGTGACCGCCGCTGCCAAGATCGTTGAGCAGCGTCAGGCGCAGATGGATGAGCAGCAGTTCAAGCTCGACCAAACCATGCAGAATGGCCCGCGCCAATTGCCGGCCAGCAGTTAAAGAGGATCCGCACCGGCCAGCCGGTTAGTGTGAAGGTGGATGCGTTGGACAAGACCTTTAATGGATTTGTCGAAAGCCTTCCAGCCGCCACCGGAGACCGCTCCAGCGCGCTGCCGCCGGAATGGTCCAGAGGCTAGGGGTGCGAATCCGCTTCGACAAGAATCAGGACGGGCTCAAGGATTTACGGCCTGGCATGTCGGTCGTCCCCACGGTTCATTTCGGTGCTTAAGCCGAAGGTTCCGTGGCAGCCGCCGATGATCAAGTGACGGCTCCCTGGAAAAAAAGATGACAACCCGGTAGATCAGGACCCGCTAATCGGGGTACACTACCTTAAACCACGTCGTTGCATCTTTCAATTACTCGCTAACAGGGAGAATTATGCTTCGAAGACTTTTAACGATATTTGTGTGCACGTACTTGGGCGGCGCTCTGTACGCCCAAACCGCTGGCCGGATTTCAGGCCAGATTCTGGATCCGTCGTTAGCCTCCATTCCAGGAGCTAAAATAGCTGCTGAGAACTCATCAACCGGCTCACGGCGTGAAGTTGAAGCCGACCGCCAGGGCCACTACGTTTTCGACGATCTGCCCATCGGACCCTACAAAGTCACAGCGTCTGCAAAGGGCTTTGAGTCGGAGGTCCAATCGGGTTTGCAACTGAACGTCGCCAGCACTCTGGTCGTCAATTTCACCCTGCCCACCGGGCAAATGAGCCAGACGGTGGAGGTCACGGGAAAGGCCGAGGTGGTCGATCCTGATGCCGCCAATGGCCAGTTGATGGGCAACAAGAGCGTTGTCGATCTGCCCATCAATGGACGCGACTATGCGCGCTTCACTCTGCTGACGCCGGGCGCCGTGGCCGTCTATAACTACATCGCCGACACCACCTTTGACGGTATGCAGTCGGTGCACAATCAGTTTTCCATCGATGGCGTCGATGCATCGCGCGTGGACGAGCCCTACATGGCCAATGGGTTCGAGCGCGGAGCGCGCCTGCTAACCGGCAGCCTGGACACGGTGGAAGAGTTCCGCGTGCAGACCAGCAATTACAACGCCGAGTACGGGCGCGCCGCCGGCTCCGATGTGCGCATCGTCACCAAGAGTGGCGGCAATCAGTTCCACGGCACAGCCTTCGACTTTTTCCGCAACGACTTCTTCGATGCGCGCAACTTCTTCAACGTTGTCGGCACCCACATGCCGGAGTTCCGCTACAACAATTTCGGAGGAAATTTCAGCGGACCCATCATCAAGGACAAGACCTTCTTTTTTGCAAATTACGAAGGATCGCGTCAGTTGATAGGCATCACCGGCTCGGGCACGGTTCCCAGCGCGCTGATGCGCAGTGATGTGTTGCTGCAATCGCCGCAACTGTCAGCCCTGCTGGGCATGTTTCCAATCGGGCAGGCGGCAACCTCGAATCCGCTGGTTTCCAAATACACAACCACCGGTGTCTCTAATGTGCGCGAGGACACAGGCAGCATCAAAGTAGACCACAACTTTACTCCTAAAGATCACATTTTCGTCCGTTACAACGAAAACAGCTCCTACGTCCATGGGCCGCTGTTCGGCGTAACGACTTCGAAGCTTGGCCTTGACGACTATCAAGACGTACCCATTACCACCACGAACGCGGCATTTCACTACGACAAGATCTTCAGTGCTTCGCTGGTGAATGAATTGTTGATTGGCGTGCAGCGCTGGGCCAGCGTTATTGACTCCGCCGAACCTTTGCCGCCCGTCAACATTACTGGTTTGACCGTGGCTCCCGGAAACGGTGGCTATTCGCGAACCAATAGCACCATGTATCAATACGGCGATTCGATGAGTTGGGTCCACGGCGCGCATACTGTCAAGTTCGGAGCGACCGCCTGGAAGAGCGAGGTCAATGCTTACAGCCAGCCATCCTACTCCTTGACCTACACGTCGCTGCAGAACTTTATCAACGACAGCCTCTATCAGGCTACCTTCAGTGGCGGCAATCCGGGCAGCGGCATCCGCGAGTTGTGGGTCGGTTCATTCGTTCAGGACACCTGGCAGGCGCGTCCCGGTCTCACCGTGGACTTGGGATTGCGCTGGGACTTGGGCGTTCCAAATTACGATGTTCATGGTAAAGCGCAACCGTTCGATCTGTCCACCTACACGCTAGGCCCTCCCGGCCAGCAGTGGTTCCCGATGAACAAGAAGAACTTCTCTCCGCGCGTCGCGCTTGCCTGGCAGGTGACGAAAAGCACCGTCATCCGCACCGGCTATGGAATTTTCTACCAACAGTACCCTCCTGGCTTGGGTAGTGGCATTGTCACTAATACCGTCCCAGGAAACTTTTCTTTGTTGCAGCAAAATATCCCAACGCTGACCTACCCGGTTACGCCTTTCGTGACGGAGGGTACCGCGCCGGTGCCCGCTTACAGCGCATTCAATCAACACCATCCTGACTGGTACGCCCAGCAGTGGAACTTCACCGTTAAGCAGGCTCTGCCGGGGAAACTGGCGCTGTCTGTCGCTTATGTCGGCAATCACGCCGTCAATCTGCGCATCCAGACATACCAGAACCTGTTCAGTCCGGCATTGGGTGCCCGTCCTTATCCGCAGTATGGAAACATCTCGGTCGAGAACGACGAGGGGCAAAGTATTTATGATGGCCTGCAAGTCAGTCTGAACCGCCGCTTCGCAACCGGCATCACCATGAGCTTCAATTACACGTACAGCAAGTCGATTGATGACGTTCAGGATTACGGCTTGTACTCCACCTTGCCGCAAAACATGAACTGCATCTCATGCGACCGCGGGCCCGGCACCAACGACATCCGTCACAATGCAACCTTCACCTTCCTGTACAACCTTCCCATTGGCCAAGGTCAAAGGTTCTTTGGAACTGCGAACGGTTTCGCCGGCAGGATGATCAGCGGCTGGCAGGTGAACACGCTGGGGCTCATCCGCAGCGGTATCGCCGACTTGCCTCTCATCGGCGTCAACACCTACGGAAACGCCGACACGACGAATCAGCGGCCCAACGTCGTAGCGGGCGTCAGCACCATACCGGCCAATCAGACCATTAACCAGTTCTGGAATCCCGCCGCGTTCTCCATCCCGGCCGCCGGAACCTTCGGCAACGCCGGCCGCGGCACCCTGTACGGACCTTCAGCCTGGGACGCGGACGTCTCGTTGATGAAAGATACGGCCATCACCGAAAAAACCCGCGTCGAGTTTCGGGCGGAGATTTTCAACATCTTCAACCACCCGACCTTCGCTCTACCTTATAACGTAGTGGGCACGTCAAGTTTTGGCCAGATTCTGAGTACCTTCGGCAGCACGTTGGGCTTCGGAGTTTCGCGCCAGATTCAGTTAGCTTTGAAGTTTAAGTTCTAAAGCATGTGGCGCAGGTGGTGACGGAGCTTGCTCCGGCACCACCTGCGGCCCGTCCGCACGACCCTTGAAGGATTCCCTTCATGGTTTTGCTTGAAAGCCATCCCCTACTCCCTGATTGGGCAGTACTCCTAAGCGGTCCCGGTAAATAAAGACTGGCGCCACATCCGCCGATGGATACACTAGGAAGTAGAGAGATATGTCAGTGTCTAGCCAACCGCAAACCATCAAGGCGAAACAAGCTCTTTACCAGGAACTACTGGAAAAATTGCAGCAGCTCATCGGCAATGAGACTGACTTCGTCGCCAACGCCGCCAATACCGCCGCCCTGCTTTTTCATTCGTTGCCGGATGTTAACTGGGTTGGCTTTTACTTTCTTCGCGGGGGTGAATTAGTGCTCGGCCCGTTTCAGGGCAAGCCGGCTTGTGTGCGGATTGCCGTGGGCAGAGGCGTCTGCGGAAAGGCCGCAGCCAGCATGGAGACCGTGATCGTGCCCGACGTCTGCCAATTCCCGGGACACATTGCCTGCGACCCCGAATCCAAATCAGAGATTGCGGTGCCGCTGTTAAACTGGGGCCACCTGATTGCCATTCTCGACGTGGACAGCGCCAAGCTGAACCGCTTCGACGAGGATGACCAGGAAGGCTTGGAGACGCTTGCTTCGGTGTTTGTCGGTTCGCAAGTAACAGAAGACCTTCCTGACCTTTCGGAAGAATTGGCCCAATCGTCGTAGGCCTCAATCCTTGGCGCTAAACTTAAGTCTTGGCCACAACTCCTAACCTGGGAGCCATCCAACCCCTGATCATTCGTGCCCGCCGTCTTGCCTCCACCGGGCAATACGAAGCGGCGCGGCAGGATTGGATGACCATCCTGAATCTGCTCCCCACCGACGCACCGGAGCGCGCTGGCGTTCAACGCGAAATCGACCGTTTAACCGACCGCCTGCAACCAAAACCAGCCACGGACTGGCGCAAGAAACTGGGTCCATTCGGCGTCGTGTTGGCCGCGCTCGCCAAATTCAAGACCGCCCTCTTCGTTCTACTGACGAAGGGTAAGTTCCTCTTCAGCATGCTGGCCTTCCTGGGCCTCTATTGGGCGCTTTACGGATGGTGGTTTGCGGTTGGCTTTTTTGGCTGCATCTTTATCCACGAAATGGGGCATTATGTAGCCATTCGGCGCTACGGCATGAAGCCTGAGTTGCCGATGTTCCTGCCCGGTTTTGGTGCCTACGTTCGCTGGCAAGGCGGTGCCGAAGTCAATCCGGGCGTCCGCGCAGTCATATCGCTCGCCGGTCCCTTTTTCGGATTCCTCGCCGGTCTGGCGGCTTTCGGCATTTATCTGGCCACTGGCGAGCATGTTTGGGTCGCGGTCGCGCAGGTGGCGGGATGGCTGAACCTCATCAACCTGATTCCCATCGGCTTCTTCGATGGCGGTAAGGCGATGGATGCAGTCAACCTGAATCAACGCATAGCAATTTTAGTGCTGTCGCTTGCCATGGTGTTCGTTTTAAAGGATGGCAACTTCATCGTTTGGCTGCTGCTGGCCGCAGCCACTGGATACCGCATCTATAAGAAGGATGTGACCGAAGCGGCCGAGATGATCGGATATTATTTCATTGCCCTCGCGGTCGCGAACGGCTTGTTGAGCTGGTATTGCATGAATCTGGTACAGGTGCCCGGACGCTTGCATGGCGGATCGAGCTTCTTCTAATATCTGCGCCCCGCGAAAACTCCCGACCAAACCCGTTCGGCGCGTGATCTTTAAATGAAATGCACCTTGCGTCCAAAAGATTGCAGAATGACGTTCTTACTGCGCCATCAGAGTGGCCGGTCCAATATCGCCATAATGCCGTTTCATGCGTTCCCGCAATTCCGCTCTGGCACGCAGCAGGCGGCTCTTCGCCGCTGCCACAGAAATACCCAGACGCGCAGCCACTTCCGGCATCGGACGATGCTCCACATCGCGCAGCAAAAACACATTGCGCAGCAACGGCGGTGTCCGTTTAATCTCCAGCTCCAGAACGCGCGCTACTTCCGCCTGGCCAAGCTGCTGCTCGGGAGATTGCCGGAAATCCTTTAACTCGAAGTTCAACGAGTCTTCACCGGGCTGGGTGTCGTCTATATACGAAAACTTCGCACGCCGAACTTGGCGCAGCTTCATCAGGCATTGATTGACCACAATGCGGGTAAGCCAGGTGGAAAACTTGGCGTCGCGCTGAAATTGGCTAATGTGTTCGTAGGCTTTCCAGAAAGCGTTCTGGACTTCATCTTCCGCGTCAAGTTTGTCCCTGACAATGGACAAGGCGACCTTCATGGCTGAATTTTGGTGGCGCCGAACAAGCTCGCCAAAGGCGATTTGGTCACCATCCTGACACAAACGTACTAACTCATCGTCCGGGAGCTTGTTATAGGCTCTCGGGTTTTGCATCGGTCCTATTTCAGCGTCATCCATGAATTTAAGCCTCTATGAATAACGTTATGCCAGAAACTGTCTCGGTGGTAGAGCCTATTAAAACTGAGTTTAGCCAGACAGAAAATGATTGTCCCGATGTAACTCCCGATAAAGTAACTTTGAAGGACACTGAAAGTTCCGAAGAGAGTATCCGCCGGTTACTCATTAACTACGATATTGGACAGAAGCTTAGACAACTCCGGTTGCGAAAAAAGATAGCCTTGGTAGACCTGGGTAAACACACCGGGTTATCGGCGTCTATGTTGTCGCAACTGGAGAACGGCAAGCTAGTCCCTACCTTACCTACTCTAGCTCGTATTGCGATGGTGTTTGACGTTGGTCTCGAGCATTTTTTCTCCGATCGGCGTACAAAAAGGATCTTTTCGGTTGTACGCTCCAACGAACGCTTGCGCTTTCCTGACCTGCCCGATACGCCCGTACCGGGCTATTTCTTCGAAGTGTTGGCATTCGGGGCTACCGACAAGTCGATTTCAGCCTACCTGGCCGAATTTCCGAAGCGCGACCCCAAACTGGCCCGCCATCACGTTCATGACGGCGCTGAATTTCTGCATGTGCTGAGCGGCTCGTTGTCGATAAACTATCAATCAGAAGAGCATACGCTCAACTCAGGCGACAGCGTCTACTTTGATGCCTCTGAACCCCATGCCTACTCCGGCTTATCGGACGAACCGGTTAAAGCGATTGTGGTTACTTCGCCTCCTCGCTTGTAGCTTTCTGATTGGCTTTGAATCGCAATCTGCCCTTGCCGCGACGTCGAAATGGACGGAATACAACATTGGTCCGTTTTATGTAGATACCGATTCTGATCAGGCAGCCGCGCGCCAGGCGCTAACGCAGCTTGAACAACTGCGCTGGGTTTTAAGTGGATTACTGGAGATCCGCGAACTGAACACGGTCTGGCCGGTACGGGTGCTTATCACCAGTTCAGCTAAGGCGAACCCCAAGTTCCGCGGCGAATTCGTTTTGCAAAATGGCAATTATCTGTTAGTTGCCGCACCCAACTCAGTTCTGCCGCTAGGCCAATTGGCTGGTTTTTTTATAGAGGCCAACACGCCAAGATTGCCGGTGGAAGTGGAATCTGGATTTCTACAGTTGTTCGACACCCTACAGGCAAACGGGAGTCGCGTCACCTGGGGCGGGTCGCCGGCGCATGCCGACATGGGCTTTGCGCGCCTGCAACTGTTCGCCACCAAGTTTGAGTATTCGGCCAGTTTTCATATTTTCCTTGCGTCGCTGCGCAGCGGAAGCACGGTTCGGGCTGCGGAGAAGAATGCGTTTGGCGTGAATCCCGATCTTCTGGAAAAGGAAGCCGCCGACAATCTGGAGGCGCACAACTTCCAGACCGTAGCCGTTTCGGGTCGCCCGCTTGATCCGAAGCGGGATTTCGGCGAGCACTACCTGGATGCCGCTACCGCCAGTGTCTATGAAGCCGAAACACTGCTAATTACGGACCCTGCGGCAGCGGAAGCGGCTTTCCTCGCCGCTATCAACGAAGGCGGTCCTGCCAAGGCTCTGGCCTATGAAGGACTGGCTAACATGGATCGGCTGCGCAAACTGGATCCCAAACAGCATTTGCAGGATGCCATGCAAGCGGGCAGCAAGAGCGCCACTGTTTACATGGACGCCGCCGCCGGATTGCCGCCTAAGCAGGCTTTGCCGTTGTATAAGAAGGCGGCATTATTGAATCCGCTTTGGTCCGACCCGATCTTCCAGCAAGCGGAAATTGCCGATAAACCAGATGATAAAGAAGCATTATTAAAGCAAGCCATTAAGTTAAATCCACGATCTGCTCAGTATTGGGCTGAACTGGCCAAAACACAGGCAACCGATGGGCACTCGGAATTTGCCAAGGCGAGTTGGATACGAGCCGAAGATGCGGCTGTCGACGAGGCCGAGCGCGACCGCATGCATGAACTGCGGGAAGCGGCCGAGGCGGCACGTCTGGACGCGTTGGAAGCCGACCGAAAACGTGAAAAAGAAGCAGCCCTGCTGGCCGACCAGCGCGCCCAGCAGGCAGAACTGGACCGGATTCATGCCGCTGAAGACAAAGCCAACAAGGCTCTGGCGGCGGAATCGGGCTCGGCTTCCTCTAATACTGAAATTGTAGATTTCGATTCTCTGGTGAAGCCGCAGAAGATATCAGGCGTGGTTGTGTTGGTGGATTGTATTAAGGACTACGAAAGGGTCGCAGTGAAGGACCTGCGCGGGAAAGTCGTGCAACTCTACTGGAAAGATCCGGATACTAGCAAGATGCCTTGTAGCAATCATCCTAAGCCCACCCGCGTCACCGTGACATATAAGCCGCACGATAGCGACGCCCGCGGCACCGATGGCGATATTTTAACCATTGCATGGCGCTAAGTATTTTGATCCGGCCAGCCGAGCAGAAAGATTGCGAAAGCTTGGCAGCGCTTGAGAACGAGTGCTTTCCCGACCCCAGTTGGAAATCTAATGATTTTCTCGTCTACGACTGCCTTGTCGCCGAAGTGGAGGGCACGCTGGCAGGTTTTGTCGTGTCGCGCCAGACCTTCGCCGGTTCGCTCGACGCATTACCTGAACGGGAGATATTGAATCTGGCTGTCACGGCACGATTCCGGAGGATGGGCATAGCGACATTGCTGCTAAAGCATGAACGCGAGCGCGGCGGTGACCTATTTCTGGAAGTCAGAGAGTCGAATGCCGCGGCACGCATCCTCTACCAAAAGTTTGGATTCGAAAAAATATCTCGGCGAAACGCTTATTACCAAAACCCCGAGGAATCAGGTATTGTCATGCAGCTGAAATGGTGATAATTTTGGGGTGCGAATGAAGGCAGGTGACACTGAGCGGGTCACACATAGAAGGAGATCATTCCGATGGAGCATCAAACGCAAGACGAAGAGTTGAAGGCGCATCTGCGAGTGAACAGCCAGCACTTTCGAGCGCTGTCTGAGCAGCATGCGCAACTGAAGCAGCAAATTGAGGCCATTGAATCCAAGCCCCACGTTACTGGGGAAGATGAACTTGAGGAACAACATCTCAAGAAGTTAAAGCTGAGCTTGAAGGACCAGATGAACGAACTTCTTGCAAGCTATAAACATGCCAGCGTAGGCTAAACCGTTACTTTAGTTTTTTCACTGTCACGGCAACAGGTCATTAAAAATCCCCCGCCGCTAGCCGTTTTGCTTCTTTTACCGTATGAGCAGGGGTCATGTGCTCCTGCTTTACGCCTAGCCCTTTTTTGATGCGACTCTCGGCTATCGTGAGGATATCTCCAGAGCCGAAAGTGACGACCTGAAGCCAACCGTTCGTCAATGGGCACTCTCCCGGTTGATTGCGAACCCACCAAACCAGCGTCCCAGTGGGGCTACTGGTCCTACGCTGTTCGGCGATCGATCAATTCCTCGTGCTCTTAGGCCAAGCAACGCCACACGCCACAAGACACTAATTTACGTTCGCATAACATAGCCAAGAACGCTATGAAAACCAATCCGCTGCTTGCCCTGCTGCTTGTCGCCTCAACCTCCGCTCCCGCCGCCTCGGTCATCACTACCAGGCTTGATGATCCCAAAGCCGTGTATCTGGCCGCGCCGGACTTGGGCGTAAAAGGCGATGGACAGGCCGACGATAGCGCGGCCATTCAGTCCGCTATCGACAAAGCGGAGAGTAATGCTCACGAAGGCATTGTGTTCATCGCCTCGGGCCGCTACCGGTTAACGCGCACCGTCTATGTTTGGCCCGGCGTGCGCCTGTTCGGCTATGGCACTACTCGGCCCGTCTTCCTGCTGGCCGACAATACGCCTGGTTTTCAGAAAGGCGTTGGTGTCATGCTGATCTTCACGGGCGCACGGCCCGGCCAGCGCTCGGGTCCGGGCAGCGGGCGTGTTCCCTTTCCGCCGCCCGATAGCGTGCCGCCCAACAATGCCATCGCGGATGCCAATTCGGGAACATTCTATTCGGCCATGAGCAATATCGATTTTGAGATTGGCGAAGGCAACCCGGCGGCCGTAGGCATACGCTTTCACGTGGCGCAGCATGCTTATCTCAGCCACATGGACTTTCGCATCGGATCGGGGCTGGCCGCGCTTACCGAAATCGGCAATGAAGCCGAAGACCTCCATTTTTACGGCGGACGCTATGGCATTCTGACTGACAAGACATCGCCAGCGTGGCAGTTCACCTTGCTCGATTCGGTGTTCGACGGTCAGCGTGAGTCGGCCATCCGCGAGCATGAGGCCGGCATCACTCTCATTCGCGATACGTTTCGCAATCTGCCAACGGCTATCGACATCGATCCTCATTATTCGGATGAATTGTGGGTGAAAGACAGCCGCTTCGAGAACATCTCCGGGCCAGTCGTTATCATCAGCAACGAGAAGAGCCCATTGACGGAGGTCGGCTTTGACAACGCGGTATTAAAGGACGCCCCGGTGTTCGCCCTCTTGCGCGAGAGCGGCAAGAAGATAGCCGGCAAAGGACCCGCGTACCAGGTAAAGAATTTCAACTTTGGGCTGATTGTTCCAGGCGAGGGAATGATGGGAGCCATGGGCATGCTCTACAACGCGGCTCCGTTAAACATAATGCCAGCGCCGCTGGGAGCCGCGATCAAAGCGCTGCCGCCTACCGGCGAATGGACCAATGTTCATGGCCTTGGCGTTACCGGAGACGGCAGCACGGACGATACGCTGCCCCTTCAAAACGCCATCAACACGCATCGTGTGCTGTATTTCCCAAGCGGCCATTACATCATTCGCGACACGCTGACGCTGCGGCCGGATTCCATTCTCATCGGCTTGCATCCCACCTTGACGCAGTTCGATCTTCCCGACGGAACGCCCGGCTTTCAAGGAGTTGGTACACCGCGGCCGGTTATTTCCGCGCCGCCAGGAGCAGCCAACATCCTCAGCGGCTTTGGAGTCTCTACCGGCGGCATCAACGATCGAGCTGTCGGAGTACTGTGGTGCGCGGGTGAGAACTCGCTGATAGACGATGTGCGCTTCCTTGGTGGCCACGGCAGCGGCNNCCGCCGATCCCGACTCACACAAGCGCTGGGACGGCCAATATCCAAGCCTCTGGGTGACACATGGCGGCGGCGGAACCTTCGCCGATATCTGGACGCCCGACACCTTCGCCCAGGCGGGCTTCTATGTTTCGGACACGAAGACTCCCGGCCACGTGTATGAGCTTTCGAACGAACATCATCTACGTAACGAGATCAAGTTCGATCATGCGGAGAATTGGGACATCAACGCGCCCCAGACAGAAGAGGAGGCCGGCGAAAGTCCGGAGTCGCTCTCACTTGAGTTGGATTGGTCGAACAACATCACGATCGCCAACTACCATGCTTATCGCGTAACGCGTTCGCGCGCGCCGTTCCCCACCGCCGTTCGCCTCTATCATTCCAACAACATTCATTTTCGGAACCTGCACGTTAACGCAGAGAGCGGTTTCGCCACTTGCGATGAAAATGGCTGCGGGACCTATCTCCGAGTCAGCAAGTTCCCTTATGAGGATGCCATTGAAGACATGACGAATCACCTGGTGGTTCGTGAACGCGAGTTCGCCGTGCTCGACATTCCCGCCAAAGTTGCAGCACCCATATCGAGTTCCCGTGTACAGAAATTGGAGGACGGATTCTATTCCATCTCCGGCGCCGCCGTGGATGCAGCGGGCAAGTTGTATTTTGTCGATCACCATGAGCAGCGCATTTACGGCTGGTCGGCGCCTGAGGGGCTCACCATTGAGCGTGACAATCCGCTCGATCCTGTGAACCTGGCGTTCGACAGGGCAGGGGATTTGCTCGTGCTGTCGTCCGCCGGCCCGGAAGGAACTGTCTATTCGTTCCGTCCAGGTTCGCCCAAGGATGAAATCACCGTGCTCACGGCGCAGCCCACCAAACCGCATCCCAATGCTATGGCGCTGCTGCCCGTGAACTACTGGAACAATGGTGAATTCCAGGACCAACTTAACTTCGACACGCTCGCTTATACGACGCTCGCTGAGATGTTCGCGCACGACGTCACAACGCCGAAAGCCAAGCAGTATGTTTCACCCGATGGCAGCCTCTTCCTGCCGGCAGGCCGAGTGTTCCAGCAGGGGCCCCCCGACGCCAGTGGCTGGCGCTTCTCCGACAACCTGGATACCTATGGTTTCACCAGCGCGCTCGCCGGACATCGCATTTACGTCAGCAGCGAGTCCGAAGACATCACCTACAGCGGCTTAGTAACGGCCGATGGAACGCTTACCGATCTGAAACCTTTCGCCGATCGCGGTGGCGAGAGTGTGGCCGTCGATAAAAATGGCAACGTGTATGTTGCTAACGGCCAGATCTTTATCTACAACCCAACCGGGAAGCAGATAGGGCAAATCAACGTGCCTGAACGCCCTATCGACATTGTGTTTGGCGGCCCTGGCCACAGCACGCTCTTCATCCTGGCTCATCATGCGTTGTATGCGCTGAAGCAAACTCCATAACAGATCGAACATTCACTTGCACATGTCTCTACTTTGCCTTATAAAGTAGTTACGCGCCTGCCATGGGGCTTGCTTATGGCTTTGCCGTTCACCGTGCTCTTTACCGGTTGCCTCACGCTTTGGTTCAGATGGAGCAGCGAGATCGAACTGCGAGAAGCCGTTCAGCGTACTGTCCTGGCTGTCCGCGCCCATCTATCGACAATGCTAGTCGCCGTCGCGACGTTAGTTGCCGGCGGCATACTAGCTATCGTCGCGCTGCATGTCTTGTCCGATTGATTCAGCTTGTTCAATCTTGGGCCTACTATGGTGCTCGACAACAATGTAGGTAACGGAATCCCACGCGTTGTGGATTCCAATGAGTAGAAACAGGAGCACGTCCGCAGCTACCGCATACAGAGACGAGTTCGAATTCCACCACAAGAGCACAGCGGCAACTATCAAGGCGAGATGGGCAAGAAGCGGAAGCGCCGAGTACCATATCCAGTCCTCAATGTCCGGATTGTAGGCTGACTTGTGGGCATGCCAGATAGTGCCGGCAGAATAGACGACGCCGGCCAATCCGCCCAGTCCAAGACAGACACCCAATTGCGTCAGCGACTGCCACGGCACTGTCATCAGGGCCGATACCATCAGCGCGGTACAAAAGTGAACTACGGTAGGAGTGCCAAAGGCGCTGATCTCACGCATGCTGGAGGTGACTCTGGCTTGTGCTATCAAAGTTAAAACTACAAATTGGAGGCCCGTCAACGCTCCAGCGGAGGAGCCCACGATGACGTAGAAGTTCTGCCAATTCGTTAGCGGCAAGGGCATTTGTATGTCCATGATGAATTCAGTTGGGCGAGACTCTATCATAAGCAGTTGGAGCGTAAGCAAGCGTCCTGAAAGTCTACCTGATCGACGGTACCTACGAATTATTCCGCCACTACTATGCGCTTCCTCACGCGCAAGATCGCGACGGAAACGAGGTGGCTGCGGTGCGCGGAGTGCTGGCGTCTGTCCTGGGCATGATCAAAAATGGCGCTACCCACCTGGCTGTGGCTACCGACCACGTCATTGAGTCTTTCCGCAACCAACTCTGGCCAGGATATAAAACCGGGGAGGGCGTTGAACAGGACTTGTTGTCGCAGTTCCCGCTGCTGGAGGAAACGTTGTCTGCCGCCGGTGTTACCGTATGGCCGATGGTTGAATTCGAAGCCGATGATGCCCTGGCTGCTGGAGCAACGGCGGCCGCACACGATCCTCAAGTCGAATGCGTCTTCATCTGCACGCCGGATAAGGACCTTGCCCAGTGCGTCAGCGGTCAGCGAATTGTGCAGCTCAACCGGCGAACCGGCGATGTGCACGATGAGGCCGGCGTGGTGCAGAAATTCGGCGTTGCTCCGGCATCCATTCCCGATTACCTTGCGCTGGTCGGTGACGCCGCCGACGGCTATCCAGGGCTTCCCGGCTGGGGAGCGAAATCAACCGCGGCGGTGCTCTCCAAATTCGGCCACATTGAACAGATTCCCGCCGATTTCAGCCAGTGGCGGGTAAACGCCGCCAACGCGGCAGCACTCGCGCAGACTCTGATCCGGGAACGCGAGCGGGCTCTTCTGTTCCGGACCTTGGCCACGCTTCGCACCGATATTCCTCTCTTTGATAATGTGGACGATCTCAGGTGGGCCGGCTCCAAGCCTGAGTTTGAAGCTATCGGAGCGCGTCTGGATTCGGCTGTGACAGAGAAAGCCGCCGGCCGCAAAAGGAGGACTGTGTGATTACTGGCCGCAGAAAATTCTTGCAAAACGCTGGTGCATTGGCCGGCTCGTTCTTCGTCCCCGGGTCACCCACGCCAAAGGTAAGTGCCCATCTGTGGGTCTATGCCAGCGCCCACCCGCCAGACTGGGATGCAACCCCCGACCTCGAACGAGTCTTCAGCGATATACAGTTTGCCGGCTTCGATGGCCTTGAGTTGATGTCGGTCAGTCTGCGTCATGACGATGCGGTCGATCATATCGGCACGCTCTCCGCACGCTACAAGCTTCCCGTCACAGGCGCCTCGTTTGGGGGCGACATGTGGGACGCGAAGAAGCACGACGCCATTCTAAAAGATGCCGCGACCGCTATCAACCGGCTCAGCCAACTTAACGGCAAGACCTTCGGCTTGAGTGTTGGTGACGCAAAGCACGTGAAGACAGATGCCGAGCTCGATCAGCAGGCCGCCGTATTGAAACAGATCTTCGCGATGTGCGCGGCTCACGGAGTTGTCGCCAATCTCCACAACCATACCTATGAAGTGGTGAACGGCATGCACGATCTAAAAGGAACCTTGGCGCGTCTGCCCGATGCCAAGCTGGGACCGGACCTCAACTGGCTCATTCGGGGCGGAATCGACCCCGTGGCCTTCATCCATGAATACGGCAGCCAGATGGTTTACATGCACCTTCGCGATCAGTATGCGAACGGTATCTGGACAGAGTATCTGGGCCAGGGTTCAACCAATTTCCCTGCCATCGCAGCGGCGCTCAAGGCGATCAACTATCAGGGTAGAGCGGCGGTTGAGCTTGCTTGGCCGGACAAATTCGTGCCGACTCAGCCCCTCAGCAAGAGCTGGAAAGATAGCCGCGTGTTCGTGCGAAAGACGTTTGGTTGGTAATACCTTTATGGCTCCGTCGGTAAAGCGGGAATCTCTTCCCCCCAGATGTACTTTGAAAACCACTCATAGTTGTGCTGCATCACCGCCAACTGCTGCTTCGGCTTATTAATCGGATGCCCGAACCCTTTATAGAAAATCAGCTTCACCGGCACATTCCTGTCTTTCAGCGCCTGGTACAGCTCATAAGAGTTTGGCGGCGGCACGCGCTTGTCCTGGTCGCCCTGCTGAATCAAGGTCGGTGTCTTCGCACGGTTTACATAGGTTATCGGCGAAGTCTTTTTGTAAATTTCGGGATCGTCCCACGGCGTTGCCTTTAGATATTGCCGCGTGAACGGATGAATGTCGGTGTTGACATAGTAAGTCACCCAATCGGAAATCCCCGCGCCTACCGAAATTGCTTTGAAACGGTCGCTGAAGGTAGTGGCGAAAGCGGAAATATACCCACCCTCACTCCATCCCATGCAGCCAACCTTTGCTTTATCAACCATGCCCTTCGCGATCAGCGAGTCCACTCCTGAGATAACATCCTGATAATCTCCGATTCCCAGGTTCCTCACATTCAGTGCCCGGAAGGCCGCTCCATAGCCCGCCGACCCACGGTAATTCGGGCGCAAAATTAAAGCCCCCTTTGCCAGGAACTGTTCCATCGGGTAATAACGATCTGGCGACAGCTCCGGTATATCCACACCCGTTGGTCCGCCATGAATCACCACCAGTAACGGATATTTGCGCGAGGGATCGTAGTTGAAAGGCTTAATCAGGATTCCTTCAATCGTCGTTCCATCGGCCGACTTCCAGTTCACCACCTCGCGCGTACCCAGATGAAAATCCTTATACTGACTCTTCATGTCAGTCAGATACTTAGGCGAAAAATCGGAGACCGGAGAAATCAGAATATTAGTGAACTGATTTGGCGCCGCTCCCACAGCCGCCATCGTTTTGTGATCCTGCGTGAAAGTTGCATCCGGCGCGTAATAAGCGTTGGGACCGGTGATGCGATGCACCTCTTTCGACTGGGCGTCAACGCGAAAGATATGCGCGTTGGTCTTCTCGTGCGCGGAAAAATAGATGCCGTCCGGTCCCCAGTCGATCAGGTACGCATCTTCATCAAATCCCGTGGTCAGAACCTGCGGAGTTCCGCCATCCGCTGGAATCGTCGCGATATAGCGATTGGCAAAGAAGAAGAAGGGCTGCCCGTTGGAGGTCATATAGGCGATCTGCTTGCTATCGGGAGACCACTGCGGGCGCCCATTGGGCCCGCTCCCATCCAGCAGCTTCTTTACATGCAGATCGGCCAGATCAAGAACATAAAGCTGATCGGTATCCTGCGATCCTAGATCGGGGTCCTTCGTCGCATCGAAGGCGATGCGCTTGCCATCGGGCGACCAGGCGAAAGCACCCACACTGAGTTCCTCCCCGCTCGTCAGCGCTTTGGGCTTGGGCAGTTTCTTGGTATTAGTGGGCACATCGGCAGGCAGATTCAGCAGCCACAAATGCTGCATGCGGTAGTCGCCATCAATAACCACATAGTCGCCATACTTTTCTTTGCGGTCCTTCAGGGCTTTTGGATCGGGTCCGGTCGACGTGTAAGCGATGGCATCGGACGACGGCGACCAAGTCATGGCTCCAACGCCGTTCTCTTCCGTTGTGACTTGCGCCGCTTCACCGCCGGTGGGCGATATGAGGTAGATCTGCCGCTTGCCCTCACGGTCCGAGATAAACGCCAGCCGCTTCGAATCGGGCGACCATTTAGGCGACAAGCTCGATTTCTTCCCGCTGGTCAGTTGATAGGTTTGTCCCGTGGCAGTAACGGCAACCCAAATCTGCGAGATGAAGTCGTTCTCATCCCAATCCGCCTGCGTGACCAGGTAAGCGACGTACTTGCCATCAGGCGATACCTCTGCGCCGCCGACCGACTTGGTGCTAAGAGATTGTTCCAGGGTAGGTGTTTCAGAAGCACTTACAAGCGCAGCTGAAAAGAGCAGAGAAATAGTGAACGCAACGGTGGATCGAAGCATAGCGCTCAGTATAAAGCAAGTGATTGTGTCGGCGACAGCGAGTGCTCCGACGATTGAGAAGCCGCAGCATCGGGTAAAGCTGACGAAGGGTTTCTGGATAGGGCAGACAGCCCCGATGCGGCATTTACTCGCTTGACTCTATCAAGTAGTTAGTCTTAGCTTCACCTTGCCGAACCTGTTCGCGGCCCGGTCGGCTTTGGGGAGGCTAACTACTGACGCCAGTCGTGAAGAATGTCTGTTGCGAGATACCGGCCGAACTAGCGGGCCAATTCGCCCCACTAAATCCGCGCCTCCTGGCGTTCCGACACCCCATAAGCCTTGTGCACATCGTCCAACGTCAACGTCCCCAGCAACAAATCCGCATGCAAACGGCTCACCACCTGAATCCGCGGGTTGATGGCCAGCAGCCGCATAGCCGCATCCAGCGTCTCATCCGGAAACAACTTCACCCCTGGTTCAACTTCACCAGTCGAAGCTTGCATAGCATCCTCCACGCGCATGGGTTGCAGCGTGCGTTTCTCTTCCGCGGAAGGCAGATTCACGCCCTCCAATTGCGCCAGCATTTTAAAAAACGGCAACGGATGCAGAGCGCGCGAAATCAGGTACGCCGTTATGTTGGCAATCATCACCGGAAGAATAATCACATAGCTGGCGCTCACTTCGAAAATCATGAAAATGGAAGTAATCGGCGCGCGGAAAACGCCCGCAAAGAACGTACCCATGCCCACCAGCATGAAGGCTTCCGGGGGCGCGGCTCCGAACGGCCAGAAACGATGCGCCAGTCCGCCCAGGGCTCCACCCACCATCGCACCCGTGAATAGCGCCGGAGCAAACATTCCGCCGGGCGTCTCGGCCGTGAAAGCCAGCAAAGTGACAAGCAGCTTGGCCAAGCCCAGATACAGCAGCACCTCCCACACAAACTGGCCGTGCAGCGCGCTGTTGATGGCCTCATAGCCAGCGCCCATCACCTCAGGAAACCATAGACCAACAACGCCGGTAAGAAAGCCCGCAATCGCCGGCAGCGCGTAGTGACGCCACGACGGAATCCGGTCAATCCGCTTCTTCATCTCCTCAATGACGCTGATAAACAGTGCAGACAGAACGCCGCCCACCACACCGATGCCCGCGTAGACGGCAAGTTCCGAAGCATGCGTCAGTTCGAACGACGGTATGCGAAAAAGCGGATCGTTGCCAAGGAAAGCGCGCATGGTGACAACCGCAGAAACCGCGGCGATGACAATGGATCCCACCGCTGTGGCGCTCCAGTCGGCCAGCACCTCTTCCATCACAAACAGAACACCGGTGATAGGAGTATTGAAGGCCGCCGCAATACCCGCCGCTGCACCCACCGGCGCTATCAGCCGCATGCTGTTGCGCGGCAGATGAAAGAATCGCCCTATATAAGACGCAACCCCCGCGCCCATCTGCAGCGACGGATCTTCCGGTCCCAGCGAATTGCCGCTGCCGATGGAAATGGCGCAACCGATAAATTTACCGAAGATTGTGCTCGAAGAAACGTACCCGTCGGAGCTGTAAATCGCGATTTTGGTTTGATTAACGCCGCTGCCGCGCGCCAGCGGGAACAGTTTGCGCACAACAAAAACCGCCAAAACCGCACCAACCGCCGGACTCAACAAGCGAACAAAATGAAAGCGTCCTGCCAGCGCACCAAGCGACGACCAGCTTAAAACTTCGATGGCGATATGGAACAGAACAACCAGCAGGCCGCTGAACATGCCGATCAACAACGCAAGCAACAGAAAGCGCTGTGTCTCACTCAGCGCCAGGAACCCGAGCGATTCGGCCCAGCGCCGCCGTGCGGCCTCAGTATTCACTGCGGTACTACTCATGATTCAACCTCGGCAGGACCGCTTCCAGCGCGGGATCGATCACCGGACCCGAACTGCACAGCGAAGCTCGATCATGCCAAAGATTTTCCGCCATCGTCTGCACCTTCGCTGCCTGATCTTCGGTGCCGGTCTGCTTGGCCTTCAGGGTCTGGTCAATCTCATCCAGGCGCTGCTGCAGCGGGGAATCCGCCGCTATGCTACCCGCACAATTTTCGATGTCCGTCCTTACCCTATTGAGCAAATTCGTACTCCGCCGCAGCCGTTCCGTGGCGGAGATGTTGGGCAGTTCGGGCGCGATATCGATAATTTCGTTGGTCAGCTGCAAGCCCTTTTCCGAGTCCTGATCGTTCGGCGCCGTGCGCAGCGCGCGTTGATATTCGTGGCGTGCTTGAATGTAGTCGCCGGCGCGAAAAGCTATCACCGCCAGCCCTCTGTGCGCAGTCGGATCTTGCGGCGCGCCTTTCAACACGTCGTGAAAGACCCCGGCTGCTTCAGCGTCCGCTCCATTCCGCAGCAACTCCTGGCCTACCCGCATACGCTGTTCCGACGCGGGCGGCAGGTTGCCGTACAACTGCAGAAGTTCGCCAATAAGATCGTTGCGGCGCTTCCCGTTCTCCGTTTCCAGCAGATGGATCAGCTCCCAGCGGGCATCGCGCCGCTTGCTGAGTTCGTCCGGCGGCCAATATTCGTAAACGGCACGTTGATAGGAATCGATGGCCAAATTGGTGTGATGCTGCTGTTCGGCAATCCGGGCTAGCAATAGATTAATGCGCCCGTTGGTCGGGTCTTCCTGCAGCAACTGCTCCACATGCGACTCGGCTTCGTCCAACTTGCCCGCGCGCACCAGGGCAGTGGCAAGCGAGAGGCGAAATTCCTTCGAATCGGGTGTGAAAAGTAGCGCTTTGCGATACTCCTCGGTTGCCGCCCCGAAGTCCCCTTTGGCCGCCAGTTGCTGGCCATCTTCAAAATGCTCGTCCCCTAGGCGTGCGCGTTCGCGATGATACGCCGCGCTTATAAAGCCGGTGCTAACAAAAGCAAAGACCAGCACGACACAGACCGAAAGAGTAGACCGAATTGTGGTTTGAGTAAGAAACAACCTTCGTACTTCCCATTGTATAAAGCGGGGCAGCCAGGCGCCGCTCGGTTCGCCAGGATCATGAATCGCCGAGCGCCGCGCCGTGCGCTGCCCCGCATTTTACGGAGGAGCGCAAAGCAGATCGCAAAGGGTACATACAGGTTTTTACCTGTTTTGGGGATCCCGGCTAGAGAGACGTTGCAGGACTGCCGATAGGAAGTAGGAAGCAAATGCCGCGAACTCTACATCAGGAGTCTACCCGGTCGAAGTGACCGAACGACTATGCGAGATCAACCAGCCGGTTCCATCGCCACGCAAAATGAAAATGCCGATAGCGTCGCGACAAGTGACTTCTACCCAGCCGGCGTACACCGCCAATCGGCTGGCTTAGTAGACTCGAGAAGCGACGAAGCCACTTACTGCCTCGTAGATCGGCCAAGTTCGAATGAGGACATGCTGCAGTTTGTCCTGGCTCTCGACTCATCGCGTCAGGAGACGGAGACTTATAACCGTTATCTCGATCAGCTAGTGCATAAGTCGACAAAGGCCCGCATAGAAGCAGAAGCGGCGGCTCGGATGAAGAGCGATTTTTTGGCAACCATGAGCCACGAAATGCGCACGCCTCTGAACGGCATCCTGGGAATGGCGTCGGTACTCCTATCACGCGAGTTGGGCGAGCAGGAACGCGACTACGTGGACACCATCCGCCAGGCCGGTGAGTCGCTGCGCGCGCTGGTTGACGACGTGCTCGACTTGTCGAAAATGGAAGCTGGCCAGTTGCGCCTGGAGCATACCGATTTCGAACTGACTAGAGTTGTTTCGGACGCGTTACAGATTGTGGAAACGCTGGTAGCGCAAAAACCAATCGAAATCTCCACTCACCACGATCCGCGCCTGCCCCGCTATGTGCGCGGAGATTCCAGCCGCATTCGCCAGATTCTACTGAACCTGCTTAGCAACGCCATAAAGTTCACGCTGCAGGGAAGCATCGAGATTCATTCGCGCGTGCAGTTTGTCGACGACCGCGAGTGCGAAATCCTGTTTTCTGTCAAGGACGATGGCATCGGAATTACCGAAGATCAGCAGCACCGGCTCTTTCGCCCGTTTAGCCAGGCAGAAGACTCTACCGCACGAAAATACGGCGGCACCGGCCTGGGACTGGCCATCTCCAAGCGACTGGCAGAACTCATGGGCGGCCAGATCGGCGTTACTAGCCGGCCCGGTCAAGGTTCGCTGTTCTGGTTTACGGTTCGGGTTCTAGTGGCGCCGGAGCCAAGATTTATCGCAGCACCCGAGGTGCCTTTCATCGCGCCTCACCCAAGGGAACCGAGGAATGTAAGAGTGCTGCTGGTGGAGGACAACAAGATCAACCAAAAGGTCGCCTTACTAATGCTCAAGAATTTGGGTTATCCGGCGGATGTCGCCAGCAACGGCATCGAGGCTCTAAATGCCGTAGATGAAAAATATTACGACCTAATTCTCATGGATTGCATGATGCCTGAGATGGACGGCTTTGAGACCACTCGGCGCCTGCGCGAAATGGGCGGCCAAAGTGCCTCCGTGCCGGTTATCGCCATGACGGCCAGTGCCTTTGATAACGACCGCTTGGCCTGCATGAACGCCGGTATGAACGACTTTATTTCCAAACCAGTCTGTGAACATGACCTGGGAACCAAGTTGGAATTTTGGCTGGCGCCGAAGCGCCCCGACTAGCTTCAACCCAGACAAACCTAAGTCGTATATTGGTGAGGGATTGCGCACAGATTGCGGGGAAGACCAGGACCCAGAAAGTGGACCGCTAAATCAAAGACCGCCTGCCATTCGCCAGTAAGAGTTTCCCGGAGTTTCCAGTTTCCGGGGCGGCCGATCAAAAGGAATCAATTCCCGACGCCAAGTTGAACGCATACCAGTCAAGATCGTTGCCACTTTACGGGTACGACGGCCCACAGACTCCAGACCGCGTCAAGGGCGCGCGTATCTTTAGTTACGATCCGTCGGCAACTTGGTTCACCGAGACAAATTTTGGCATTTCGACCGGAAACTTGCCAAAATTACAGCGTTTTACCGGCAAAGAAAGAGATGCGGAAAGCGGGCTGGATTATTTTGGAGCAAGGTATTACGGGAGTGCGTTGGGAAGGTGGGCGAGCCCAGATTGGTCGGCCAAGCCGCAGGCGGTGCCTTACGCTGATCTCGCTGACCCACAAACCCTCAATTTATATACCTACGTTCTAAATAATCCATTGGGCTGGGCGGACGCCGACGGACACTGCCCTGCGGAGGATCAGTGCAGCAAAATCACTGTCACCGCAGAAGTTACAAAGGAACCAACTATCAAAACCGATCCCCCACAAGGAGGAAAGCAGACAACAACGGTAGAAGGGCAGGTGCAGTACACGTTGAAGAACGGAGACAAACCCATGGCAGGCACGCCCGTCCACGAAGACGTCTCCAACAAAGTTTCCATCAATGGGACACCTCGGTCAGCAACCACTCAAACGGCGGACAACAAAACAAACCCACAAGGAGTGATAGGGGATCAGGTATCCCACTCTCTCACCCTCGCGCCCGGGCCGGCCAATACGATCATGACGACTCAGGTCAACAAAAAGGACACCACCCAGGTTCTAACGATCGATTCGCCATCAGGAGGGAAATGTACCTGCACAATACAGCGCACGTTGACGAACAATGACGGAAGCGGAGGGGCCAGCTCAGAGTACCAGATAATCCTTCGCACGCCAGAAACGCAGAGCATGACCCCTAAGCCGCCGGGGCAATGAGTCAAAACTGCGAAAGGAGCGCGAGATGATCAAACCGGCAGTCGGCCTTGCCGTATGCTACTTGACTCTACTGGCCGCTCCGCCGGCTAGCCGATTCAGCAAATACCGCGCTGTTGAGTCCTACGAGATCACTCCTGGCATACTGCTCACACCTGTCTACGCGAAAAATGGCGAACCCTGCGAGATAAGCATTGAAAAAAGACATCGTTCTGGCGTTACAGTTGAAGCAACTCCGATGATCGCGAAGGAGCAGATCCTGTCATTATTCGACGAGTTAGTACCACAAGGGGAGCGTGGCAACGGCAGCCCTGGGCTTCCATCTGGGGCGGAGATGACCGAGGTCGACGGCCCCGTCCGCACCACGCAGATTTTATACGAGAATGTAACCCTAACGATGTATGGAACGAAGGAAAGTCAAAACTACGCTGTCGCAATAATTACTTGGAATAAGCGGACCTGCGCGGCAAAATAGTCACACCGTTGTTGGGAACTCGGGGACGTCTCCCACGTTTCACCTCAATCCATAAACCCCTGGGCCAATCGTAACGGACAAACCATCGGGCAAGCAATCCCGGGGGTAACCGGGACGGACGACATTATTTTCGAGACTCAGTGCGGCGTTGGCACACCCATTTGTCATGCCACGCCGTGCCCGCTTCGTTCTTCCCGG
>PLRJ01000172.1 GCA_003163855.1 Bryobacterales bacterium | reverse complement strand
GACGAGCCGTTCTAGATCTAGCCGGGAGACCGGGATACGTGTTGGCTCATAAATCACCTTCTGCCGCACTTACCATCTACGAAATGCACCGCGCCTTCAACCCATCACCATTAACACCTCGCCCACTGGTTGTTAGGTGAGCATCGATGGCGGAGCAGCACACATTGTCACAGTCACTTTTCCGTAAGGCGGCAATGGAACGCGCTATACCTTCAGCCACTGGTCCGATGGAACCCACCACTACCGATTCGATTACGGCGTCGGCGGCCACCAGTTACCTGCGCTCGCGGCTCCTCCTTAAGGCGTTTCCCAGTCGAGAGCGTAAATCTCCGTGCTCCCCGAATCCCGGATAGAAAGCAGCGAACCATCGGGTGCTAGCCCCAGCCAGCCTTGCCCCCATGAAGCAATCGCCAAGTTTTTCCAACTGGCTACATGCTCTACTTTTCCGTCGCTGACGCGCACCCGTTCCGCTTCTGCGTTGAAAAGATAAACGTATCGGCCGTCGCGCGACCAACTGGGCCAGGATTCGCCTACATTCATAATCTGTCTCCGGCGGTGTGTCGTCAGATCGTAGAGCCAGACACCGGGCAGCGGTGCTCCCAGTGCGGCGATATAACGGCCGTCCGGCGACACCCGCGGTGACCACAACCCGTACGAATCAGGCAGGGTTTCCACCCGCCCACTTCGCAAATCCATCACTCGCAGCGGGGGCTGTCTTTCATCGTTCGGAAAATGATCGCCACCCTTGGCGCTGAAGATAATGGAATGGCCGTCCGGCAGCCAGTTGCCCTCTTCGTCGCCGCCCGGTCCCGCCTCACCATGCGTCAATTGCCGGGCAGCGCCGCCGGCGGCGGACACCAGGTAGAGCCGGCTAGGTTTGCCCGCCAGGATGCCATGGAAAACAATCTGCGTGCCGTCCGGAGACCAGCGAGGATTGCGCGCCATCAGCGGAGGCACGGTCAATTGCCGGCGCTGGCTGCCATCGGCGGCACAACGCCACAGCGAAGCATCCGGATAGCTGGCATAAGTAATCCATTTTCCATCGCGTGAATAGTCAAGCTGCATGCCGGATAAACCAAGCAAGTAGGGAACCCATAGCCCCGTGTTCGCATCAAGCCGGGTCAGTTCCCCGCGATCCAGCCGGCCGCGAAAAAAGACATGATGGCCATCCGGACTGGGCTGCGGCAGGTCTGCCAGCAACGGACCCACCGTGAGGCGCGAGAAAACCGATTTTCCGAAAAATGAAAATTGCCGTCCCAGCGAAGTCACCCAAAGGTCATGTGTACCGGGACCTCCTGAAAAGACGAAGTACTTGCCATCCGGGGTCGAGACGCCTTGCTCGCGCCTGTAGTGGCCCTGTTCGTCAAAAAGCCTGTGAAGGTGCGTGCCATCGGGCCGCACTTCCCATAAAGATGAGACATCCTCTTTATCCACGGTAAAGCGGATGACCTTTCCATCGGGGGACCAATCGGGATTGCGCAGATTCTGGCTTTGTATGACCGTCACCACGCGTGAATCCGAGCCGTCGGCGCGCGCTATTCGCAGTTCCGGCGTCGCGCAATAGACAATCCAGTCCCCCTGGGGCGACCAGCGCGCATCTTCGGCGGTCAGATCGCCCAGCCGCCGCGGCGCACCACCCAGACTCGAGGCGGCCCATAAATCGTGCTTGCCCCCTTGTCCGTTCCGGAACTGCATCAGCAACAATTCTGAGCCGTCCAGGGTAATGTCGAGCGGCAGCATCCCGGCGGGCAGCGGCAACGCCACCGGATCTCCGCCGCGCGTGCTCACCTCAAAGACTCTTGAATTGTTGTTTCCCTGGCCCGAAGCAAAATAGAGGCGCTTCCCATCGTTGACGAAATACCCCTTCGGCAGACCGTCGTGCGTAATCTGCACAATCCCGGTCACGCGCGGCATGGGCGGGGGGCGCAACAGCCAGACCGCACCGGCCGCCAGTGTAACTGCCAAGGCGGCGCACGCCAGCCACGGAAAAGAGCGCCTACGGACGGCCCGCCCAGCCGTTCCATTCTGCCGCGCATGCTGTTCCAGGGCGCTCTCCACGTGGTCGCGAGTCAGCCGCCGGCAGGAACTCCGCAGATCGCCGGCGGTTTGAAAGCGCAGATCGGGATCTTTCTCCAGCAGCCGCAAAATCAACGCTTCCAACTCGGCCCCTACGTACGGATTCAACGCCGAAGGCGCGCCCGGCGCATGGTTCAGGATGGCATTCAGAACCGCGCCATCGGTCGTTCCCTCAAACGGCCGCACTCCGGTAGCCAGTTCGTACGCCACCACGCCCAGGCTAAACAGGTCGCTGCGCGGCCCCACCGCTTCTCCCAGAATCTGTTCGGGCGAAAGATAGGCCATGGTGCCTGCTATCTGCCCAAAATGGGTGCTCAGCTCAACTGCGGCGCCGCTCCCCGTGGTTCTCTCCGTTTCTCGCAGCTTGGCCAGTCCAAAGTCCAGCACTTTCACAATCCCGTCGTCGCGAACCATGATGTTTTCCGGCTTGATATCGCGATGAACAATATCTGCCCGGTGCGCGGCGCTTAAAGCTGCGGCCGCCTGACTGATAACATCCAGAATCAACTTGCCATCGTGGTTGCCAATGCTATTCGCCCCCATCCACTGGCGCAGCGTTTTGCCCTCCACCAGTTCCATGGCGATATAACACCAGCCATGCTCGAAACCGGCGTCAAAGATGGAAACCACATTAGGGTGATTGAGTAGCGACACGGCGCGCGCTTCGCGCTGGAACCGCTGCACTCGCTCTTTGCTTTCCCACTCCCAACCCAGCGGCAATACCTTCACCGCCACGCGCCGTTGTAAATGCAGATCGTGAGCGGCAAATACGACGCCCATTCCGCCCGCACCCAGGCGCTCCTCCAGGCGGTAGTTTCCGATGACGGTTCCAACGGCGGGAACGTCCAGGACCGCGCGCCGCAGCAGGCGGGCTGCGTCTTCCAGTGCGGGCCGTTCCAGAAAGGCGTCCCCGGCCGCATTCAGGTCGGCCTCCAGCAGACGGGTCACCTCCGTCCGAAGTTCACCGTCGGCGCCGCAGGCTGAGTCCAGCGCCTGGGCGCGGGCGTGTGCAGGTAACACGCGGAATTGATTGAATAGATCACTCGCGCGGCGGTAGAGTTCGGGGGTCATGCACGGCTTTCGGCCGGCTGCAGGCGGCCAAAAAGCCACGCCCGGGCGGCGCGCCAGTCGCGTTCCACGGTGGGTTCGGAAATAGCCAGCACCGCCGCCACTTCGGTGTTTTTCAAACCGCCAAAATAGCGCAATTCCACCACCCGCGCCTGGCGCGCGTCCAGCCGGACGAGTTCTTCCAGCGCCACATTTAAATCCAGAAAATCCACAGGCGCCGCACGGCTTGGGCTATCAATCTGCGACAAATCGACATGCGCTTTTCGGCCGCCGCGTTTCTCGCTCTGCTGCGCGCGCGAAAAGTCGGTCAAAACCTGGCGCATCAACCGGGCCGCATGCGCAAAAAAATGGGCGCGATTTTGAAAATCCACCGGATCACCGGCCATCAGCCGCACGAACGCTTCATTCACCAGCGCCGAAGGCTGCAACATATGCCCTTCCCGTTCCCCGGCCATATTGCGCCGCGCCAGGCGATGCAATTCCGCGTAAACGATAGGTGTCAAACGCGCCAGCGCGGATTCATCGCCGCCGGTCCATTCTTTTAGAATCCGCGTTAACTGGATGGCGGAAGACGGCATTGAAGTCATGGCGAGGCTTCCTGAATTGTAACGAAAATAACCGGCCGCCCGCATTGCGGCCTCCAGCAGGGGGGTGCGTAAAGTACTGGAACCAGGCGTTGATGGCTGGCACGGAGTTTTCTCGCCTATGCCCGGTAGGTGCCACTCGACCGCATGTTTTTATCCAAATTAATCCGCCTTGTCCTTGTCTTTACCGCTTCCTGCGCCGGCGTCTTTGCCTGCACGACCGCGACCTACACCGTCACCAGCACGGTAGACGGCGCGTCCGCGGCTACTACTGCGGGAACCCTGCGTTACGCCATCACCCAGGCCAACGCCTGCTCCGGCTCCACGGTCAACTTTGACCTGTCGTATCCCGCCACAATCACGCTGTCCACCGCGGCAGCCGATCCCGAAATTGTCATTAGTTCCGGTACCAGTATCAATGGACCCGGCGCCACTAACCTGACCATCAGCGGCGGAAATGCCACTCGCATCTTCTTTGTAAATCCAGGCAGCGGCGTCAGCGTGAATATCAACAATCTGACGCTGGCCAACGGCTACGGCAAGGGCGGCAATTCCGGCCACGGTGGCGGCGCGGCCGGCATGGGCGGCGCTATTTTCCAGTACACCGGAACCTTGAACATCTCCAACGTTATCTTCGCTTCCAACGAAGCGCAAGGCGGAAACGGCGCTAACGGCAGCGGTTCTGGCGGCGGTGGCGGGTTTGGAGGGGACGCCACCAATAACAATGGTGCTAGCGGAGGCGACTTGGGCGGCACTGGCGGCGCAGCCACAGTTAGCAACGGCGGCGCTGGCGGCCCGGGCGCTGGCGGTGGTACTGGCGGGAGTGTAGCGATTCCTAACGGGGCGGTTGGTGGCGCTGGGGGCTTTGGCGGCGGTGGCGGTTTTGGCCCGGTTGGATCGGGCGGCCCTGGCGGCTTCGGCGGTGGCGGCGCCTCCGGCGGCACAGCCGGGCAAGGCGGATTCGGTGGCGGCAACGGAGGACCCGGCACCGGTGGCGGCGGCGGAGCAGGCCTCGGCGGAGCCATCTTCGCTTACTCCGGCAACCTCAACCTCTCTTCCGTCCAATTCCTGAACAACACCGCCACCACCGCCACCGGCGGCGGCGGCCCACACGACGGCCAAGCCAAAGGCGGAGCCCTTTTCATCTACGAACTAGCCAACGCATCCGCCGAAGGCGTCCTCTTCAGCGGCAGCACCGCTGCCGACTATAACAATCCCTCGCCCAACGCGTACCTCGGTACTCTCAGCGCCTACACCGCGAACAACAACTGCCCCGGCCTCAATACCGTCGATATCTGCGGCATCGTCCAGGACAACAACAACCTGCAAATTTACTCCGGCAATTCCCAGTCGGGGTCAACCACCCGAACCCTGCCCCAGCCCTTTATTCTGTCCGGCGCCGCCGGTTCAGGCCAAACCATTACCTTCACCATCGTGCCCGACCCCAACACCGGCGCCGGCGGCGCCTTCCTTCCCATCAACGGTTTCCCCGTTCCCACCCTCAGCAACAGCAATACCGTGGCGACCGTCCTCACCGATTCCCAGGGTTACGCCACCTCCCCGCAACTCACCACAAACTCCCATGCCGGCACGTTCACTGTCTCCGCCAGCGACGGCCTGAATACCACCATGTTTTCCGTCACGACCACCAATTGCGTTGCCACGCCATCGGTCACTCTGACGACCGACACCGGCGTCGCGGGCGAACTGCGCTATGCGCTGAACAATGCATGTGCCGGATCGACCATCGACCTCACCGCTCTCAGCGGCACCATCAAGCTCGGCAGCCGTCTGCGCATCGACGACAACCTGACCATCAATGGCCCGGGTGCAAGTTCGCTGGCGCTGGATGGCGGCCAATCCACCCGCCTGTTCTTCATCGGCAACGGCAATGTCTCCATTCGAAATCTGACGCTGCAGAACGGATTGGGTCAGGGTGGACAAAGCGATACTTCCGGCGGCGGCGGAGCGGGCATGGGAGGCGCCATCTTCCAAAACGGCGGCGTGTTGAACGTCAGCGGAGTGAATTTTAGCGGGAACGTCTCTGCCGGAGCGAACGGCAACAGATATGACCTGTACGGCGGTGGCGGCGGGTTCGGAGGAAATGCGTCATCGGGCAACGGCGGTTCGGGCGGAGATCTGTTTGGCGCAGGCGGTTTGTCTTCTGGCGGCAACGGAGGACTCGGCGCGGGTGGCGGCGCAGGCAGTTCCGGCAATGCGGGCAACGGCGGTTTCGGCGGCGGTGGGGGGTCTGTCTTTGACGGCGGAGGTGGTTCCGGAGGCTTTGGCGGCGGCGGTGGAGGAACGTCGGGCGGCGGCGGATTCGGCGCGGGTGGCGGCAGCACCACAGGATTTGAGATAGATTCGACTGGCGGTGCAGGCGCTGGCTTTGGCGGAGCCATTTTTGCCTACGCGGGCTCATTGGTTCTGACTAACGATACTTTCAGCAACAATACCGCGAAAGGCGGGGGTGGCGACGGAAGCGCCGGCCAAGGTAAAGGCGGAGCCCTCTTCCTCTATTCCGGCGTCACTGCCACGGCCACCAATCTGACCTTTCGCGGCAGTGTAGCCGCCAATGCCGGACAAGGCGGTATCGGCAACTCAGCCAGCCCGTACACCAACGGCTCTACCTGCCCAGGCGAAGACGATGTCAATATCTGCGGCGAGCTGGACCAACTCTCCGCCCCAGCATCGGTAGCCTATAACTCCACCTTCACACCCACCGTTAGCAGTGGCGCAACGCTGTCTGTGATTTCCGGACCCTGCTCGCTTTCCGGCGCCACCATAAAGGTCAACGGCGCTAATGGAACGTGCGTGCTGCAGACCAGCTTGGGCCAAACTGTGTTGACCCAAACCGTCACCATCACCCCTGCTACCACCCCCAGCGCTTGTGTGGCCGCGCCCGCTAACCTTACCGCCTGGTACCAGGGTCAGAACAACACGAACGACGCCACGGGTGTGTTCAATGCAACTTACGGCGGAGATCTGCAGTACGCCAGCGGCAAAGTCGGCCAGGCATTTTCTTTCGACGGTTCGCAAAGCCCATACGTGCAGATTCCTGCCGGAGCCTTCGCGGCTGAGCCCAGCAGCACTCCCTTCAGCTTTGAGACCTGGTTCAATACATCCAGCAATGGCGTTATCCTGAGCCGCGAGGGCGCGGCTGCCTATAGCAGTTCTCCGGGTGGCTGGATTCCGGCCATCTACGTCGGCAGTGATGGCAAGCTCTACACCGAAGTGTTCTATACCGGCAGCACCAACCCGGCGGTGAGCAGCTATGCGGTGAATGACGGGCAGTGGCACCATGTGGCCGTTACGTACGACGGCAGCACCGAAATTACTTACCTGGATGGTGCGGTTTCCAGCACCCAAACCAACTTTGTGCAGGCTCAAACCGACAGCACATTCCTGCTGGGAACGGGCTACACAGGCAGCTATCCCAATGGGAACGGCGGCTGGTACACGCTGAATGGCCTTATCGACGAAGCCACTCTGTATTCGTCCGCGCTTTCGGCCTCGCAAGTGCTGAGCATTGTTTCAGCCGGCAGCTACGGCAAATGCACCAGCGGCATCACCATGATTTACTCCGGCAATAATCAGGCCGGAGTCACCACGCGCACTCTGCCGCAACCGTTCATTGCCCAGACGACCGCGGGTAATCAGGTGACGTTCACCATCGTGCCCAGTGGCGGCGCGGGCGGCGCCTTCCTGCCCATTAACGGCTTCCCGACACCCACACTGTCCAACGGAAACACGCAAGCGGTGGTGACCGCCGATGGACAAGGCTATGCCACCTCGCCGCAGCTAACGGCAAACGCGATTCCGGGCACCTTTACGGTGACGGCGTCTGACGGCGTGAATACTTCTGCGTTCACGGTTACGACAACTTCGTGTGTTGCGCCTCCGTCGGTAACTTTACTGACCGATACCGGGGTAGCTGGCGAACTGCGTTACGCGGTGAACAACGCCTGCGCCGGATCGACCATCGATCTCACCGCTCTCAGCGGCACAATCACGCTCGGAAGCCGCCTGCGCGTCGACGACAACCTGACCATCAAAGGCCCGGGTGCAAGTTCGCTGGCGCTGGATGGCGGCCAATCCACCCGCCTGTTCTTCATCGGCAACGGCAATGTTGCCATCAACAACCTGACTTTGCAGAACGGCCTTGGCAAAGGCGGTGATACCCACAGCGGTGGGGGTGGTGCGGGTATGGGCGGCGCCATCTATCAAAACGGTGGAAGTCTAACCCTCGCGGGAGTCGCATTCATCAGCAACACAGCGCAGGGCGGAAACTATAACGGTGTCAATGGACAAGGTGGCGGCGGTTTCGGAGGAAATGCGGGAGGCAGTAATGAAGGCGCCAGCGGTGGAGATCTGTTTGGAATTGCAGGCGCACAAAGCGGACCGGGTGCCGGCGGCAATGCCAGCGGGAATGGCAGTGGCGGCAACGGTGGGTTCGGCGGCGGCGGCGGCCAAGGAATATACCTTACCGACTGTATAGCTGGAGGCAATGGCGGATTTGGTGGCGGAGCAGGACAGGGCTGTTCCAACGACGGCAACCCAGGGTTCGGTGGGTCTTCCCGTGGGGGCGGAGCAGGCTTCGGCGGGGCGATATTTACCTACTCTGGAACTCTTGCATTAACCAATGACACGTTCAGCCAGAATACGGCAAGCGAGGGCAAAGGGGTTATTAACAACGGCCAAGCCAAAGGCGGAGCCATCTTCCTCTATTCCGGCGTCACTGCCATCGCCAGCAACCCCGTTTTCACCGGCAACACCGCTGCCGATGCTGGATCTCCCGGCATCGGCAATTCCGCCGCCCCCTATACCAACGGCGCAACCTGCCCCGGCGAAGACGACGTCAACATCTGCGGCACCCTCTATCAGGTGGACGCTCCCACTTCGGCCGCCGATCAATCCTCCTTCACTCCCACCGTCCCCAACGGCACGACCTTGGCTATCGTCTCCGGCCCCTGCGCTGTTTCAGGCTCTTCCATCAAAGTAACGGCCCCCAACGGAACCTGCGTCTTCACAGCTACCTTCAAGCCGGCCGGTTCGAGCATGACGGTGGTGGTCACACAATCCGTCACCCTTACCCCTGCCAGCCCCGTTTCCTTGACGGCCAGCTCCGTCTCAACCCCGCAAGCGGCTGCTCCTGGTGCTGCTTTTGCCAGCCCGCTCGCCGTCACCCTCACCGATGCCGACAACAACCCGGTCTCCGGTG
Source organism: Bryobacterales bacterium (assembly GCA_003163855.1). Taxonomy (GTDB): domain Bacteria; phylum Acidobacteriota; class Terriglobia; order Bryobacterales; family Bryobacteraceae; genus Bog-105. Next base: position 15,319 of record PLRJ01000172.1, on the reverse strand, counting down.
TCAACGTCATCTTTACCGCGCCCGCGGCCGGACCCTCCGGCGCCTTCAGCAACGGGACCAACACCATCACGGTGCCCACCAACTCCTCCGGCGTGGCTTCTGTGCCTTTCACCGCCAACGCCAGCGCCGGCGGCCCGTACATGGTCACCGCAGTGGCAGGAACGGCGCAAACCTCGTTCTCGCTCACCAACACTTATACGGTCACCACGTTCCCGGCGACGAATGTAGGTGTAACCAGTGCCCCCATTAGCATTACCTATAACTTTGTCAGCGCCGGATCGCTGGGCGCCACTCCCTATGTCGTGCTCACGCAGGGCGCGCAGAACCTCGACTTCAAACCAGCCGCCACGCAAGCCGCCAACGCCTGCGTCTCCGGCCACAATTACAACGTCGGCGATTTCTGTACCATCGCCATCAGCTTTACGCCGGTTGATCCCGGTCCGCGACTGGGAGCTTTGCAGATTCATGGCTCAAACGGTGCGGCAATCCAGACGTTCTATCTCTTCGGTACTGGCGTTGGTCCGCAACTCGTCTTCAATACGCCGCTGACACCGAGCGTGCTGGGCGGCGGCTTCGGCTATCCCGCCGGCGTGGCGGTGGATGGCGCCGGCAACGTGTATGTCGCCGATCAAAGCAACAATGCCGTGAAGGAGATGCCCGCCGGTTGCACTTCTTCCAGTTGCGTGACCACGCTGGGCGGCGGCTTCCTCGATCCCTATGGCGTGGCGGTGGATGGCAGCGGGAATGTCTACGTCGCCGATCAAGGCAACAGTGCCGTGAAGGAGATGCCCGCCGGCTGCACTTCTTCCAGTTGCGTGACCACGCTGGGCGGCGGCTTCAGCCATCCCGAGGGCGTGGCAGTGGATGGCAGCGGGAATGTCTACGTCGGCGATCAAGGCAACAATGCCGTGAAGGAGATGCCCGCCGGCTGCACTTCTTCCAGTTGCGTGACCACGTTGGGCGGCGGCTTCAGCCGTCCCATTGGCGTGGCGGTGGATGGCAGTGGCAATGTCTACGTCGCCGATGTAGTCAACAATGCCGTGAAGGAGATGCCCGCCGGTTGCACTTCTTCCAGTTGCGTGACCACGCTGGGCGGCGGCTTCCACTATCCCGCCGGCGTGGCGGTGGATGGCGGTGGCAACGTCTACGTCGCCGATGAAAGCAACAATGCCGTAAAGGAGATGCCCGCCGGTTGCACCTCTTCCGGTTGCGTGACCACGCTGGGCGGCGGCTTCAACAATCCCTATGGCGTGGCGGTGGATGGCAGCGGCAACATCTACGTCGGCGATTTAGGCAACAACGCGGTGAAGGAACTAGCCCGCGCCACCGCGCCTAGCGTCGCCTTTGCCACAGCCACGGCCGTGGGCGCGCCGGACACCACAGACGGCACCAAAACCGTCACCCTCGCCAACATCGGCAACGCTGCTCTGACCTTCCCGCTGCCCAACTCCGGCAACAACCCCAGCTTCCCCGCCGGCTTCGTCTTCGACAGCGCCAGCACCTGCACCCAGCTAACCTCAAATTCAGGCGCTCCCTACTCGCTGGCCCCAGGCGCCACCTGCAATCTCGGCATCGATTTCAAACCCGCCACCGGCGGCAGCAACAGCGGCAATGTGGTTCTGACAAACAATAATCTAAACGTCGCAAACAACACGCAATCCATCGCGGTCAGCGGCACCGGCATCGATCTCAAGACAACCGTCACCGTAACCTCGCTGAACATCCCTTTCGCGACGCCCGGCGCCACGCTGACGGCAACCGTGGCTTATTCCAGCGCAACCGCCCCCACCGGAGCCTTCACCTTTCAGATCGACTCCGGTTCCACAGTCGCGGCAACCTGCACGGGTACGCAATCACCGCTCACCTGCACCGCCAGCTATCCCACATCCACACTGGCGCTCGGAAACCACACCATTACCGGATCACTGGCGCAGGACAGCATTTACAGCGCGACCTCAAACACCGGAACACTAACGGTGGTGTCCGTTTCCGCCACCGCTCCCACTGAGCCCATCGGAACTTCCAGCCCCACCCAAAGCGCCACAATCGTCTTCACGTCAACATTTACTGTTGGCTCTGTGAATGTAGTAACGCAGGGAGCCACGGGCCTCGACTTTACTCTGGTCCCCGGCGGAACCTGCACTGCCAGTTTCGGCGCCACACCGGGCGCAACCTGCAGCGTCAACTACAGCTTCAAACCGCTCTACCCCGGACCGCGCTACGGCGCCATCAACATCCTGGACAACAACGGCGCCCTTCAGGCAACTGTCTTCATCAGCGGACTAGGTACCGGCCCGCAGGTGGTGTTCAATGCCCCATTGACGCCCAAAATGCTGGGTGGCGGCTTTAGTGTACCTGCCGGCGTGGCAGTGGATGGCAGCGGTAACGTCTACCTTGCGGACAGAAACAACAATGCGGTAAAGGAGATTCCCGTCGGCTGTAATTCCTCCGCCTGTGTCAGCGTGCTTGGCGGCGGCTTCACCAGCCCAAGAGCCGTCGCGGTGGACGGCGGCGGGAACGTTTATGTTGCGACCAGTAATCACGTCTATGAGATGCCCGCTGGTTGCGTGTCCAGCAGTTGCGTGACCAGTCTGGGCGGCGGTTTCAACGATAACGAGGGAGTAGCGGTGGACGGTGCAGGCAATGTTTACGTTGCCGACTCTGTACTGAAGGAAATGCCCGCCGGCTGCGGTTCTTCCAATTGCGTGACCACGCTGAACGGGAACATTGCCGCTGCCTCAGGAGTAGCAGTGGATGGCAGCGGGAACGCCTACGTCCCCCAGCAGGAAAGCAACGGCCTGGTTTACAAAATCCCCGCAGGCTGCACTTCTTCCAGTTGCGTGACCACGCTGGGTGGAGTCTTCTACTATCCCAACGCGGTGGCCGTCGATGCCAGCGGTAATCTTTATGTCGGCTCCAGCAACGGAACAGTTTATGAAGTTCCCGCTGGCTGCACTTCGTCGAGTTGCGTCTCTGCGCTGTTCACCCTCAACTATGTGGCGGGTTTGGCCCTGGATGGCAGCGGCAACGTCTACGTCTCCAACGCGACTAACACCTATGGCGTCTACGAAGTGCCCCGCGCCACCGCGCCTGCCATCACCTTCACCACCTCAACCGCCGTCGGCGCGCTCGACACCACCGACGGAACCCAAACCGTCACCCTCAACAACATCGGCAACGCCGCCCTGAGCTTCCCGGCGCCCAACTCCGGCAACAACCCCAGCTTCCCCGCCGGCTTCGTCGTCGACAGCGCCAGCACCTGCACCAGCGCTCCCTACTCGCTAGCTGCCGGCGCCACCTGCAATCTCGGCATCGATTTCAAGCCAGCAGCCCCTGGCGCCAACAGCGGCAATGTGGTTCTGACAAACAATAACCTGAACGTCACCAACAGCACCCAGAGCATCGCCGTCAGCGGCACCGCGCTTCAACCCATTACCATCAACACCTCGCCCACTGGTCTTCAGGTGAGCATTGATGGCGGAGCGGCGCAAACCGCGCCGGTCAACGTGAACTGGAACATCGGAGACCCACACACCGTCACAGTCACTTCTTCACAAGGCTCCAACGGCACGCGCTATACCTTCAGCCATTGGTCCGATGGAACCACCACCCCTACCGATTCGATTACGGTGTCGGCGGCCACCACAAGCTACACGGCCGACTTCAACACGTCGTATCTGCTGACCACTGCCATCAGTCCGGCAGGCGACGGCACTATCACACCCAGCACCGCATCTCCCACCAGTGACGGCTACTATCCGTCGGGCACTACCCTGAACTTAACCGCCACGCCAACCAGCGCCACCTACCTGTTCTCGAACTGGACCGGCACCACAGCCAGCAGCAGCAATCCGCTCTCCATCACGATGAGCGCTCCCGTCACCGAGACTGCGAACTTTGGAACCAATCCAGGATCGGCTGGTTCCCCGCTAGCATTCGAACCTTTCGGCGAAACAGCGGGGACACCTTTGCAGGGCGCCAACGGCAGCGGCGACTCCGGCTGGGCCGCGCCGTGGGTCGAGCAATATGGTTCGACAGTTAAGCCGGGTTATCAAACGGCTTCTGCCAGCCCGCTCTCCTATCCAGGTCTGGCCACTACCAGCACCTACGCCATCGGCGGCTACGCCTATCAAAGCGTCGGCCGGCAACTGAATGTATCTGCGGCGGGACCTTTCAGTTCTTACTTGTCCAACGGCCTCATCGGCGCTTCGGGCCAGACCATCTGGGTGAGCGTCCTGCTGCGTGAAGATGCCAATCCGGCTAACGGCGAAATCAATGCCATCTTCCTGTCACCGGTGGGCGGACTCAATGCCTGGCTGGTGCAGACCGGCATCGGCATCGGCTCGTTCGGCGGCAACTGGGGACTGCAGTACAACAACGGCACGCCGGTGTTGTCGAATGTTCCGGTTACGCCCGCGCAAACCGTTCTGCTGGTGGCCAGCATCACCTTCGGAGCGACCAACCAGATCAACCTCTACGTCAACCCCACTTCGCTGGGCGGCAGCGCACCCGCTACGCCAAGCGCACAATTGATGACCACCGCCAGCGTCGCCTTCCAAACCGTTTCTTACCTGGGCGGCTACACCGCCAACGACGCTTCACTCAGCGACATTCAGATTGGAGCGAGCTACGCCTCCGTCACCCACACATTATTGACGTCGCAGACCATTACGTTTTCGCCAGTGACGTCGCCGGTCACGTATCCGGCTGGTCCCTTCACGCTAGCGGCGACCGCCAGTTCCGGCCTCCCGGTCACGTTTAGCGTGCTGTCCGGGCCGGCTCTGGTGAACGGCAGCACGCTCACCATTACCGGTGTGGGCACGGTGGTGGTGGCCGCCAATCAAGTCGGCAACTATCTGTATGCGCCGGCGCCCCAGGTGACCCAGAGCATTGTGGTGAATGTGTCGAGTTCTCCCACTCCCACTACCGCCTTGCTGGCTTATGAACCGTTCAATGAAACTTCCGGCACGACGCTGAGTGGCGCATCGGGCGGTGGCGACAGCGGCTGGAATGCGGGCTGGGTGGAACAAGAAGGCTCCACCGTCGAGCCCGGCTATCAGATTGCGTCAGCTAATCCGTTGAGCTACACCGGTCTTCAACCCACCACCAACTACGCCATCGGCGGCTACCAGTATCAAAGCGCGGGCAGACAGTTGAATGTCAGTGCGGCCGGACCCTTCAGCTCCTACCTGTCTAGCGGCTTCATCGGCGCACCGGGGCAAACCGTCTGGCTGAGTTTCCTGCTGCGGGAAGACGCCAATCCCAACAATGGGCAAATCAACGCCGTCTTCCTGACGCCGGATGGCGGCATCGGTTCCTGGATCACGCAGACCGGCATTGGCATCGGCTACTTCGGCGCCAGTCCCTATTGGGGATTGCAGTTGAACAACGGCACGCCGATCCTGTCGAGTGTTCCGGTTACGCAAGGACAAACCGTCCTGATGGTGGTGAGCATCACCTTCGGCGCGAGCAACCAAATCAATCTCTATGTCAATCCGGCTTCGCTCGGAAGCGCGGCGCCTGGAACACCGAGCGCGCAACTGACAACGGCCGCCAGCGTAGCGTTCGAATCGTTTTCTTACCTGGGCGGCTATAGCACCAACGTAAGTTCGCTGGGAGCAATTCGCTTCGGGTCCACCTATGCGGCGGTGACACCGACGACGGGGACCACGCAAAGCACGCAAACCATCACCTTTGCGGCGCCGGCATCGCCAGTGACTTATCCCGTCGCGCCGATTACCCTATCGGCAACCGCCAGTTCGGGATTGGCGGTCACGTTGAGCGTGATGTCGGGTCCGGGTTCAGTGACCGGGAACACGCTGACCGTTACCGGCACAGGCACCATTGTGATTGCCGCTAACCAGGCGGGTAACAGCAGCTATGCGCCCGCCCCGCAGGTGACGCAGAGCATTGTGGTGAACCCCAGCGGCGGCGCTTCGAGCGGAACCGTACTCGCCTATGAACCGTTCGGTGAAGCGTCCGGCACACCGCTGAATGGCGCATCGGGCAGCGGCGACAGCGGCTGGAATGGCGCCTGGGTGGAACAGGTAGGGTCAACAGCCGAACCGGGCTATCAGATTGCTTCGGCGAAGCCGCTCACCTACACGGGACTGGCAACGACCAGCAATTACGGCATCGGCGGCTACGGCTATCAAAGCGCTGGGCGGCAGTTGAATACGGCGGTCAGCGGGCCGTTTCTATCCTATCTGTCGAACAATCTGATTGGAGCCTCTGGCCAGACGCTGTGGCTGAGCTTCCTGTTGCGCGAGGACGCCAATCCGAACAATGGCCAGATCAACGCCATTTTCCTGACCCCGAACAACGTGCCTTGGGTGACGCAGACCGGAATTGGTGTTGGGTATTTCGGGGCCGGTCAGTATTGGGGCTTGCAGCTAAACAACGGCACGCCGATTCTTTCGAGTGTTCCTGTCGTGCAGGGACAGACGATGCTGATGGTGGTGAGCATCACGTTCGGCGCAACAAACCAGATCAATCTCTACGTGAATCCGACGGTGGGAGGCGGCGTGCCATCAACGCCAAGCGCGCAAGTGACGACGGCGGCAAGTGTCGCGTTCCAGTCCTTCGCTTATCTGGGCGGTTACATGCCCAATGCAAGTTCGCTGGGCGATATTACGTTTGGGTCCAGCTACGCTGCCGTGACCCCGGCCCCGTAGCCGGTGGGACGCGCGGCCCTGCTAACGATTAGGTTCAGGCATTCGAGAAAAAGGGGCAATCATGTAAATTTGCGGCCGCCGAATGCAGAAATAGGTTTATTTCAGCGGCGGACTTGGCGTCTACTACCCGTGAAAGCAGCACGCAGTTGGAGAAGGCCGCTGTGATGCACCAGTAGCGGTTCAACTTCATGCGGAAAGCGCGCATCTGGTATTCGCGTGATCCGAAACAAGATACACTGCCCGGCGGCCTTGAAAACCAGATCGTCTTGAGCGCAGAGTTTTTCCGCGAAGTGACGGCGCATTCCATCCCCACAGATTTGGAAGCTGCCAAAGCATTATCGCCGGCACCGGCCGCGTTGGATTTGTTCATGTGGCTTTCCACGCCATGAAACACTTGATTACTGCCGCATGGAAGGCTTGTTCACGTCAACGTCAGATTAGTTGGGTTCGCCGCTTTCTGCTGGTCGGGATTTGATGGTCTGATTGTGCCGACAGGATCGATGTCGACGTCATTGATAGGCGGCATTGAACGGAAAATGCAGCCCCAGTTACAGGGAAGTGCAGTTCCAAGCAGCCAGCATAGGCTTCCGCCTTCTTGGCTCGTTAGGGAGTAAAGCTACAGGCCGAAAGGGTGAGCTTGGTGGGGGCAACCTTGATTTCCTGCAGGTTGTTTTTGACCAGCACCGCGTTGAAATCGGTGATCTGTTTCCGCGCGTCCACCCAGGCAGTCCTGGTGCGGTTTAGGTCGGTGCAGTCTTTCTGCCAGGTGGTGATCTGGGTTGGGGTGGGCGCCATGTCGAGGCCCACCTGCATCATACTGACCATGGTGTTGAATGCGTTGTTCAGTTCGAAGAACGATTGCAGCGCCTTTGGATTGGCAGGCGCACGCCGCCCAGCCCCTCCGCCTTCGAAACCGGCCGGCATGACGCCGCCAATTTTTGTCAGACTGGCCTCAAGTGTTTTGGCCTGCGCGCCTACATCGGCGGGCAGCTTGCCCTTCATCAGCGTTGCAAGCTGGTCCTTCACCGCATTTACTTCGGCATGGCCTTCGAAGCTATGCTTCATCCCTTGCACGGAAAGAAGCGTTAGCTTGTTCTGGACACGCAGGGCGGCCATGAGCGCGGGACTCTGGCCGAGGCGCGGGTCGTTAATCACCGTCACCTCGCGCCTATACAGCAGGCCGTCGACGGTCAGCTTGAGCGTATAAACGCCGGGAATCACCTGCGGGCCATGCGGACCGGGAGTGGCGGAGCCCTCCACCATGTTCATCTGATTCTCGAGGTCGTGCCGCAGGGCGGGCGGGTCATCATACTGCAGGTTCCAGTTGACTCGGTTGAGACCGACATGCGTCGAGAGGACGCGCGTCTCGGGAGCGGCCAGCCAGTAGTGGGGATACGCCGCGTCCTCGATGGGCGGTGGCAGGGTGCTGGACATGGTGCGGACCAGGTTACCCTTCGAATCGAAGACCTGGAGTTGGATGGGCTCGCTCGGCTTGTGGCTGAGGTAGTAATCGATGATCGTGCCGTAAGGAACATTGGGCGCATGGGGCACTTCGATAGAGAAGGGCTGATCCCAGTTGCTGTTGATGCGTGCGCGAATGGCCTCTTCCGGCTCAAAGAGATACACGGAGGATGCACTGATGGCTTGCGCCTTGGCCGCGATCTGGCGCAGCGGCGTGATGTCGTCGAGAACCCAGAAGCCGCGGCCGTAGGTGCAGATCACCAGGTCGTTTTCGTGGTGATCGGTGTGGACGTCGAGGCCGCGGATGGAAGTGCTGGGCAGGTTCTGGCGCAGCGTCTGCCAGTAATCGCCATTGTCGAAGCTGACGTACACCGTAGTCTCGGATCCGGCGAAGAGCAAGCCCGGCTGTTTGGGATCGACCCGCAGACTGTTGATCCAGCTTCCGGTGCGTTCGTCACGGGGCAGACCTTTGACGATACTGGTCCAGGTCTTGCCCGCGTCGTTGGTGCGCCAGATGAGCGGCACGTCGGGGTTCTCGTCCGGGGGCAAAGTTTGGCCGCGCTCGGGTGCGATGCGGGCGGCGAGGAAGGCGGTATTGACGTCGTCGCCCGCCTCGATGGTGTTGAAGTTGGTGTGGGGCGGAACGTTGGCGATGTTGGTGACGTTCGTCCAGGTTTTGCCGCCATCCATGGTGTTGTAGATCTGTCCGTTGCTGCTGACCGTCCAGATGACGCCGCGTTTGACCCTGGATAGGGAGAAATCGCTGATCGAGGGCGGAGCCGGGGGCGGACCGGCGACCGGCCTCGCCGCTTGCCCGTCCGGTTGTGCCTGCGCTCCCGGCGGGGCGGGTTCCGGTTGCGGCGGCTGTGGGGGCGGCGGTGGCTCCGGCGGCGCAGTGCCGCAGGCAACCCGAGGCTTGCCCTTGGGCGTGGTCAGATCGGGGCTCGCGACAGTAAAGGAATGGGCGCCGTCGCGCGAGACCAGCAGGCACTGGTAGGCAACGTAGAGAGCGCTGGGATCGAACGCTCCGTCAAATTTTTTCTCGAAATCGCGCCCGGCATGGTACTTGGCTTCGTCGGCTCCGAAGTTGGGCGCGACGTTTTCCCACTGGCCGGTTGCCATATTGATCTTGATGAGGCCGCTGCCGCCGCCGCCCGGACCGTATCCAACGCCATAGATGATGTTTGGATTTTTAGGATCGGGTGTATCGACGCCGAATTCAGACGATGGCACCGGGCTCCAGTCTGTGAAGTTCACCTGTCCCCAGTTGCCGCGGCTCGCGATCATCACGGCGCCGGTGTCCTGCTGCGCACCGATGATGTGATAAGGATAGGCGCTGTCGGTGGCTACGTGGTAGATCTGGGAAATGACCTCGCTGTACCAGAGGCTCCACGTGCGGCCGTCGTCCAGGGTGACGCTGGCGCCCTGGTCGGAGCCGACCAACATGCGATGGCCGTTCGTGGGGTCAATCCAGAGCTTGTGGTAGTCTTCACCACCGGGCGCGCCCTTAAAGGGCTCAAAGGTAACGCCGCCATTGATCGAGCGGTACATCGCAGTGCTCATGGTGTACACGATATCCGGATTTTGCGAGTCTACGAATACGCCGCTACTATATGCGCCCTGGCCATTGCTGATCCGCAGGTCCTTCCCGGCCATATGCTGCCAGGTGGCGCCACCATCATCGGAGCGGTAAAGTCCCGAGCCATGTTCAATGTTGTTCCCGACGATGTACATGCGCTGGCCCTTCGTGTGCATCGCGACCGCGACCGCAACGCGGCCCGGGAAAGGCGGAATCTTCATCTCTTTCCAGGTCTTGCCCTCATCCGTGGACTTGAACACCAGGGGCGGCTTGCTTTTCGCCGTACGATTGGCTGCGCCGAAGCCCCCGCCGCCGGTTCCCTGCGTGGCGGCCAGCATCACACTTGGTTCGTCGTATGCATACTCGAGGTCGCGTGTGCCATCGTAGCCGGCGGGCTTGAGGACGTTGGTCCAGCTCTGCCCGCCGTCGCTGGAGCGGTAGATACCGCCACCGTGCCGGATGGTATCGCCGAGCGCAGAGACCAGCACCAGGTCAGGATCGGCGGGATCGACAACGATGTTGCTGATCTTCACGGTGTCTTCGAGGCCAATGTGCTGCCAGGTCTTGCCCGCATCGGTCGACTTCCACATGCCGTTGCCGAGGCTGCCTTGAATGGGGTCGCCAGCGCCTGCATAGACGATGTCGGGATTGGAGGGTGCCACCTGGATCGCTCCGACACTATCGACGCTCTTCTCCTGGTCGAAGATCGGAAACCAGGTGACACCGGCGCTGGTGGTTTTCCAGATGCCGCCCACCGGCATGCCAGCGTAGAACACCCCCGGTTGACCTATGACACCGGTGACGGACGCAATTCGTCCGCCATGGAAAGGCCCCACGTTCCGCCATTTGAGGCCCGCATAGAGATCCGGATTGATCTGCGCCGCTGCATGGAAAGATGATGCCAGTATGCTCGAAACAGCAAGCACCCTATATGCCGTCCGCGATATGCGAGTCAAAGTGTAAAAGCCACCCCTGAAAATTCTCACCGTTATTGGGACAGTATACAAAGGCGTCGAAAGATTACCTCTCTAATCGACAGCCAAGCTGATACGCGCGATAGCAGCCGGGAAACTATCTTGTTGAGCCACTATGCACTTGAAGGCATATATGCTTTTAAGATCATAGTTGTCGATGAGATGAACAGTTGGTCTCAATGATGCGTTTGTTCCGGATTACGAAGAGATGGCGGAGGATATGCGGGATGAGTTGTTGGCGCTGATGCAGACCCTTGAGAAATTCGAGCCGTGCGCTGGCAAGGCCGCAGGTCGATACGCTGAACGGCTCGGGTCACGCCAATAGGAAAGAGTTAAGTTTCGACGCCGCTGATGGCGTGTGGCGCTTCGCCTTCGCGTCCGACCCGGAGCGGAAGGCCATCGTTTTTTGCGGCGGCGATAAAGCGGGTGTTAGCGAAAAACGCTTCTATCAAGGGCTTATTGCCAAAGCCGACAACCGCTTCGACGGGCGTTTGGCAAGACTTAAAGCCGCGCGGATAACGGTGGAAAAACAATAACAATCGAGAGGCAAAAAGCGATGAAAACCCTGGATCAGTTAAGAAAAGAACTCTCGCCCGCGCGGCGCAAGAAAATTGATGCCCGCACGGCGCAGTTTGTCGCCGAAGAACTGACTCTGCGCGAGCTCCGCAAAGCCCATCAGAAGACGCAAACTCAGGTGGCGAAAAAACTCGGCATGACCCAGGATCAGGTCTCGCGGCTCGAACAGCGCAGCGATGTTCTGCTATCGACGCTCCGCAAATATGTCGAGGGAATGGGCGGACGGCTTTCGCTCGTTGCGGAATTTCCCGACCACGAACCCGTTTCGCTGACCGGCTTCGGTGCTTTTGAAGCCGTTCCCTCGCCGTTTGTCCTCCCACCGAGACGTCAGCGGCGAACTATTTCTTCCCGCTAACGCACTCCTCAGCCGTGCACAAACTCAGACGGGCCGGCGTCCCTGAGCGTCGCGGGGCGCTCCCCGCTGGAAGGGGTGGCGGAAAACGCCTGCACTTGGCGGTTGCAGCGAGGGGAAGGCTTTCCCTAGAAAATTCGGCCCTGGGGAGTCGAGGGCTTCCGTAAAAGCGGCCATCAGGCCTAATGGACCTGGAACTGAGTCATGAACACCACTCAGTCTGCCGCCATGTGGCATAATCCTATCATAGAACTTGATAAACATCCTTCTTTGCGGTCAAAGCCAGTGGTCATGAACGACCTGTTTCAGGTCGCGCAACTCCAGCATGGCCTTTTCACAGCTAAACAAGCCAAAGCCGCCGGATATTCGGAACAAGCACAGCACCATCATGCCAAGACAGGCAACTGGATTCGCGAATATCGCGGCATTTATCGCCTCAGCCGTTACCCGCAGTCCGAATGGGCCAATCTAATGCTCTGGCAGCTTTGGTCAAGAAACCGGAACGACGATATCCAGGGCGTTTTCAGCCACGAAACTGCACTCGCGCTCTACGAACTATCCGATGTGATGCCGGCAAAACTGCACATGACGGTTCCGCACGGATTCGACCGGTCGGCCGCCATTCCGCCAGTATTGGTGCTGCATCGAAATAATGTACCTTCGGGCGAGATCGGCACCAAAGAAGGCGTTCGACTCACTCGACCGCTCCGAACGATTGTTGATGTCATTGCAGAAGGAACTCTCTCTCCCGATCTGATCGACCAGGCCGTCACGCAGGCGGTGACCCGGGGACTGTTTACTGCGGATGACCTCAAATCCGCCGAATTGAGCCGTCGTGTTGCCCGCAGGGTGCGTCAGTTCGTTCCGGCGGTTGAGCCATGAACGAAAGGCAGCGCTATTCAACAGCGAGGGCCTTCCGCCAAGCGCTGGAAGCCCGTTTGCAGGTCCGCGCCAGAGCGGCTGGCGTTGACGTTGGACGGCTTCGCAAGCAAAGTTGCATTCGACTGCTTCCTGACGCGACTTTTCCCATCGGGATCAGACGAGGCAGGTTGGGTGCTGAAGGGCGGCTATGCGCTTGAATTGAGGTTCCTTCACGCACGTGCCACCAAGGACATCGACCTCACTCTAAGCTCGGGCGTGATTCAAACGTCCACGTTCGAAGAACAACGACTCAGATTGCGGGAGCACATTCGGAGTTATTCATCGCGAACGCTGCCGGACTTCTTTGAATATTTCATCGGTTCATCGACGCTGGATCTGGAAGGTGCGCCGGAAGGAGGCTTTCGATTTCCGGTGGAGGCCAACATGGACGGCAGGGTCTTTGCTAACTTCCACGTCGATATTGGTGTCGGCGACGCGACTGACCTGCCGTTAGAAATCTTGCAGGGAGGAGATTGGCTCGAATTTGTCGGTATTCCAAGACCGCAGTTTGTGGCAGTATCGCGCGAACAGCAATGGGCTGAGAAGCTTCACGCCTACACGCGCCCAAGACTGCAGCGCCGGCAAGACATTCAGCGTCGGTTAAGCCAGGGTGAAACAGTGAGCGCGTTGGCGAGGGAATTCAAAACGACCCGGCAAACAATTATCCGCGCCCGCAACAGCTTGTCGGTTGCGGCGGCGTCATAGTGATTTTAAGAGCCTCGCGACTTAATGTATGTGCGCCAAGCAGCGCTATGAATACGCGAGCCGTCTCCAACTTGCACGGCGGCGTGTATCTGATATATTTCGTCTCGGGCAATGTAGTGGTCAATGTGCGACGCTGGTTTGGTAGTTGATCGACGGCTGATCGATAATGGTCGGTTTTCTGTCCGCGCCCTCGCTAACTGTCGAATCGTACCGACAGCATTGCTCGCACAGGTATACATTTTGGTGAGCGTGAGCCGTTGGGCGGGTTGACGTATATTCACTTGCGTTGATCGACGAACGGCGAACGGAGCCCCGGCAAAATAGATATCTTTGCCGCCATCAGAGTTGTTTCCGGGGGCTCATTGCAGTGAAAGCAGTGTATAGACGAGCGTTTTCAGAGCGGGCTGAACTGGAATGTTGTATATCAATCTTGCTTGACGAGGGCCAAGGTTGCGACCATCGGAATGAACTTAGTGGCAGCGAAGTTGGCAGGGACGCAACCTGATCGACGTTCAAGGATTTCGGATTACGAACCATCTACTGCAATGGGTCTTGCCTACTAGTCATTCTCGCACTTGGCGTTGGTATTGTTGTTGTGCTATGCCTTTGTGGGCTTCAATGCCTCCGACCGCAAAAGAGCTTTACAGAAGACGACATATGCTCAGGCGAAAAGCTCAGACGCTTAAGTCGGGTGTGGTTTGGATCGCGCTGTTTTCTTTGGTGGCCGTTTGGCTTTTTGGCATCTGGATACGGAAACATTTCCAAGATCCCATGCTGGATACTCCCTTGGCCTTTATTGCCGACTTAGTGCCAATTGGGATTTCCGTTGTGGGTGTAATTGTCTCTCCTCTGTTAGCAAAGCGTGTGCGGCTAGTTAGCCTTCTAATGATTGCCGTTGGACTGATTGGCACCGGATTGATGTCTTGGAATCGTCTAAGGCTTGAGAAGGCCCGAAAGCAGGAAGTGAAAGAACTCAACGATAAGCTGGCGGCCATTGGGAACACGAACGCGCAAACGCTAAACACGGTTCTCGGTCAATCTCAGCCACCCATCACGGATCGACAGAAGGCACTCGCTCTACTTAGAAACGAATACATACTTTCACACAACAACATTCCTGCCAGCGTGCTAGCGGGTTCTCAATTGCCGCCGACTGACTGGATCAACGCTCAGTTAAAAGCTCGTGGTCAAAGCTGGACCATTGCGCCCGACGAGCGCAACAACCCGGCTGCTCCCGTTCTAATGCCAGCGTTGCCGAAGGCTATCAAAATAAATGGCACTCTTTCTTGTGGGCCAGAGAACTATAAATTGCCAGAGAAATCAAACGATCCACCACTTGGCCCTTGGACCATTCCTCTTGCTTTTGGAACCGACCAGACTGATGGTGTTAGATTAGCCGCCCGCGACTCATATGCAGAATGCCGATTTCGGCTCAGCAACGAGGGATCGGCAATTCTAAACGCCGTTGAGCTTTCGTTGGAAACCAATGAAGACATGGAATTCTACGACGATGCCAATACCGCGTTCGGCATTCGAAGGAACAATGCTTTGAGGGTTCGCAATCGTCAGCTTGGCGGGCCTAATTTCCCACGTATACAAATTGCGGCCTCTAAGGACGGTAATAGTATTCCGCAGCCTGCTGATATCGCGAATAGGCTATCACTCAAGAATGACGGAGAATATAGGAGATTTCCATTTTGCCTAGTTAAGATACCGGGCCTTGTGTCGATGTTCGTACTGAGTTACGAGTTGACGGCTGAAGACGGCAATTCGGGCAACGCCATCAAACCAATTAAGGGATCGGTAAAGTTCAATGTGACCTGGGTTCCGGCTACGTGGGGAAGATCAAGGCCCTGAACGACCTCGCGCTCTTTTATTCCAAACAACTAAACGACCTCGCCACCACTCTGGCATCCTTCAAAGTCCTGCGCAGGATCGCCAGGGTTTTGTCATTTCTCCTCATTGAACTGATTCTCCTGCCTGCCAAGATCAGGGCGGCGCGGAGAAGGGCATGAGCTTGGCTGGTCTGCTGGCGACGCTGGCGACGCTGGCGGAAAAAGAGCCGCGATTTGGGCAG
>PLRJ01000227.1 GCA_003163855.1 Bryobacterales bacterium | reverse complement strand
CGCGCAAAACGGGCACGCCGAGGCCGCCTCTGTAAACGGGTTCTTCACCTGTTCAGCGGCTCGGCCTCGTGCCCTTGGCGCTCCTGCACGTCCCGGATGGTGGGCAGGTCGCGCGGTTTGGGCATCAGATGGTAGCGAAACGTGGCGTTGTAGCACGAAGGAATCAGCGCGCCGCGATAGAAGCTGAGGCCATAGACCCAATCGCGTTTGATCCATTCTTCGCAAACCTGGTTTCGGATGGGTTCAATTTGTTCGCGCCAGAAGACGCGCGCAGAAACGCGCCGGTCGAGCAGTGGATAGGTGGTTAGTTTGAGGAAAAATGCCGCCAGTACCACGCACAGAATCAGCAAACTGCCGGCCCAGGAACGGCGCGCGAGGATGACGATAGCCAAGGGCGCCGCAATGTAGAAAATAACGGTGGGTGAGGCGGCGCTGAAAGGATTAAGCGCGATCAGGCGGCCGGCACTGAGCAAGACCGGCAGAGCCTGCGCCATCAGGGGAATGGTTGCAATTAGAACGGCGCAGGGAAAGAGCCAGACCTTCCGCAGAGGAAAGTGATGAGCGCCTTCAAAATAGGACCCGATTAGCACAAAGATCGCCGGCAGCAAGGGCAACAAATAGCCTGGCAGTTTATTCAACGACAGGCTGAAGAAAGCGAATCCAAAGACGACGGTGGTTAGGAGGAAAACGCGGCGCTGATCCCAATGGGGGATGCGCGCAAGCAAGCCCAACAGAGGCGTCCAGGGGAAAACAGCGCCCAGCAGAATTGGAAAGTAAAAGTACCAAGGCTGGACATGTTGAAGCGACTTTGAATAGAGGCGCTCCAGATGGTGCTTGAGAAAGAACTCCTGCACAAAGGGCCAGCCGTTGCGAGCGTACACGGCAAGATACCAGGGGATGGCTGTTACGCAAAACGCAGCGGCAGCAATCCACCAGTGATGCCAGAAACGCCGGAAGAACAAGGCTACCGGAAGAATAAGAACCAGCGGCACCAGACCCTTGGCCAGAACTGCCGATCCTAAAAAAAAGCCACAGAATAACCAGCGCCAACGGGACGAGGAAGCACCCGGCCGCAACATGGGCAGCAGGACAAGGATAGCGAGGGAAAAGAAGCAGGCTAGTGGAATATCTGTTAGCGAGAGACTGCTAAAAACAATCCAGGAGGCGCTGGTAGCGAGCAGGAGACTTGAGACGGCCGCGGCGAATCCGCCAAAGGAGACGGACGCCAGCAAGAAGGAAACGACAAGAAAAGCCAGGCTGAGGAGCGCGACCGGCAAGCGGGCCGACATCTCAGGACCGAGACCGAGCGACGTAGCGGTAGCGGTCATCCAGTAAAGCAGCGGCGGTTTTTCGAACCAGGGCTGCCCCCAAAGATGCGGGGTTATCCAATCGCCGGTCTGAGACATGGCCCTTCCTATGGCTGCATAGCGAGGTTCATCTGGGAGTAGCACCCCTACTCCGTCAAGGTTATAGAGGTAGAGACTGACGATGGAAAGAAACAACGTGGCGAGAGGCAGATAACGGCGGAGGAGGGACAATTCCTAGTATAGAGCGGGCAGCCCTGGCGGCGCGTGGTTGTCAGGGGCCGTAAACGCCCAGCCGTTGCGACGTGCGCTGCCCACGTTCTAACTGTAGTGCGGCGTGTACACTGAAGGACGAATATGCGGATTAACTGGCTAGCTTTGGCGGCTGTTTTCGTGCCGCCGATGGTGGCTGCCGTAACAGCTCCGCCCGTTCCTGTGCTGGACAAAGCGCAGTTGGAACAGTATTTGCGGTACGCCGAAGGTTTTACGCAGGACGTCCACTTCAAGTTCGACGAGCCGGTACCGAGTCCTTACCCCGGCTTTTATCGCTTGACGCTACATTTGACGACCGACGCGGGCGGGAAACTGGATCGCGTCTACTACTTGACAGCCGACGGACAGAAGTTGGTCAACGGGTCGCTTTGGGATTTGAAGATGTCCCCTTTCGCCGAGTCGTTGTCGCATATGCCCGATAGCGGTTACGGGTTTGGACCTGAAGATGCAAAGGTGAAGTTGGTGATCTTTAGCGACTTCCAATGCCCCTATTGCAGGGAGTTCGCTAAGGTGGTGCGGGACAACGTGGCTCAGAAATATCCGAAGGATGTGCGTGTTCTGTTTGTCGACTTTCCGATAGATAGTCTGCATCCCTGGGCGCGCGCGGCTGCGGAAGCGTCCCACTGTGTGGGAGATCAGAATCCTGCTGCTTTCTGGGCATTCCACGATTGGATTTTCCAACACCAGGCGGAGGTAAAGAAGGACAATCTGCGCGAGAAGGTACTCGGCTTCGCAAAAGACCAAAATCTGGACGTTGCCAAACTTCAAACGTGCATGGACACACACGAGGATGCGGCGGCCATAGAAGCGAATCTTGCGGCGGGAAGGCAGTTGCAAGTCTCGCAAACGCCGACATTCTTTATTAACGGCCGCATGGTACCGGGAGCGCTTCCCTGGCCCTCGCTCGATACGGTCATACAGTTGGAGTTGCACCGTCCGGCTTCAATTCCTGATGGAAAGAAGGCGGACTGCTGTCAGGTAACTGTTCCGGTAATAGGCAAGAAATAGGCTGGGTGGTATTGCGCGTAGTTGAGAATCCGGCCACACTAGGGCTAGTTGTTTGGGAATTAATGCCGATAGAGAAATTGCAGGTGTTTTGCGTAAACAACACCTGGTGGCTTTTAGTAGGTAAACGTCTTGATAGCAACTTCGGAAAATCTGATGAAAAGCGCCATGGCATTCCGGCTCCCGCCTCTTATCCTGCATCCATTCTCGACGCCTGAGGACACTTCGGTGCTGATGGAAAGTTCGCGAGCAAGCCTGGCTTTACAAGGCTTTTTGCCGCGCGACGAAACGCCATCGCTCGATTTAGACCGTCAACTGTTGCGCGGCCGGTATGCCGAACTGCGTATGCTCTACTACATCGGCAAAGATGTTACCCGCTGGACGGAGCAGTGTTTAGAGACCCTGACGCTTAATGGCGGATATGAAGATCGCAAGATGCGTGCGGAAACTTTCGCGGTACTACTGGTGCAGCATGTTCCCGCCCACGTCCGGCTGAAACTGGAGGGCTGGGGAGTGCTGGATTTCTGCGCTCTCTTCAGGCGCTCCATCGGTCTGCATGCGGTGTTCAACGAAATGCCCAAAGCGCAGGATTTCGCCCCGGACTTCCTACGGCGGTATCACCGTCATCTGGACCAATGGTACGAGCAGCGCTTACGCGATTGGGTATTCGACCGTCCTCGAGCCGACGAGTTCACCTTCGACCTGTATGCTTCTGGTGAGTATGCTTTGATGCTGGAACAAAGCTGGAGCAACGATAACGGCCAGGAATCGCCTTCGAAGTAGCCGCAACTTCCGCCCGGCGCATCAGTCCAATACTTGATGCGTTACAAAAATTTAGGAAATACAGGACTGTTGGTGTCCGAAATCTGCCTCGGTACCATGACCTTCTCTGGCGGTGAAGGTTTCTGGAAAGCCGTCGGCCAAGTGGATCAGGCAGGTGCCGACGAACTGATAAAGACGTCGGTCGAAAGCGGCGTTAACTTCATTGATACCGCGGATGTTTACTCGGAAGGTCACTCGGAGCGGATTCTCGGCCAGTCTCTCAAGAATCTGAACATCGCCCGCAAGGATATTGTCATAGCTACAAAGGCTTACGGGCGGATGGGTCCCGGGAAGAACGACGTCGGCGCGTCACGCGGTCACCTTATGGATGCGATTGATGGTTCGCTGCGCCGCTTGCAAATGGATTACGTGGATCTCTACCAGATCCACGCCACTGATTTATATACGCCTATTGAGGAAACGCTGCGAGCTTTGGACACGCTGGTGCGGCAGGGCAAAGTTCGCTACGTCGGCTGCTCCAATTGGCAGGCGTGGCGTCTTATGAAAGCGCTGGGGATTTCTGAACACAAGAATCTCGTAAAGTACGACACGCTACAGGCTTACTATTCGATTGCCGGGCGCGATTTGGAACGCGAAATTGTGCCGCTGCTGGAAGACCAGAAGACAGGTCTGCTGGTTTGGAGTCCGCTGGCAGGCGGCCTTTTATCTGGGAAATTCACGCGCGAGAATCAGAAGCCGGAAGGTTCGCGCCGCTCCGGCTTCGACTTTCCGATTGTGGATAAGGAGCGGACCTGGAAGATTCTGGACGTGTTGATTCCCATGGCAAAAGAACGCGGCGTCTCGGTGGCGACGCTAGCTTTGGCTTGGGTTTTGGCTAAGCCGTTTGTGACTTCGGTGATTATCGGGGCGAAGCGCTTGGACCAGCTGAACGACAATCTGGCGGCGGCTGAGTTGAAATTGGATGCGTCGGAGATGAAAAAACTGGACGAAGTGAGCGCGCTGCCGCCCGAGTATCCGGGTTGGATGATTCCCGTGCAGAATGCGAACCGCCTGGCCGACGTGCCGCGCTTTTGACTTCAGCGCATATACAGCAGCGACGCCATAGTTTCGATGCCATCCCATAAATTCTGCAGCCGCAGATTCTCATTAGCGGCATGCTGGTTGTCGTCGTGGTTGGCAATCGGCACGGTGATGGTGCGCGTCCCGGCGGCGCGTTCCATCGCTCCCAGCGGAACGCTGCCGCCCATGGTCGGCCACTCAATGACCGGCCCTCTGGCATTTTGCACGGCGGTAAGAACCTCTTCGGCTATGGGCAGATCCATAGGCGTGCGCACAGCGTTGTAGCCTACGGTATCTTTCTTAACCAGCGCAACTTTGGAGTGCTGCAGCAGGACGTCCGCGCCAGGCGGCGTATCAACCACGAAGTAGCCTTGTGAGCGGATGTAATCGATGACCCGGTTTTGCTGCTGCTGCCAGTCGATACCAACGACCAGGCGCAGGTCCAGGTCGGCCGTCGCTGTGGGAGGAATCACGTTGTTGGCGTGTGCTCCGGTTTGGCCGGAGGACAGGCCGTTGACGTTAAGGCTGGGCAAATTGAGCAGGTCCAGCAGATGCTGGCCGCCGCCATCCACGTGGCCAAGCGAAAGTTCCTGACGGAGGCGATCGTCATTCACAGGAGCAAGCGCCAGCGCTTTCTTTTCCAGCGGGCCAAGGGGTTCAATACCGTCGTAGAAATGCGGAATCAGCACGTGACCCTGTTCGTCTTTCATGCCAGCCAGAAGCTGCGCCAGCATCATGGCAGGATTGGGAGCCCAGTTGCCGTAATGACCGCTATGCAGCCCGTGGTTTGGTCCGTAGACGGTGATTTCAAGATGCGTGTCGCCGCGCGCGCCGAATACCAGCGTCTGTTTGCGGCTTTGATCCACCGGCCCATCGCAGATGAGCCAAACGTCGCCATGCACCAGGTCGTGGTTGGCGCTCAGGATTTGTTCAAGATGCGGCGAACCGGCCTCCTCTTCGCCCTCCCAGACAAAGCGGATGTTGGCGCGGAACGGGATTTTGTCAGCCTCTAATGCGTCCAGTGCTACAAGTTGTGCGTAAATGGCGGCTTTGTCGTCGCCGGCCGAGCGCGCGTAGATCCGCTTTTCTCCGTCAACATCGCGCAAAGTGGGCTCAAACGGCGGCGTTTTCCATTCAGACGGCGTAATGGGCTGGCCGTCGTAATGGGCATAAAAAACGATGGTGTGGAGCGCGCCAGGGGTGAGGTGTTCGCCGAATACGACCGGCGGCACGCCCGGCATCGTTAGTAAGCGCGTATCGAAATGCCGCTGGCGAAGCATCGCCACCAGAGTGTCAGCATTGCGCGACAAGTTCGTTGGATCGGCGGCGACGTTGGGAATCCGAAGCAGATCGGTAAAGCCCTGCAAAATTTCAGGTTGGTGCTGAACGCGCCATTGATGGGCAGCCTCCACCGGATTTTGCGCTGCCGCCCAGAGCGAAGTAAGAGATGCCAGCAGTAAGACGCGTAGCAGATGCATTACGGGAGGGTAGCACTTTACGGAAAGCTAATTTCTTGCTTCGTAAAATCGCATCCGCTACCCTAAATAGCAAGCCTCGCAGCGTTGCCGGGCTTACCGAGTTCTCCGCCTGAACTCAGCGCTTTGTCCTTCTAAGCATGGCGGCCCATTCCTTCACACATCTCGAAGTAATTCGACCCGAACTAGCGGCCAGTATGACGCACTGCCCTTATTGTGCTCTGCAATGTGGAATGACGCTAGTTGTGGAAGGCGAAAAAACGACCGTCACCTCGCGCGATTTTCCTACTAACAAGGGTGGTTTGTGCCAGAAAGGCTGGACATCGGCTTCGCTACTGCATCATCCCGACCGTCTCACCGCGCCGCTGCTGCGTGACAGTAAGGATGGTCCGCTGCGCGCAGCGAGCTGGGACGAGGCGCTTGATCGAATTGCCACATTCATTCGCAAGACGCAGCGTGAATATGGCAAAGGCAGCATCGGCGTTTTTGGCGGCGGAGGTTTAACGAACGAGAAAGCCTACATGCTGGGCAAGTTTGCGCGTGTCGCGCTGCAGACCCCGCAAATCGACTACAACGGGCGCTTTTGCATGGCCTCTGCCGCAGCTGCTTCTATTAAAGCTCTAGGTCTGGACCGGGGTCTGCCCTTTCCGCTGGCCGATATTCCGCGCGCCGAGACCATCATGCTGGTGGGCAGCAACGTTGCCGAGACTATGCCCCCCGTGATGCAGTATTTCCAGGAGCAAGCGAAAAACGGGGGATCGCTGATTGTGGTCGACCCACGCCTGACACCCACGGCGGCCACTGCGAAATTGCACCTGCAGATTACGCCGGGCACCGATGTAGCGCTCGCGAACGGACTACTGAATATAGCCATTCGCAAGCGCTACATAGATGAAGGGTTCATTGCATCGCGGACTTCAGGTTTCGACCAGGTTAAGCGATCTGTGGCTACCTATTGGCCGGATCGGGTGGAACGCATCACCGGCATCTCTGAAAAGCAATTGGTGCAATGCGCCGATCTGCTAGGTACCGCTGCTACGGCTATGATCCTGACGGCGCGCGGGCCTGAACAGCAAAGCAAGGGCGTGGATAATGTGCTTGGCTTTATTAATCTGGCGCTGGCGTTAGGCAAAGTGGGCAAACGCTATTGCGGCTATGGCTGCATCACCGGGCAAGGCAACGGCCAAGGCGGTCGAGAACATGGCCAGAAAGCAGATCAACTGCCCGGATACCGAAGTATTGCCAACCCTGAGCACCGCCGCTATATTGCTTCCGTGTGGAACGTGCCGGAGTCCAGTATTCCGATTGCGGGTAAATCGGCCTACGAAATGTTGAAGCAGATTGGGACGGACGGCGGGGTTCGCGGCCTGCTGGTTTTTGGTTCGAACCTGATGATGTCGGCGCCTAAATCGGCAGAGATTGAAGCGAAGCTTCGTAAGATGGATTTGCTGGTAGTCTCCGATTTTTTTCTGTCCGAGACCGGGCAACTGGCTGATGTGGTGCTGCCTTCAACGCAGTGGGCGGAAGAAGATGGCACCATGACCAACGTTGAGGGCCGTGTGCTGTTACGGCGCGCCGCTATAGCGCCTCCGCCGAACGTTCGTTCCGATCTCCAGATTATGGCTGCGTTGGCCGACAGGCTGAACTCTCCCTCACAATTCGCAACGACACCCGAAGTTGTCTTCGATGAGTTACGCCGCGCATCGGCCGGCGGTGTTGCCGATTATGCCGGCATCAGTTACCAGCGCATTCAGCGGGAAGATGGTGTGTTCTGGCCGTGCCCTAATGAAGATCATGCCGGAACGCCGCGCCTGTTCCTGGAACGTTTTGCAACGGAGGACGGCAAAGCTCGTTTTCATAAAGTGGAAACCCGCGCCTCCGCAGAGGAACCCGATGCGGAATACCCGCTCTATTTGACCACCGGCAGAGTAATGGCTCAATACCAGTCGGGCACACAAACTCGTCGAGTCGAAGAACTGAATGAAAAGTCACCCGCGGCATTCGCCGAGATTCATCCCATCACCGCTCGCAGTTATGGCGTTGGTGCACAAGACGAAGTGCGCGTCACCACGCGCCGCGGCACTATCACGGTGAAAGCCGTGCTGACAAACACCATTCGTATGGATACAATTTTCGTCCCCTTCCACTTTGCGGGGACCGGCCGCGCCAATCTCCTCACCAATCCGGCACTCGATCCGACGTCGAAGATGCCGGAGTTTAAAGTTTGCGCAGCGCGCATAGAAAAAGCTTAGCCATGTTAGAACAACCCCAATTCCTGCAAGGTATTTTTCCATTTCAAGGAAACGGTCTGGATTCTCCTCAGCCGTTTTCAACTCCGCTTGTCTATACAGTTCCTTTTGACAAGCGATCTCAATTTATTTATTTTCGCGCCGGAAATTCCTCCTCGGAGCTTATTTATATAGTGCTGCTAAAGGGTGGCAAGCCCATGCGCTACTTCCCAGTTGGAGCAAAAGCATCGGTACATGTGCCGCTTGCCGTTGTCGAAGATTTGGAACCTGAAACTACGGTGGAGTTGAAGATTGGGGCACCAGCGGGTACAAGCGGAATGGTAGTTCTCGACGTAGGCATGATGGAGTTTTAAATGCAAAAAAAGCGCCTGGTAGTAATTGGCAACGGCATGGCCGGAGCGCGCACGGTAGAGGAAATTCTGGCGCGGGGCGGAGCGGACATGTTTGACATCACCATGTTCGGCGACGAGCCTTATGGCAACTACAACCGCATTCTTCTTTCGAATGTCTTGAACGGCACTCAGGATGAGGACGAGATTTTCATTAATCCTCTTTCCTGGTACGAAGAAAACAACATTAAGCTTTATAGCGGCCAAAGGGTGGACGATATAAAACGCCGCGCCAAGGCGGTGAAGGCTGGACCGCTGGCGGTCCGCTACGACAAGTTGATCATCGCCACGGGCAGCAGGTCTTACATACCTCCTATTGAAGGCGTAACGCTTAATGGCAAGGGAACCAATAAGCCCGGCATCTTCGTTTTCCGAAGTCTTGACGATTGCCGCGCCATTGCCGCCTATACGGAGGGGCGCGCCAAGGCTATTGTCATCGGCGGAGGCTTACTCGGTCTGGAAGCTGCGCGCGGTCTGCAGAACTTCGGGTTGACTGTCGAGGTTGTGCATCGCGGCGGCCATCTGATGGGTCAGCAACTCGACTCGAGCGCCGGAGCCATTCTCAAAACGACAATCGAAGGAATGGACATAAAAGTCCATTTGCGAAAAAACACGACCAAGATTCTGGGTGAAGAGCACGTAACCGGAGTGGCTTTTGCCGATGGCACTTCCCTGCCCTGTGACATGGTGGTTATCGCCACCGGCATCAGCCCGAATGCCGAGATTGCCGCGCGCAGCGGGCTCACAGTAGAACGCGCCATTGTGGTAGATAACCAGATGCGCTCCGTTGACGATCCGGATATCTACGTCGTCGGCGAGTGCGCGCAGCACCGCGGCAACGTCTACGGCTTAGTGGCGCCCTTGTGGGAGCAGGCTAAAGTACTGGCCGATCACATAACCGATCACAACCCCGAGGCGGCTTACCACGGCTCGAAGGTCGCCACCAAGCTAAAAGTCATGGGTGTGGAAATGGCATCGATGGGCGTCATCGATGCTGAGAACGAGCGTGATGAAATCGTTCAATTCTCGGAACCTCGCAAGGGCACGTATAAGAAATTGGTGGTACGCGATGGCCGGCTGATTGGCGCCATTCTGCTGGGAGATATCAGCAAGTCGGCCTATCTGACGCAGACATTTGACCGCGCCACGCCCTTGCCTGAAGAGCGGCTGGCGTTGTTATTTGACATAGGCAGCCCATCGAAAAAACTCACGATTGAGGAGATGCCCGCCGACACACAGGTTTGTAACTGCAACGGCGTGAGTAAGGGCGCCATTGTGACCTGCGTGAAGAACGGCCGCAGAACAGCGAAGGCAGTGATGGAGGCGACGCGCGCCGGGATGGGATGCGGTTCGTGTAAGAGTGTGGTTGGGGAAGTGATTGAGTGGGCGTGCGGCGGCGAGGTGGAGGAAGATCCATCGGTCCATTACTACGTGCCGGGCGTTCCGCTGACTAAACCTGAACTCATTCGCGCCTGTTTTGAGCAGAATCTGAAATCTGTTTCAGCGGTCTTTGGCGCGTTGTCGGGCGGAGTGGAAGATCCTGCAAGCAAACCAGGCCTGGCGTCGCTGTTGAGCACGATCTGGGCCGGCGAATACATCCCGGAGCCAGACGCACGCTTCGTCAACGAAAGACTGCATGCCAACATTCAGAAAGACGGCACGTTCTCGGTGGTGCCGCAGATGGCGGGCGGCGTCACGTCTCCGGATCAATTGCGACGCATTGCCGACGTTGCGGAAAAATACAATGTGCCATTGGTCAAATTGACCGGTGGCCAGCGCATTGACTTGCTGGGTGTTAAGAAGGACGACCTCCCGAACATGTGGCGCGATCTGGATATGCCGTCGGGCCACGCCTATGGCAAAACCTATCGAACATGCAAAAGTTGCGTAGGCACTGATTTCTGCCGCTTCGGCTTAGGCGACAGCACCGGACTGGCTATCCGGATTGAACACTATCTGAAAGGCATCGATTCGCCCGGCAAAATGAAGCTAGCAACCGCCGGCTGTCCTCGTAACTGCTCGGAAGCGATGGTGAAAGATGTTGGCGTCGTGGCAGTGGAAGGCGGCAAGTGGGAAATCTATATTGGCGGCGCAGCAGGAGCACATATCCGCAAAGGCGACGTTCTTTGTACGGTGAATAGTCAGGACGAGGTGATGAAGTATTTATCGCGTTTCGTTCAATACTATCGCGAGAATGCGCGCTACCTGGAGCGGACTTACAGCTTTGTCGCACGGCTTGGAATTGAAAAGATTCAGGCGATTGTGGTGCAGGACAGCGAAGGCATCGCGGCTCAACTGGAGGCAAACCTGATGAAGAGCTCAGGTGCTTATAAGGACCCATGGAAGGAAGCCTATACGAAGACGCCGGAACAGTTCCAGTCGCTGTTGCCTGTACTCTCTTAAACTGGATAGTGATGCACTGGCGTCCGCTTGTCCTCCTAATTCTGGTGTCCCTGCCGTCTGCGGCCGATGAGGGGATGTGGCTTTTCGACCGTTTCCCTCATGACACGGTCACGCAGAAATACGGCGCCGACGTAACTCCGGAGTTCCTGGACAATTTGCGGCTGGCGTCGGTCCGGATTGGCGGCGCTGCGGGTGCTTTTGTTTCGGGGCAAGGTTTGTTGGTCACCAATCAGCACATCGTCGCCCCTTGCCTGGCAAAGCTGAGTTTCAACGAACACGACTATCTCAGCGATGGCTTCTACGCATCTTCTGACAAGGCCGAACTACGCTGCCCTAATCTGGATGCCAAGGTCCTGATGGCGATAGAAGATGTCACGGCACAGTTTCCGCTGCCACCGAAAAAAGGTGTCACCGCGAAGGAGATGCAGCAGCGTGAAGCCACAGCTAAGCGGATTGAAGCGGAATGCGCAGCCCGAACTGGTGAATCGTGCGAAGTAGTCAATCTGTTTTCCGGCAGCCGCTTCGCACTGTATCGTTATAAGCGCTACACTGATATCCGCCTGGTCTTTGCACCAGAGCAGCAGCTCGCTTTCTTCGGACGAGAACGGGATGCTATTACCTATCTGCGCTATGGGATGGATATTGCTTTTGCCCGCGCCTACGAAGACGGCAAACCTGCTGCCACGCCGCATTTTCTGAAGTGGAATGTAAGCGGAGTACGTGAAGGTGACTTGGTTTTCGCCGCCGGCGACCCGCGACTCACCGTGCGGGAAACTACCGCGGCGCAGCTAACCTTTTATCGCGACACAGCATTGCCGCTGCAGCTTGCGCGTCTTGCAAAGCGGATTGCGGCCTTCAAGACTGCTGGGGATCCGCAGCGTATTCAATTCCTGGAGACGTACAAAGCCGCAGCTGGGAAATTGATCGGGCTGCGCGACGATCGACTGGTCACGCGCAAGACGATTTTCGACGGAAAAATACGCCGAGCGGTGGAGGCCGATCCGAAGCTTGGCACCGAGGCAGGAAAAGTGTGGGACCAAGTCGCCACCGCGTACAAGAGCTGGGCTCCGAATGAAAGGGCCTACCAGATATTGGAAGCGGAACCTGCGCCAGGCTCGCGATTATTCCGGATCGCCCGGCAACTGGTAAGATCGCAACCGGTTGACGAAGAATTTGGCTTCGACGAGGCGATGGAGACGACGTTCCTGACGTTGTATCTGGAAGAACTGAAGAGCCTGGGCGAGCACGATAAAGATGTTCCGCTGAAAGCGATCTTAGCCGGCCGTACGCCGCAGGCGGCAGCCGAGGCGTTTGTTCGCTCCAGTAATCTGCGCAACCCTGGCCAGCGGCGACGCCTGGCAATGAATCACGATGCCCTAGCCGATTCCGAAGACGGCATGATTCAACTTGCGGAATTGCTTGAACCACCCGCCCAACGCATTCGCAAGAAGCATGAGGAGATTTTGAGTGCGGTGGAAGCGTCCGCCTCGGCGCAAATCGCGCAGTATCGTTATCGGCTATTCGGCGACGCGGAGTATCCGGATGCCACGGGAACACCGCGGGTTGAATTCGGTGTTTTGAAGAGTTACACCGATCGAGCGGGGGTAAACGAACCCTACGCCGCTACTTTTAGTGGACTTTACTATCGCCGGAACAACCAGGGGCCGTACCAAGTGCCGCAGCGGTGGATCGATGCCAAGCCGTTTCTCAATTCCGTCACCGATCTTGATTTTGTCAGCACTTGCGATGTGGGCGGCGGGGACGCAGGCAGCCCGACCGTGAATCGCGCGGGCGAACTGGTCGGCGTTCTATTCGACGGTAATCTGGAGAGCCTGCCTAATACCTATCTCTACACGGACGAACAGGCTCGAGCCGTGCATGTGGCGGCGGATGGGATTGCCGAGGCGCTGGAGAAGGTCTACAAAGCGGAAGCGTTGGTAAAAGAACTGGCGCTGCCTAAGATGAGCGACATCGTACCTTAAAGGACGACAAGTGGTACACGCCGGAAGGCAAACTTGCGGCCAAATTCATCTACCACGTTGATCTGGCAAACATAGCGGCCGGGCGTCATGTTCTTCAGAGGAACCTGCACTTGAACGGGCACGGCTTCAGGACGTGTCTCGACCACCTGCGAAGCGGAAATCGGACCAATGTCGAAGGCTTTTGCGCCTTTCGATGTGAACAGGCTCATGCTGACCTTCACCCGCCGGGTTTTAGGCGCGCCGGGATCAGGCAGCGAATCGTAAACATCGAAAGTGACATAGAGATTCTGGTCCCGCCGGAATACATGCGTTATATTCGGCACAATCTTCTGGTTGTCTGCAATTAGCGGGTTAGCGAAAACTTCTTTGCGCGAGATTTTTTCCGCTGCACCAACGGCCTGCTGCAACGGTTCACGTTGATTGCTCCAAATGATGGAGCTAATCTTCAAACCGGGCGTATCGGCGCTTAGATCGGGGATCGTGAAACGGGTTTCGAAAGTACCCATCTTGCCAGTTACGTTCTCACGCACCACAAATTTCATGTGATATTTGCCCGGTTCGAGCGTGAAGCCAGCGTCGTACTGAAAACTCTTGCGCGCCGCCTTGGAAGCGTCACCCTGATCGAGCTTAATCCGAATGTCGTCGCGAACATTACCGACTACGGCATGCTGTTCGTCCTGAATCTGTCCGGCAAACGCAAATTGAGTTACGTCAGCGCCACCTTTGCTCGCCATGGCTATGACTGATTTCGGAATCTTGATGGAGACGGGTACAAAATAGCTGGACGCGGAAACTCGAAAATAGTCTATTTGCAACGCCAATGGAATATCTGTAACCGGGTTGCCAGCCGACAATGCCTCTTTAAGCTGCTGTTCTTTCTCCTGCCCGTTTAGCTTGCCCCAGACTTTGTCTGCATAGTAACCAGGACGGTGCTCCAATTTTGCCTGTAATTTACTGTTCAGCTTTACGCTGATTCGGCGATATTTGCCATCCAAAGCCGAGTTTGAGCTGTAATACCCGAGCAGGTAATAGCTGCGCATGTCTCGCTGGGCTTGAACGATTTCACCGGTGATGTCGTTGCTGTCGAAGTATGCCTTGCCGCCTGTATCTGCTGCCAGCGTATAAAGTGTCTCTTGCGAATCGTTAATGGTGGCCCGCTGATTGTTGTAAAAGCCGCCGTTGTAAAGCGTGGTTCCGCGGGGCCCGGCTGAACTTGCGGCCGCCCCGGGAGGGTCCGCCATCAAGCCACGCGCATCCACGGCGTAAATAGCAAGATTCGCTTTCGCCGCCGCATTCACACTGGCTTCTAACTGGGCCTGGTTGTCGATGCCGGTCTTGCTGACGCCGGCGGAGAAGTAGATTAACGCCTTCTTTTCCGGCAGTGGCGACAGCATGCGGGCGGCCTGTTCAATCGCCGCCAGTTTCTGATCTGTATTGAAAATATTGAACTCGGTCTCATCGGCCACAAAGGCCGCGCCGGTGTCTTCTCCGTTATCGCCGGCGGTGTCGGCAAGTCCGGCTAGTTCGCTCATTTCGCCGATGGGTAGAGCCTTCAAAATGGTGGTAAGAACGTCCCTGTTATTAGTAAAGTCCGTCAAGACCTGGACGATGCTGGTGTATAGCATGATAGCCACCATGTCGTCTTTGGTGATGTGTTTTTCCACATATTCGATGGCCGCTTCCTGCGCGCGCAGTTGTTCATTCATGCCCATGGATGAGAAGTCAAGAAAGAAGACCATCAGGCGTTTGTCGTGATAGAGCGACTGGCCTGGCTGTTCGGCAGTGATGCTTGTTTTCGGAGCATCGGGCAGTTTCAGTTCATCTGAAAGACTCAGTTTAGGCGGAGGTTGCGGTTGATAACTCAACTGCTGATACTCGAAAACCGAGACCTTTTGCAGCTTTCCATCCTCAAGCACCGTGAAATCGCTCTGCTTCAGACCTTCAATCGGCTTGCCCGCTTTGTCGCGAACAACAACGTCGACAATTACCAGGTTGCTATTAGCTGTAAACTTCACTACCGGGGCGTTAGCGGGCACAGCAGGGGGAGGCGGAGGCGGCGCGGTGGGCAACTGCCCGGCAACTGCAACGATGTTGAATGCGAACAAGAAAGCAAGACGCATAAGTTAGAAGCTAAAGCGCAAAAGCAACTGCACGGTGCGGGTACCCGAAGCGGCCGTAGCCAAACCATATGTTGACGAGTTCACCGTGGTTCCGAAGTTAGTTACAACCACGTGGTTGAGGGCATTGGTGGTGCTGAGGCGCAACTGCAACTGGCGGCGGCTGTCGCCAAAGCGGAAGGCTCTGTTAAGAGCGGCGTTGAAGCCGACCTGAAAGGGCCCGGGAATGGTATCGCGCCCGGCGTCGCCGAATTGGCCCGATACAGGCGTGGTGAAAGCTAGCAGGTTGAAATAGGGATAGGCACTGGATTGGATAGGAAGGCCGGTGGCTTCGGCGCGCGACCCGCCTGAGTTTGCCAGGCCTCCTGTGTTCGATAAATTACCGCCGACAACCGCTGTCAATGGCGTTCCCGTAGCCGCTGTCAAGGTTCCTTGCACGGTCCAGCCTGCCAGCGCTGCGGTCTTCCATCCGGCGTTGCGCAGCATGCCATGCACACCCACGGGAGAAGACAGCAGAAAGGTGCCGGAAAGACGATGGCGCTGGTCGAATGACGAAAGCCCACGCTCCAGACGTAGATTATTGATGAACTGCACATCTGTACCGCCGAGGCCATTGAAACTCGAGACGTCGTCGATCGACTTGGAATACGTGTACAACAGATTTCCGGAGATGCCGGTGGAGAAACGTCTGGTCAATCGCACTTGGCCCGCGTGAAATATCGAGTTTCCCTGCGAGCTCTCATAACTGAACGAAGTAGCATCGGGAATCCGCAGCACCTCCTGCGCGTTTAAGACGGAGGCGCCGTCCACGGGGCGATTCGGCTGTTCCACAATGCCCAAGTCGGTGCCTTTAGTCCCGATGTATTCCGTCTCCACGAGGAACCCGTGCGGCAGTGCGTTCTGAACTGCAAGCGCCCAGGTTTGCGCATAGGGCAGCTTGAAATTCGGATCGATGCCAAACGTATTCACAATATTCTGCGATGGAATAATCGTAAAACCGTTTTGCAGGGTCAGCAAACTGGCCGTACTGGTTGTAAGCGACAGGTTGTTGGCATACGGCGGCTGCGTACCTAACTGGCTGGCGATCTGGGAGTAGACCGAACCGGTGTAGAAAATGCTGTAACCACCTCGAACGACCAAGTCGCGACTGGCGCCAGGGCGCCATGCGAAGCCAAGGCGGGGTGAAAACGCGTGCGTATCGGGCCGCACCAGACTGCTGGGCAGGTTTGTTCCACTCTGTCCCGGAGTTACCACAGTCACAGCAGTCACATCGGAATTCACAACCAAATTCGCGAGATGGTTGTACAACTCGGTATAAGGCGCAAAGTACTCATAGCGCAAACCGACGTTGAACGACAACCCACGCAGCGGACGCCAATCGTCCTGCGCGTACCAACCCGTCGACCAACCACGATAGTAATCGTTGTTTTCGCCGTACTTCAGGCTGGTGGATTGCGGCAGCGCCAAAAGATAATCGGCAAAATCGAAACCTGAACCCTGCACCGGTTGGCCTTGCGCGTTCAATTCGCTGGTCAGCAATCCGCTGAAGCTGTAGGAACCCCGTGCGTTGGAATAATTGGTGGTGTTCGATTGAAGCTTCCGCAACAGATAGCCAAACTGCAGATTGTGTTTGCGATGCAGCACGTAGCTGATGGTGTCAGTAAAGTTGACCGTCTGGCCCACTGAGCGCGACGGCGTGCCGTCACTCAAGGTACCGAAATTCGTGAATGAAAGAGTGGGCGGTCCGTAATCGAATGGAGTTTGCAAAGTTCCATTGATGCCTAGATTGCCTTCGATGTTGTCTTTGTAGGCGAAGTAAGGAGTGGTGACGCTGGTATTGCGGCTAAAAGTAAGGGTGGCACTGTTGTTGAACCTTGGTTTGAAGCTGTGGCTCCATCCCAGCGAGGAGCTAAGGCCTTGGCCGCTTCCGGTGTCTCGATAACCGAACAGTTGCTGCGTCGCTGAATTACGCTCCTGCACCTGAACGTTGGTATTCAGCCGATCCTTATTGCTGAGCGGCGCATTCAGGCGGACGCCAATGTTGTTGGAATTGTTCGGCACCGATGTGACCAACTGATAATTCTGAGTGATTCCGGCAAACATCGGATTAGGAAATAAAGGCAGCAGACCCAGTGACGCGGAATTAATCCTTGACGCTGGAATAATGTTCCCGGCGAATGGCGATCCTGAAAGCGGATCGTAAATGATGCTGGAGATGCCGGAGAAATCACCGCTACGTTCGGCGAGTGTTGGAACCGCCGCAGCTGAACTGTATGGATTCTTGTTGCGGGTGCCCTGATAGGTGAAGTAAAAGCTGGCGCGGGTCCAATGGATGATTTTGGGAATCACCACTGGTCCGCCAATGTTCAAACCGAAGCGCAGGTCCGAATAAGAAGGCTTGGCTTCGGGCTTGCCGTTCAAAGAAAAAGGCGCGGCATCAAGCGCAGAATTTTCGAGATTGCCGAAGATCGAACCCGAGAGCTGCTGCTGTTGACGTCTCCGGTTGCCGAAGCTGGCGTATTGGCCGTTATAGGGTCCACGCCGGTTGGCATTGTTGCCTCCCCGGCCGCCACCACGACCACCACCACCGCCTCCGCGACCAGCTCCGCCTCCGCCTCCGCCACCTCCAAAGCCTCCACCGGCCCCACCCGGACCACCGCCATCGGGACCGCCAAAGCCGCCGCCAAAACCACCACCCGGGCCGCTCTGCTGCCCAAAACCAGCGTTCAAAGCGCTTGTTCCTAATCCACCGAGTCCAAGGCTGTCGGCACCCGGAGCACTCATGCCCGGCGGGACACCAAGCGAGGAGCCGAGACCGAGCGCACCGTTGGGTCCACCGCCGCCCGGCCCGCCTCCGCCCGGCCCGCCTCCGCCCGGTCCGTTCATCATCCGTTGCCGGCGCGCTTCGTCATCGCTAGATTGCGCTAAGCCTCCGCTGGTGCTGCCATTCACCAACAATGATTCGTCCGCATCGGCGGCTAAACCAGGCGCAGCCGCATCGGCCGCCGCTTGCGCCAATGCCTCGGTATTGTTGTCAGCAGCCCGCACTTGGGCACTTTGATAGCCCGGCCGCGGTCCTTGCGCATTTAGGACGGGAGGCGCGGTTTGATTTTGCCCGGCTCCGTTACGGCTGAACGAGGGACGGTCGCCGCCCTGTCCTTGACGGTTGCGCGCCCCGTAGCCGCGAGTGCGCCCGTTCGCTTGCGCCTGCTGTGTCTTCGGTTTCGCTGCGGCTGCAGCACCGCCGTCGTCAAGCCGAGGCATCTCGAGCGTCCAATCCTTGTAGATAGCCTTACCGCCGATAGTTACGGTTTCGTGAACAGGGGTAAAACCGAACATGTCCACCTGCACGTTCCAAACGCCGGGCGCGAGCTTAAGCGCGAAGCGGCCTGAGTCATCCGTATAGGCAATTACTTTGGAACTGCCTTGCGTCGCAGTTACGGTAGCGCCCGGCACGAACTGATCTGCCGCACGCACCGATCCGCCGTAGGAAACGACGGCTTGCGCAGAGAGACCATCGGTACTCAGCAGCACTAGCAGGCAGAGGAATTTCACCAAAAAGTAAAACAAGACAGCAACGGCTTTTTAAGGTACCGGTGCGACTCGCTTACCCCAGCGGATCAAAGCGCGAGTTGATTCTTGTACATCATCTCTTTGAGCGGGAACTTCGCTTTCAAAGACATACGGCCAAGGTGCATGACAAACGTGACCTCTTTATCTTCGGGAGCAATGACATTGCCACTGCGCGGGAAAGTGAATCTCCAAACAGGACCATCCACCTCCATCGCCATCTCAGCTTTTGTGGGAACAATCGGATCTTTGCCTTTACGCTCCAGCGTGGTCGCTGCTAACATTCGCTGTTGGCTTGGCTCGCGCGGAGCGGCGCTATCGTCTTCAGATGGGTAATTGCCGTAAGCGTTTGGCTGGCGCGTGCGTAAGCCCGTCACGCTAACGATGTACGAATCCGAAGCAGGCGCATTCTTCTTTTCTGCGGCGGCCACCGGCATGGCGCTTTCCCAACGCACCAGCGCGTGAATGTCCTGCCCTCCGCTGCTGCCGCTGGTGTCACCGCCGCGGTTCCCACGTCCACCGCCCATACCACCTCCGCCGCCCATACCACCCATGCCGCCTCCGCCCATGCCACCGGCACCGCCCATTCCGCCGCCGCCACCCATGCCACCGCCCCCGCCCATGCCGCCAGAGCGTCCCATTCCGCTGCCTTGTGAACCCATGTTTCCACCACCGCTTTGGGGCGATTCCACTGCCGCCTGCTTCGCCCATGGCGACTTAGTCAGCAATTGTGTTGTCTCCTTGTCACTCCATTGCGATGGGTCTTTGGAGTTCCAAAATTCGTCTTTCGAGAAGGCGAATGTCTGGCGCAACAAGGGCGCGGCTGCGGCAAATCTAAGAACGTTGCGACGGGTGACCATGATTTTCTATTTAGGCGTTGCGCTTGCCAAGTGGGTTGCAGCTAAGATTAACCTACGGGTACTAGCTTGTCACCTTCACCAGGCGCCAGAAACAGATTCGATTCTAGTCCATGCTGGCGCGTATACAAATCGAAGTAGCGGCCTTTCATCGCATACAACTCAGCGTGATCTCCGCGCTCCACTATGCGACCGCCTTCTACCACTAAGATTTGGTCGGCCCTGCGGATAGTAGAAAGCCGGTGGGCGATAACGAATGTGGTCCGGCTTTGCATCAAATAAGCCAGGCCGGTTTGTATCAGCGCCTCCGATTCGGAGTCCAAGCTCGAGGTAGCTTCATCCAGGATGAGTATGCGTGGATCCGCCAGAATGGCGCGCGCAATGGAGACGCGCTGCTTCTGGCCGCCGCTTAATTTGACACCTCGCTCGCCTACAACGGTGTTATAGCCATCCGAAAGCCTGATTGCAAATTCATCCACATGTGCAATGTGGCATGCGTCCATAATTTGTTCTTCAGTCGCATCCGGCCGCGAGAAGGATACGTTCTCGCGGATGGTGCCATCGAAAAGAAAGGATTCCTGCAGCACCAATCCAAGCTGGCGGCGATAACTAGATAGTGAAACCGTAGACAAGTCAACACCATCCACCAGAACCTGGCCTTCCTTAGGCGAATGAAAGGCACTTATCAACCCGATCATGGTTGACTTGCCGGAACCGGAAGATCCGACCAGCGCCGTCACAGTTCCCGGAGCGGCGTCGAAGGAAACGTCGTTCAGCACTGGTTTGCCCTCTTCATAGGAGAAGGAAACGTTCTGGAACTGCACAAGCCCTGCGAGCGACGGGAGTATCTTGGTCCGGAGCGGATCTTCGTCTTCAGGAGCTTCACGCAGAATCTGACGAGTACGCTCCAAGCCCGCCAGCGCTTCGGAGATCTGCGTGCCGATATTCACAATTTGAATTACCGGCGCAATCATGAACGCCAGCAGTGAGGTATACATGACGAAATCGCCGATATCCATCTTGTGAGCTGCCACTTGACGCGCTCCCATAAACATGATCAACGCTCCCACCAGGCCCATCAGAACGGTGGACGCCAGGGTCATGAGCGAAATGGTGGTGATCGACTGGAACACATTGTCGAGCAAGCGCTGCGCTCCTTTGGCGAACACCGACGCCTCACGCTGCTCCGCGTGGTAGCCTTTGATGACTCGCACGCCTCCCAGGGTTTCTGTTAAACGCCCGGTCACTTCCGCATTGATTTTCCCGCGCTCGCGAAAAATAGGGCGCACTGTTTTAAACGCGCGCTGCAAAACGGTTCCAAAGGCAACAACAACAACCAAAACAAGCGCGGTCATGGTTGCACTGGTTCGAAACAGCAGCACGGTGGAAATTACGGCGGTAATTAAGCCGCCAACCAGTTCCACTAGACCCGTGCCGATAAGGTTTCGAACGCCCTCTACATCGCTCATAATGCGCGATACCAGCGTTCCTGTCTTGTTGGCATCGTAGAAACTTACAGGTAAGCGGCCAATGTGTTCCTGGATTCGGACGCGCATTTCATAAATGAGGCGCTGGCCCGACTTGGACAGGAGCTGTGTCAGCCAGAACGAAGTGACTCCCTGAATGACGGTGGCGCCGACCACGGCGAAAACGATTGGCGCCAGCAAAGCAATCTGGCCCTTGCGCATCACATTGTCTATCAGGTATTTTGAGCTGACGGGCAGCGCCAATCCACAAACCCGATTCACTATCATCAAGGCGGCGCCCGCCATCAGCAAGTAGCGGCGCGGCTTCATCAGCGCCCAGACCTCAGGCAGCAGCGTTTTCAAACGTTCCGAACCACCTGGCTTATTTACGGGTTTACTCATCGCAACCTTCATGATCGCTCAAGCCCGTTATTAGGCATCGAACGCAAGTTAAAATGGCAAGTGCGCCAGAAATGAAAATTAGCAAAGCCGTGGTTACGGCGGCAGCGCCTAACCAGCGCACCCTTCCCCTGCAATCAGTTATTGACCGTGACGGTTCCGAGAAAACGGTGCTTCGTATCATTATCGACGAGATCCGGCGAGCCGGTATCGATCAGATTGCAGTTGTAATCTCGCCCGGCGACGAATCCGCGTATGCCCAAGCTGCCGGCGATCCTTCCGTCCGCTTTCTTCAGCAAGTTAAACCTGCCGGTTACGCCGACGCCCTCTATTCAGCAAGGCCGTTTACGGCAGACGACCCATTCCTCCACTTAGTTGGAGATCATCTTTATGTATCGAGCAACGGCGTTTACTCGGCGCGCGATCTTGTGCGCGCGGCTACAGAAGAGGGCTGTGCTGTTTCGGCGGTTGTGCCCACACGAGAAACTCTACTCCCTCTCTACGGGACTATAGGAGGGCAACCGCTTCATGGAAAACAAAATCTTTACCGAATTGAACGAGTGGTGGAGAAGCCAACGCCCACGGAAGCTGAACAAAACTTGATCGTTTCCGGCCTGCGAGTCGGGCACTATCTCTGCTTCTTTGGCATGCATGTGCTTACGCCCACGTTTTTCGAGATCCTGGGTACTCATCAGGAGGCCGGACGTAAAGTAACGGTTTCGGAGGTACTGTCGGAGCTGGCTGGACACGAACAGTATCTGGCTTTTGAACAGACCGGCCGCCGATACGACGTTGGTGCTAAGTATGGACTGTTTCAAGCTCAGCTGGCACTCGCCATGAACGGCCGCGACCGTGACGGTGTACTGGCTCAGTTGCTTGAGATTATCGCGCTGCAGAAGTCCGACATGCCCGCCTCTCCCCTGGAACATTGATGGAACTTCTGCGGACCATCACCTCAGCTGATCCAGCAATTAGAAATCGATCTGTGGACGAAATTGCAAGCGCTTTGTCGACTAGCGATTTGCTCGCGGAGTGCGAGGCTCTCGACCGCTTCTGGAGATCAAGCGACAATCTGTATCATCGAGTTCGCGCACACTTTTTTCTCGCTACCATTTACCGTTTTCATCTGTCGCACCGGACCGATATTCCCGCCGTTGGATTTATCCGGTTTGAGGTTCGAGCTCATCTGCTGAAACGCCGCTTCGAAGAAGCCATCGACCTAATTCAGCGTCACGTGAAGTCGGCTGGCCTGAACGCTGCCGTCTGCAGCGCTTTTTCCGCCGCTTATCGCGGGCTGGGATTCAAGACGCTTGCCGACCAAGTCCGCCGCAGTGTTCGTTCCGTGCGCGGCAATCAATGGATGGCGCGCATTGGTCATCCTGACGATTATCCGCTGTGTGTCTGTCCTGAACTTCTGGTGCGGTCACCCATCGACGATTCTTACCCAATCCTGAAAGAGTCCACTCCCGTGCGCATGGATCTGACTCATAGCGCCTGGAGCGACATCTTCTTTCTCGGAATGGATTTTCCAGAAGGCGCGAAAGTGCTTAACGTTTCCATTGACCTCTGTGTTCGCGGAGACAATTCGAGCGCACCTGAACCGCCCGTGGAGGTGTACTTTCGCATCATCGACGAACCGGTGTTACGCCTGACCAGCGTTGATTTGGGCGCCACAGCGGACATCACCACGTTTGCAGAGTTATTCGACTTTGCGCGCGATTACCTGGGCCTTCTTAAGGCTGCTGTTATTGCATCGGGCCTTGTGCCGCCGGCCATGGAGGGCGCCTCCCAGCGGGTTAGTTCGTTACTTAGCCATTTAGCAGGGCCTGGTCGAGGGGTTGAGATTGTTAGCTGCGTGAAAAACATTCCTAAAGGATCGCGCCTAGCCGTCTCTACCAATTTGCTAGCGGGAATCGTGTCGGTCTGCATGCGAGCCACCAATCAGACACATACGCTTACCGGTGCGTTGGCGGAATCGGATCGCCGTTTGATTGCCGCCCGCGCCATCCTGGGCGAGTGGCTGGGAGGTTCCGGTGGAGGCTGGCAGGATTCGGGCGGCGTATGGCCGGGAATCAAGCTTATTGAAGGAAGCGCAGCGCAGGAGGGCGACCCGGAATTTGGAATCAGTCGAGGCCGCCTCTTGCCCACCCACCGGGTACTCCACATCTCGGAGATCACGCAAGAGGCCCGTGAAAAACTCCAGAGTAGTCTGGTTCTCGTTCATGGGGGCATGGCGCAGGACGTTGGCCCAGTACTGGAGATGGTCACTGAAAAGTATCTTTTGCGATCTCCGAAGGAGTGGCGCGCGCGGCATGAGGCTATCGCTATTCTCGATGACGTCTTGCGCGACTTGGGTGCCGGCGATATACCTGCCCTCGGATTAGCCACTGAGCGTAATTTCTTCGGCCCGATTCAAAGCATTATTCCCTGGGCCAGTAATCTTTACTCGGAAACTTTGATCGCTCGTGCTCGCTCCGAGATGCAAGCTGACTTCTGGGGTTTTTGGATGCTGGGTGGCATGGCGGGCGGAGGCATGGGTTTTATATTCAACCCTGAACAAAAGGCTAACGCGCAGGATCGGATGCAGGAAATCATGCTCCAAACTAAGAGAGAGCTTGAAGATGCGGTTCCTTTCGCGATCAATCCGTTAGTTTACGACTTTCGCATTAATGAACGCGGAACTTTCGCCGAACTCCTGACTGGTCAGGCCAGCTTGATGCCCGAGGGCTATTATTCGCTGGTGGTTCCTTCTCTGCTGCGGATGGATCCGCGTTTTATGGTGCCTTCGCGCCGTGCTGAGCTCGATCGACTTGGCGCCGCCTCACGTTCGCGGCAGGCTTACTCTGGCATTGTGCAGGATCTGTTTGATCGTCTTCTTCCATCCTCCGAACGAACCGGCCGGGAAAAAAGCGAGAGCCTCGCAGATCTATTGAAGGAAAATGGCTTCGATCCGCTGGAGCATGAACAGATCCGCGCGGGAATGCAAAACGGTTCCATTGGCCTGGCTCAGAACCGGCTACCCATCACAGCCAGGATTGAAGACGCGCTTACAGGAGATGTTTTCGATAGCCAGCGCAGCGTCGACTCCGAGTTGGAAGAGTTAGGCTCGGACGCACTTCGGGCAGGCGCTGTGGCGGTGGTGTCGCTGGCTGGAGGCGCCGGCACTCGCTGGACGCGCGGAGCAGGAGTAGTGAAGGCGCTCAGCCCTTTTACGAAGTTCGCGGGCAAGTACCGCAGCTTCTTAGAACTACACCTCGCAAAAAGCCGGTGCTCCAGCCGTTTGTTTGGCGTTCCCGTGCCGCATGTCGTGACGACAAGTTACCTTACACACTCACCGATTCAAGCCCACCTCAAGCGCGCGCATCATTACGGCTACACTGGCCCGATATTTCTATCGCCCGGCCGCTCCATTGGTCTGCGCTTTGTTCCCATGGCGCGCGACCTTCGCTTTGCCTGGGAAGAAATGTCTCAACAGGTGCTTGACGAGCAGAAGCAAAAGGTGAGAGACAGCCTTCGCACTGCACTTATTCAATGGGCAACGATGGCAGGCGAGGGGTCCGACTACACAGAAAATATCCCGCTGCAGTGTCTGCATCCGACAGGACACTGGTATGAAATCGCCAACATGCTACGGAATGGCGTGCTGCGGCAACTATTGCAGATCCGTCCGCAGGTGCGTCACCTGATGGTTCACAATATCGATACGGTCGGCGCGAATCTCGAACCGGGATTACTTGGTTTTCATATCAAACAAGAATCTGCGCTTACTGCGGAAGTCATTGCCCGTCAGATCGATGATCATGGCGGCGGATTAGCGCGGCTCGACGGCCATTTGCGGCTTGTTGAGGGGCTGGCGCTTCCGTCTGAGCGTCAGGAATCGTTGCTTTCTTACTACAACAGCAACACCTTCTGGATTGATATTGATCGACTGTTAAACACATTCTTACTAACGCGCGAAGAGCTTGACGATAATGAAAAAGTAGCGACGGCTACGCGACACCTGGCAGCGCGCATGCCAAGCTACATCACCTTGAAGGACGTTAAAAAGCGCTGGGGCAAAGGCCAGGAGGACATTTTCCCTGTTGCGCAGTTTGAAAAGCTGTTTGTCGATATGACTGCTCTGCAAGATTTACGCTGCAGCTATGCCTTAGTTTCCCGCGAACGCGGCCAACAATTGAAAGAACCGGCGCAACTCGACACTTGGCTGCGCGACGGTTCGGCCGCCTTCGTTGACTCGCTTGCCGATTGGCAGTGATCCCGGTTTACAATCGTAGTTTCCGGGTGTAACTGCTATTCGTAGGCGCAACTTTCTTCATCGCTGCTGTCAGGCCCTTGCATTAGCGTTTTTGCGTCCGAACATCCGGGCGGACTCGCATTATCTTCAAGTCGGCTCTGATGATTTCGTTTCGGAAACTTACCACGACGCGATTGCCCGGATATTAGCGGCTCTAAAAGCTACCCGGGGCGAATCCATCACGCATTTACTGCGGCCTGAGTTTTCAGGTTCCTCGCTTAAGCCGTCTACTTCAAGACTAGTTCGGCGCATTGGAAGCTCTGTCGAAATTCATCTCGACACCTATTCGCAGTCTCTCGTTCCCTCCGATGCCTTTCTGAAGGATTTGCACGCTTACTTTAATGGTTTCAGGGAACTTCAAGCAGCCGACTTTGAAGTCACCTCGATCAGCGGCACACCGGAGAACCTCGAGACTCTGGTGCAGTTTCAGTTTGTGGGTAGCGGAGAAGGCTTCTACCGTGAGCAAAGGTCAGGCCGTTGGCGGATGGATTGGCGTAATTACAAACTGTCGCTCTGGCAAGTGTCTGAACAAACTCGCACTCGAACTACAGCACCATGCTTTGTCGATATTGCCTTGCACGCTTTTTCCAAAATCACGTCTTTTTCTGAGCAGTTGGCTCGCGGAGTCGATTATTGGCGAACTGTAATGGATGCTGCCTCCGGCATCGACATCTACGGCCACAATGGCGTTTCGGTGGCCGACATAGATGGAAATGGATTCGACGACCTCTATGTTTGTCAGCCCGCCGGTTTGCCCAATCGTTTGTATCGCAACCTGGGCGATGGCACGTTTGAAGACATTACTGAAAAGTCAAATCTCGGCTTGCTGGACAACACTTCGTGTGCGATATTTGCCGACTTCAGCAACAAAGGCAGACAGGATGTAGTGATTGTGCGGAATCACGGTCCCCTGCTGTTCGAGAACAACGGGGACGGCAAATTCTCGCTCAAGAGGGACGCCTTTAGCTTTGTCACGCCTCCGAAGGGCACATTCACCGGCGCGGCCGCCGCGGATTACAATCGTGATGGACTTCTCGATATTTACTTCTGTCTCTACGCTTTTTATCAGGGCAGCGGTCAGTACAACTACCCTCTGCCCTACTACGACGCGGAAAACGGACCTCCCAATTTTCTGATGCGCAACAATGGCGACGGTACATTTCGTGACGCGACCGCTGAATCAGGTTTGAATCAAAACAATACGCGCTACAGTTTCTGCTGCGGCTGGGGAGATTCTAATGGCGACGGTTGGCCTGACCTTTATGTCGTAAACGACTTCGGCCGTAAGAATCTTTATCGCAACAGGGGCGACGGTACCTTTGACGATGTTGCCGCGCATTGCGGGGTGGAAGATGTGGGCGCCGGCATGAGTGTTAGCTGGCTCGATTACGATAACAATGGTTCTCAGGACCTTTACGTAGCGAACATGTGGACTGCGGCAGGACAGCGCATCACCATGCAGGAAGCCTTCGGGAAGAGTAACTCGCCGCAATCTCGATCGCTCGATCGCAAACATGCCATGGGCAACTCACTGCTTCGTAACTCAGGCGATGGAACTTTTCGCGACGTCACTTCGAGAGCAGGCATCGCCATGGGACGTTGGTCGTGGTCAAGTGACGCCATCGATTTTGACCACGATGGTTATCCCGATCTGTACATAACCAATGGAATGGTGTCGGGTCCCGTTCGTGATGACCTGAACAGCTTCTTCTGGCGACAGGTGGTGGCGAATTCTCCTGACACTGTGAAACCTGCTAGCGCGTACGAACAGGGTTGGCAGACCATCAATGATCTCATCCGCTCCGACTACAGCTGGAGCGGTTACGAACGTAATGTCTGTTATGCCAACAACCGCGATGGAACTTTCACCGACGTTTCTGGCGTTATCGGTCTTGATTTTCTGGAGGACGGCCGATCATTTGCGCTAACCGACTTCAATCATGACGGCCGCCAGGAGATCTTCCTCAAGAATCGCAACGGGCCCCAGTTGCGTCTCCTGAGAAACATTATGTCTGACTTACCTGCTTCCCTGATTGTACGTCTGCGAGGTGGCACCGGTAGCAATCGCGATGCTATAGGCGCGGCCGTCACGGTAGAGACTGCATCCGGCAAGCAGACGAAGTTCCTGCAGGCGGGCTCTGGATTTTTGTCACAGCACAGTAAGGAGCTTTTCTTTGGTCTTGGAGAGACAAAAGGTTCCGTTTCCGTCTCTGTTCGATGGCCTAGCGGCAAGATCCTGCATTTCCCGGAAATTCCGGTGAGCCACAGAATATTTCTCGAGGAGTCGATGCCCGCGCCTTCGTTAATGGAGCCGTTGCGTGCACCAGATGAAGTACCGGCTCTTCAGGAGCAACCCTCCGAGCGACTGCCAACAGATGCAGAGACTTGGCTCGTTACTCCCTTGTCGTCGCCTGAGAGCTCACGCGGAAAGTTTCTACTCTTGAATTTCAACCGATCGCCCTTGGATTTGACAAAAAGGGACCTTCCTTTCACGGTCGTCGAGGTGAGCGATCCTACGACGATCGCCGTCTACAAGGTAATCTATCGATATCTTTTCGACCGGCACCGAGATTTAACTCTACCGACGTCCTTTCTTATTAATATGGCGGGGGATATCGTCAAGATTTACCAGGGCTCGCTTGACTTGGCCGCAGTGGAGCGGGATTGCAAAGGTGCCAAGAAGTCAGCGCTTCCGTTCCCCGGAAACAGTGAGACATATGAAAGAGGAAGAAATTATCTGACGCTGGGTTCTGCTTTCTTCCAAAAAAGGCTTTATCTTCAATCCCAGTCGGCCTTCTTGTCAGCCGTCCAAAACGATCCGGACAGCGCCGAAGCTCACTACGGTTTGGGCAGTGCTTATCTAAAGCTCGAGAAGG
Source organism: Bryobacterales bacterium (assembly GCA_003163855.1). Classification (GTDB taxonomy): domain Bacteria; phylum Acidobacteriota; class Terriglobia; order Bryobacterales; family Bryobacteraceae; genus Bog-105. The sequence continues at coordinate 31,384 of PLRJ01000227.1, read as the reverse complement.
TGGAGGATGCGCAAGCCAGTTTCAAGGTTGCTGCGAGCACAAAGGCTGGCTACCCCGATACTGTTTCCAATGCATGGAACAACCTGGGCCTTATCGCGACCCGTTCCGGCCAATTCGCAACGGCTATAGGCTATTTCAAGTCATCTTTAAACGACAACCCCAACTACACGATAGGTCTTTTAAATCTCGGGAATGCTTATCGACAGCAGAAAAGTTGGGAAGACGCCCGCAAAACTCTGGAGCAGCTCCTACAACTGAGCCCGGATGATCCAGAAGCGAACTACAGCCTTGCCATGGTGTTTGCGCAAACTGATTCCACTAAGGCGTACGATTATCTGCAGCGAGCTCTGAAGTACCGTCCGGATTACCCGGAGGCGCTAAATAATCTGGGAATTTTATATCTCCGAACAAGACGCCGCGACGAAGCTGTGGCCGCATTCCAGGAGTGCATTCGAGTTGCGCCTCTATTCAATCAAGCGTATCTTAATCTCGCTCGAGTTTATGTCTTAGAGGGCGATTCAAACAAGGCTCGCGCTCTCCTCTCCGAGTTTCTCAAGAAGAGTCCAAGCGACACATTGGTGCAGCGTGCCTTGGAGCAAATTCCATGACTTCAATTCTGCTGCTCTTATTGCTGGGCCAAACAGCAACGATTCAAGGCAGTGTTCGCGACACGAATAATGTTCCTCTGCCATCGGTAACCATTTCGTTGCAGCAAGATGGCTCCCAAACGTTGCAGAGCACCCGCACCGACAAGGACGGCGCTTATCGTTTTGACTCGGTTCCGAATGGCACTTTTCACCTGCGTGCAGAAGCTGCGGGCTTCTTAATCAAATCCGCTGATCCATTCACGATTGGTCCGCAACAAAGTAGAACCATTGATCTTACGCTTCAGCCGGCCTTCTTCGACGAGCCTAAATACACAGTGGCTGGGGTCACCGACAATACATACCGCGGCGGCCATGGTTCTGATACCGTGCTCCGATCCTCCGAAGCGCTGACAAAAGCCACAGCCTCCTTGGGCAAGGATAAGGCCCTGAGTACCTCAGTCGATGAAACAGCACTTCTTAACCGCGCTGAAGCCGAACCTCACAGTTTCTCGGCAAATTATGAGGTTGCGCAAGTGCTTGTCACAAACGGCAAATGTAAAGACGCTCTTCCCTATGTTCAGCGCGCTTTGGCCGTGGATAAATCGAGTGCCGCGGCCTTTCATCTCTTGGGAGATGCAAGCGAACGCGTTGGTAAATCCTTAGATGCCGTTCACGCTTATCAAACTGCAGCCAAACTTCAGCCGACTGAGACCAACATTTTTGATTTAGGTACGGAGATGCTGACCCATCTGGCGCCCGAAGCTGCTATCGAGGTCTTTACGAAAGGATATGATCTTTATCCAGCTTCAACTCGGCTGTTGCTCGGTCTAGCCGCTTCGTTGTATTCCCGTGGTTTTTATGAACAGGCGGCAGCCCGTTTCTTCCAAGCGTGCGACCTGAATCCTGCCAATCCCGAACCGTATCTATTCATGGGGAAAGTTCGGCGATCCGAGATTATCCACTTGCAAGGTTTTCTAACGCGCATGCGCCGTTTTTCGCAACTCCAACCGGACAACCCATGGGCTAATTACTTGTATGCTGTCGCCTCAAAAAATGGAGAGAACTCCTCTCCAGAAGTAATGCAACTACTAGAAAAAGCCGTTAAGCTGGATTCGAGGTTTGCTGAAGCTTACCTGTTGTTGGGTACCGTTCAATATGACCTCAAAGATCTTCCCGCCGCGCTCTTAAGCCTACGGAAAGCCGCGGAACTTGATCCTGGGCAACCGGAAGCCCATTACAGGCTGGCTCAAATCTATAAGGTTCAGGAGAAAAGTTCCGACGCCAAACACGAATTCCAACTTTACGAGCACCTGACAGAGCAGAATGCCCGTAAAGCTGAGCAACAAAGAAGTGAGACGCAGCGCTTTGTAGTGGCGCTACGCGGTCAATCACAATAGCCTTAGAAAGCGGCCTTAATCGCGAACTGGATCACTCGAGGATTATTCACCGTGGAACTTATGGCGCCGAAATTTCCCGCATTGATATCAACACCTGGCTGTCCGAACTGGGCATGGTTAAACAGGTTGAAGAACTCAGCCCGGAAATCGATACGGGCGCCTTCCATTATGGGGAAGTGCTTTACCACTGAAAAGTCAGTATTAATGAAGTTCGGTCCTGAGTAAGGAGTGCGAGAAGCATTTCCCAGTTGACCAGTCGCTGGCGCCGAGAAGCAGGAAGTGACAAAGAACTCACTCAATGTCTGGTTTGTGGGCTGTGGCCCGCAGGTCTGATTCGGCCGGTTCAGGCTGTTTCCGTTATTCTCGAAATTAACACCGGAGTTATTCGCGCTATCTACGATAAACAGCGGGAAGCCCGAAGTTGCCTTTTCAATAACGGTAACCTGCCAGTTACCCAAAATCGTGTTGGCTGCGGGAGCCCATGAGTTCCCGAATTTCTTCCCTTTGCCGACCGGTAAATCGTAAATCACGCTAGCAGTGAAATTGTGATTCAGGTTGATTTGTGAGAGCCCCCAATCCAGGTTCTGCCAGTTAGGGAGCGGATAGTAGGTTGCACCGATGGTGCTTCCCAAGCCGTCGGAGAACCCGTTGTCATAGGCTCTCGCATACGTGTAACCGATCAGCGCATAAATACCTTTGGTCTCACTCTTGGTTTCAGCCTTAATCTGCAAGGAGTTGTAATGCGCCCTTCCCTGATCTGTGATGTTTTCGATAATCGAGTTAGGAAATGCTGTGTAAGGAATACCTAAGTAGGAGTTGCCAGTTCCGCAACCCAGTGAATACCCGGAAGCCATCCCGCAAGCGGACGGAGAATGGACATTGATGTTATTCCCGTCAATCAGAATATGTGAACTAACGGAACCTGCATAACCGGCAGTGACCACAACTTGACCGGGTAACTGATGCTCAATATTGACATTGAACTGCTGAACTCGGCCTTGTTTGAAGTTTAGGTTCTGGGAGAGAATAGTGCCTTGAAAACTTGCCGGCGTGGGAGCGGCAGTAAAAATCGGGAAACCGTTGGAGGCACTAATAGCCGACGGGGGTAATCCAGATTTTGTGGCGCAGGCTGCAGTGGCAAAAGTACAGTATACCGGGCCGGAACCATCAGGATAATAATAGCCGAACGCGGATTGGTTGGACTCGGCATAGTAAGGAGGATTCTGCCATAGACCTTGCGAACCCTGATTCCATGAGGAGTCGTGAAAAATTGCATATCCGCCGCGAATTGCCGTATTCGAGTTCCCAAACGGTTTCCAAGCGACTCCAAGGCGAGGTTCGAGCGCGGTCCTATCCATTTGAATTCCTGCGGCAGGTCCTGCATTCTGCCCTGCAATCAGGAAGGTTCCCGTTGCTGGATTGAAGTCTGCTTGTCTGTCATGCGCTTCTGTAATAGGTGTAACCAGCGCCCAGGCCAAGCCAAGGTTTAGGGTCAGATTTTTCGATACATGCCAGTCGTCCTCGATGAATGGACGAAAAAGCTTCCAGCGCCTTCCCGTGACCGGTCCGGTGAAGGCTGTGTCGTGGATCGCTAGGCTCGGCAGGCCAAGAAGCAGATCGGCCATTGGTTCGTTCGTCCATAGGCCGCTATAGATCCAGTAACCGTCCTGAAAACCTTCCGTCCCGATATTCATCTGATTGGCCCGAACACCTCCGCCAATCTTGACGTCGTGATTTCCACGCACCATATCTAAAGAGTCGGACGCAGAGAAAACGTTGGTGCCTCCCTGGAAAGGAGAGAAGCCGCGATCACCCAATGACCAGTAGTTCCCGTCCATTTGAGCACTCGTAAGCCCGCAGCTATATCCGCCGATATTGGCTCCGGGGATGCCGAGCGCCTTGGAAATACAGCTACCGGTTCCCTGCGACGAGATGTAATCGAAGATGCGGTTGTAGCCGGCGCTGATTTGATTAACAGTGTTACCTGAAAAAACATGCGTCTCCGAAAGGGCAAAGTTGCGCCCGTGATTCAAGATGCCTTGATTACTAGCAAATGGATTAGCTTCCGCAAAACCAGGTGAACCGCCAGGAACATAGGAGGTTGCCTGATCGTAGCTGAAGCGCGCGAAAGCGTAATCGTTGCTGCTGAAGTTATGATCTAGTCTGCCATCGAATTCGCCTTCATTCAATTTGCGCACAGGCTCGCTGACATAGTTGTAGCCGAGAGCCGAATTGTCGGCGTTCGGTAGCGGATACAGATTGATCAGCTTCTGCGTAATGGGATTGATCAGGTTCGAAGGAATCTTGTTGCAAGGAACGCCGCCTGATTGACTACCGTCTGGCGCCGCCGGAATAGCGTTTCCAGCTGAATTACACTCGAATGGAGGATTGCCGGCCACGTTGGGATTGGTCAGAAACCCACTCCGCTTATTGCCGAAGGCGTCGTCGGTGAAGTCGCCGTTGCGCATCGCTATGCTGGGAACCAAGCCCTCGAAGGGTATCCCGTGCCGCTGAAACTTATTCTGAATGTCGGCGAAGATAAAAGTTTTGTCCTTCTTAATAGGCGCACCCACAGAACCGCCAAACTGATTCAGATTGAACTGTTCGGTTGAAGTGGCAAAGAAACTCCGAGCGTCGAGCTTGGTATTACGGAAGAATTCGAAAAGTGTTCCATGAAGCGCATTTGTACCCGACTTGGTTGTTACAAGAACAGTCGGGCCGGCGCGCGTGCCGAATTCGGCCGAGTAGTTATAGGTAAGAACTTTGAATTCCTGAATGGCATCAATAGATGGCAATATGGCGATGCCGCCGCCGGTAAGTTCGTTATTGTCGTTACCATCCAGCAGCCAGTCGGTAGAGTTCGCGCGCGAACCTCCGACGGATAAAGAGAACGAGCCGCGTGCAGACACTTCGCTGCTTGGTCCGCCGTTAAAAAAACTTCCCGGATTGGTTTCGGCCGTAGTGCCTGGCGTCAGAGTAGCCAATTGCACAAAGTCACGTCCGTTTAACGGCAGGTCGGCCACTTGTTGCGAGGTAATTACCTGGCCGAGCGTTGGATTTGCGGTTTGCACAGCCACCGCAGTGCCGGTCACCTCGACAGTAGACGAGACTGACGCCGGAACCAGCCGAAAATCAACTTCCCGATGTTCATCCGTCTGCAGACGAACGTCCTTCTCCTCGGCAGCTTGAAAGCCATTCAGTTCCGCTTTGATGTCATAGTTGGCAACACCTAACAAAGGCACCACGTAATGGCCGGAGCTGTCTGTCGTCGTCTCGCGTTTGGTTCCCGTGACTTCGCCGGAGATGGTAATCTTCACGTTGCCGGCTGCCGCGCCAGTGGCGTCCGTTACAGTGCCGGAGATGCTACCTGTTGCTTGCCCATAAAGGGCTAATCCCGCGCCCAGCCACGCGCACAGCAAACCGCTGTTAATAAGTCTTCGTCCAGTAAGCATAGAATGACCCTTTCCACCGCACCCCTGCGAGCGTCGAACAAGGACTTCTCTCTTACAGATATGAAAGCAGGGTGAATTGATCTAGTATCCTTTGTCTACCGGAATGGTGTCAAGATGACCTTAGAACAAGGTGATCGCTGAGCACCTTGGCGGCGGAATGATAATCTAATTCGCGTGCTTCGCCTGCTCGACGTCTTAAGGGACGATCGCTCTACTGTCACGCTTGACGTCGCGGCTCTTGAGCTCGCGAGCATCGAGTTCCCGGGCCTCGATATGGAGGCCTCCAATTTTCGCCTCGACAACCTGGCGGAGCAGGTTGATTCGCAAATCTCACTAAGCGCCAGCGGCCTTGATTTTATTAGCGCCTGCAACGAACTTCTCTTTGATGTGCTGCAGTTCCGGGGAAACGAAGAGGATTATTACGATCCACGGAACAGTTGCCTCAATTCCGTTCTGATGCGCCGCCTCGGCATCCCCATTACGCTTTCTATCGTCTATATGGAGATCGCGCGGCGACTGGCGCGCCCGGTTCACGGCATCGGCTTGCCCGGGCATTTCATCGTCGTTTACCAGGACTCCGAGGCGCGTTACTGGGTTGATCCATTCAATCGCGGCCGCATTCTTTCGTTTACCGATCTATGTACGCTGGCCAAGGAAACGGGCGGCGTCGATCTGCGCGCCAACCCAGCCGTTTTGGCTCCAGTGAATAACCGCCAGATCATGGTGCGCATGCTTAGCAACCTGAAAGCCATCTATCTGCGCGGCGAGGCCTTCGATAAGGCTCGCCAGGTGCTCGATCTTCTCATCGACGCCATGCCCGAGTATGCCGAAGAGTATCGGCATCGCGGTTTAATTCATCTGCGGCAGTTGAATCATCGCGCCGCTAAGTCAGACCTTGAAATGTATCTGCGTTTGGAACCGGACGCTCCGGAGCGCGACCAAGTGGAAAAGCAACTGCTGCTGATTGAACGCTGGAAAGCTGGCCTTAACTAGTTTTTTCCAGTTCCTTCACTCGTTCAGCGATGATGGTCAAATCTCGCACCAGAAGCGCATACTCTTCGTCGAACCGTTCCGGCATGCGCAAGACAGCGGATGGATGAATGGTGGCTACAAGTTCCTTGGCCCAGCGATGAGGGAAAAATTTAGCGCGCTCGGTGGTGATCCTGAAATCGCGGCCCATCAAACTTTGCGCCGCCGTGGCGCCTAAACAGACGACGAGCTGCGGCTGCAGCGTCATCAGTTCGGCCTCCAGCCAAGGCCGGCAAGCGGATATCTCAATGCCGGTTGCCTTGGCATGAATGCGCCTCTTGCCGCGCTCGATGAACTTGAAGTGTTTGACGGCATTCGTTACATAGATCTTTTCGCGGTCGAGCCCGGCTTCGTTCATGGCCTTGTTCAACAACCTGCCTGCGGGGCCGACAAACGGATGCCCTTTCTGGTCTTCTTCATCGCCCGGCTGCTCGCCCACCATCACAACTGCGGCATCACTTGGGCCTTCGCCAAACACCACCTGGGTCGCGTGAGCATAGAGGTCGCACCCCTTACAGCCCCGGGCAGCCGCTTGCAACATTGCCAGTTCGCGCACGTCGGGAACATAGGCCGCTGCCGACCCCTTCTGTTCTTTTGCCATCTTCAGCACTCGCCCCTCGGCTTCCAGCAGCAAGCTCGGAATGATCTGCGTTTCCGGCAAAGTCGCCCAGTGGCGCACCGGCATCTCCGCTTTCATTGCCTTGAACTTGACACGGGCGGGATTGAATATAGAGCGGTAATAATCGCGCCACAGGTCTTCTAAAGCGTCTTCGTCCGGCGCATCAGATCTGGGCACGCCTGGCCCGAACGTGAGGTTCTCCAAGTCCCAATGCGCACTTTTATCAGGCGTTAGGATAGACCAGCGAAAGCTCCCAAAACGGTTCCGAAACCAGGGAGCCATGCGCTCCACAATGTAATGTTCAGGCCGGTGCCAAGCTACGAAGTATTCCGGCTCAGCATCCCGTACACGGCGAAAGCGAACAAACGCCGTCATCTTGTGCATATCGCGACGGAGCGCTTTCTCCATCAACAGAAGCGCCCTTACATCGTCATCGACGTCCACTTTCAAGAGATCTCGTTCGCCGTGCGTCAATCGATAGAGGACTCGATAGAGGAGTGGCCATTTCACCGAGTCACGATGAAGAGCAACCAACTCAGCCAGCGCCAGGAAATCCCTCGGCACGGCCACCGGATTGGCTTGGTTCGGTAAATCGACGTTGGATGCGAACAGAGAATCGCCCCACGCCACTTGATCAGGAGGAATGCCGGCCGCCAGCAGAGTTCGCGCCGTGGCGCGGAAGCTGACAAAATCTTCCGCTTGCGCCGCGATCATAGCTCGCCTGTACGCGCCACCTCAGCAGCCTCAAACAGGCCCATCTGCTGTGACGCGAGTTCGAATTTCTTCGGCAGTTTCTGCGAATCAATCTCATGCACAGCTGGATTGTGGCCGGCGGCGACAATAAAATATTGTGACTTCTTCACTGAAATTTTCAGCTTGGCTAAATCGCCCAGCGTCAGTTTGCGATAGCGCCTTATCCGAACCATGCGCTTGACGTTACGAACGCCGAACCCCGGCACTCGCAGCAAGGCGGCTTCGCCCGCCTTGTTGACATCCACAGGGAAGAATTCGCGATTGCGCAGCGCCCAGGCCAGCTTAGGGTCTTTATCCAAAGCCAGGTTCCGGTCGGCCGGCGTTGTCAACTCGTCCGCCGAAAAACCATAGAAGCGGATCAGCCAGTCGGCCTGGTAAAGCCGGTGCTCGCGCACCAGCGGTATCTTTTTCAACGGCAGGGCAGGATCGGCATGGGGTATCGGACTGAAGGCCGAATAGTAGGCGCGTCTTAATCGATAGTTCTTATACAAATCGGCGGACTTGGTCAACATTTCGGAATCGGGGGTACTCGTCGCACCCACAATGAATTGCGTGCTCTGTCCCGCAGGGGCAAATTTCGGACCTTTGCCGGCTGCGGTGGTCCGATCCTTCGCCTCCAGAATGCCGCAGGCAATCTGCTGCATGGACGTTTCAATTTCGCGGTGCGATTTCGCCGGAGCCAGCGCGGCCAGATCTCTATCGGCGGCCAGTTCCATATTCGCGCTCAGCCTGTCGGCCCAGCTTCCCGCCTCGCGCAGCAACTCCTCAGAAGCTCCCGGCACGGCCTTCAAATGGATATAGCCGCCAAATTTCTGCTCTACCCGCAGCAACTTAGCCACGCGCACCATTTGCTCCATGGTGTAGTCGGGACTTTGAATGACGCCGGAGCTTAGAAATAAGCCCTCTATGTAGTTGCGCTTGTAAAACTCAGTCGTGAGAAAGACAACTTCTTCCGGCGTGAAGCGAGCCCGCTGAGTATCGCTGGAAATGCGGTTGATGCAGTAGCTGCAATCGTAAACGCAGTAGTTCGTCAGCAGCAGTTTCAGCAACGAGATGCAGCGGCCGTCGGGGGTGTAGCTGTGGCAGATGCCTACACCGTTGGTGTTGCCCAGGCCGCCCTCGACACGCGCCCTGCGAGAGCCGCTGCTGGCGCACGAAGCGTCATATTTCGCAGCATCCGCCAGCACGCGCAACTTCTGCTGAATATCCACAGTTTACATGTGGGTAGATGCACCAGCCGGCTGTTCTGTTCTACTTTTATTCGCCTCCGGTTCAAGAATGTCGCCGTTATGATCGAACTGCAAATCGAACGGCTCGGAGAGCACCTTTGCGCCCGCTGGCAAATCGGCAATCAGGTTCTCACTGATCATGAAATGCGAAAGCTCCAGAGTATTCTTGATGCGGCAATAGGTAACCGTAGAAAGGTCGAGCTTGCCGACCGTGGGGGCAATCGCTTCCAACGCCTCGAGGTCACTGGGGAAATGGATTGGCGTGCGAATGGCCGCCGGCGTGGATGCGGTTAGCGAGTTAATATAAGTTGGGTTCCAATCCACGTCGTTCACCAGCCTGTCATGAACCACATCGGCCATGCCCAGACCAACCGCGCTGTGATAGGACAGTTCGCTTATACCGCGCGCGTACAAACGCCTCACTAGCGGAGTATTGGGCCATGGATTGTACTCGCCGTTCACGCTGCGATTGATAACCTTGGTGTCCATCCCGGCGCCGCTGATGTTCTTGCCAATCTCATCCACTATCAGAATGTCCATCTCAGGCACCGGCAGTTTACCCGCCCAGCTCTTCACTTCAGCCAGTATCTTTTCCTCCTGTGCGATCATCGCGGGCAGGCCCTGTGAAGTGGTCACAGCCACAAGTCCGGCCGTTTCATGGTGCGCGCTCTCCTGAATGGCTAAGCCACCTAAAACCTTGCCGCTGGAAAACACGCTGGCGCCGACCGCGCGAATCATCTTTTCCAAACCCATCCGGTAGGCATAGGAGTGATAGCGCTGGGCTCCGGCGAACTTGCCAAGTCCGATAGCCATCATCTTGAACAAGCCGCTTTCAATAGCGCCTGCAAAATCGGTGTGCCACTTCACGCGCGCCACCAGGAACACGCCATCCGATTCATAGGCGGCTTTATCCATGAACGTCTCAATACCTTCAGGCGTCGTTCCCAGCTTCACCACTTCCAGCGAACTCACCACCGGCACGCCCATGGTGGCTTCGTGAATACCGTAATGTGCCAGCACATCCAACTGGCCTTCGGCAGAAGCCGCACCGTGGCTGCCCATGGCTGGAATGATGAACGGGTTGGCGCCTTGCGCCTTCCAGAACTCAACCACCGATTTCACAATGGTTGAAATATTAGAAATGCCCCGGCTACCGACGCCAATGGCAATTCGCGCTCCTTTGGGAACGCGCGCCGCAAAGCCGGCACTCGCCAACTCCTGCCTAATATGCTCAGGGATATTTCTAATGGCTCTATCCGGGAAGGACTGCTCGGCTAGAACAAACCGCGGGAAGTTCATCACTTTAGAATATCGCTGGCGGGATCGATTGCAAGACGCGAATGCGCCACAATAATGCATGCGCTTTCTTTCCGTTTCGCTCGTAACAGGTGTTTTTGCCTTTTTCGCATGCAACCTCCACGCCGCTGAAAATGCCCATCAGCAACTGGAACATCTAGTGGATCAGCACAGTGCAGAATATATCGACACGTCTAAGCAGATATGGCAGTACGCCGAGCTTGGTTATCACGAAGACCGAAGCTCGGCTCTGTTGCAGCGCGATCTAAAGGCAGCAGGCTTCACCGTTCAATCGGGGGTTGCCGATGAACCAACCGGCTTCGTCGCTTCGTACGGCCAGGGCAAACCGTTGATCGCGATTCTTGGCGAATTCGATGCCCTGCCCGGGCTCTCGCAAGCTCCCGTGCCCGATCGCAGTCCGGTGGTGCCGTCGGCTCCAGGCCATGGCTGCGGGCACAATCTGCTTGGATCGGGCGCCGCGCTGGCGGTGGTCGCGGTGAAGGATTATATGGAGAAAAATCACGTTGCCGGAACGCTGCGCTACTACGGCACGCCTGCCGAGGAAGGCGGCTCGGGAAAAATCTATATGATCCGCGCCGGCCTATTTAAAGATGTGGATGTGGTTTTGCACTGGCACCCGTCGAACGCCAACAGCGTGGCAAATGGGGGTGCGCTGGCGGTTGTTTCAGCCAAGTTCACCTTTCATGGCGTTGCCGCCCATGCCGCGCTCAGCCCCGACCGCGGCCGTTCCGCTCTTGACGCGATTATGCTGATGGGCAACGGGCTCGAGTTTCTGCGTGAGCACGTTCCCAGCAACACTCGTATTCACTACATCATCACCAACGGCGGCGCTGCGGTGAATATAGTGCCCGACACCGCCACCATGGAGTTGATGGTGCGCAGCCCTTCATTGACGACGCTCGATGGCATCTGGAAGCGCATCCTGAAAATCGCTCAAGGCGCGGGACTGATGACCGAAACGACGCTTGAGACGAAAATTGACAGCACCGACGCCAATATCATTCCGAACGATGCGCTGGCGCATGTCGCACAGAAAGATCTGGAAGAAGTAGGCGGCTACCATTACACGGCGGAAGAAGAGCATTTTGCACAGAATCTGCAGAAGAGCCTGCCTCCCGAATACGCCGGCAACTTGGATAGCACCGCTTCGGTGTTGCCATTAAGGCCTATCGACCCGAACGCTCCAAGTGCCTCAACGGATGTTGGTGATGTTAGTTGGAACGTGCCCACCATTGGCTTCGGAGCGGCGACGTTTGTGCCGGGAGTTGCGGCCCACAGTTGGCAGGCTACGGCGTGCGCGGGCATGAGCATCGGCCAGCGCGGCATGTTGGTTGCTGCGAAGGCGCTGGCGCTGACCGCATCCGATCTTTTTGCCGATTCGAAGCTGGTAGAAGCGGCCAAGGCCGATTTCGAAAAGCAGATGAAGGGCAAGACTTATACGTCGCAAATCCCTGCCGATCAGAAAGCTCCATTGGACTATCGCAAGAATTAAGAGGAGCGCTTCATTGGCGGCCGCATGATTAATTCCCATGCCTGCCGCAAGTGAAACGCCAGAACATCGTCATCCGCTTCGCTAAGTTCGATGCCTATCCATCCCTTGTAACCGACGTACGGCGGACGATAGTATCGAGCCGGTTGTGTATTGACTAACATCTGCTGGTCTGCCAGATGGGCCGCCAGCCAAACGCCAACGTGACCGGCGTTGTGGTGATTGTTATCGAACATCGCAAAAACCCGCTTGCCGGCGAAAAAAGTAGGCGTCCCATGCGATAGCTTCTCCCAACTTTCGGGCAGCGACAAGCAGAGACGCCGCAGCCGGTGAAGTTGCTCATCCGATTCATCACTCATCGCGTGATTTTATCGAAAAACCTCAACGCAAGTAGAACAGGCTCAGACGGGGCACACTGGCTCGCTCCAAAGTCGCCGTGTCCAAATACCGGCGTTCCAGCATAGCCAGTTGTTCGGCCGACATCTTTCCACGGTATGGTTTCAGCTCCCGGTCGAGCGCCGCTCGAATCTCATAGAGATCCTCGTCGGTTTGCGTGCTTCGAATAATCGCGACGATTTTGTCTTCTAGTGCAGTCAGACGGCGCTCCAGATCCTCTAAGTTCTTTGCATGTTCCGCTGCCGAAGACGCCATTCCTTCCAGTGATGCCGCAACTTCATGCAAAGCTATCTCGGGGCGATCTCGCAGAGCCTCTGCCGCCCGGTTCAGGTGCGCGCTTAATTCCTCGGTTTGAAACGGCGCGTCCACACTTGCAGCCGCTGCTGAACGCGAACTCATTCGCTGCGCAGTCTCCAACACGGCCTGGGAGCAGTATGCGAGGGAGTTCACCTGGCGCCGTTTGATCTTTCGGCTGTGCCATTTCTCGAACGCGTCATCAATTCCCTTCAAGACTGCTTCCAGCGGGATGCCAGCCACTTTCCAGCTCTCAATAATGGCCCAGTCAAGCGGCGACAACAGAAACAGACTTGAACCGCGGACTCGCTGGAAATGCTCCTCGATCTCAGTGAAGTAATTGAAGTAGTTGCGAGGCCAATCGGATTCGTCTTCTGTCATTCGTTTACTGGACGAATGCCGCCTGCCGATAGCCGCATCAACGCCCCTGCATCCGTACGGAGTTGCAGAAAACCATACTCATCCAGCCCCGCCGTAATACCCAGCAGGTCACCCTCTTCCACCCTTACGCGACGTCCGGCAACATAGCTGGAGCGCGCTGCGAAGGCGCGTAATATTGCGTCCGTGCCCTGCTCATCTAGCGTTTGGCAGAACAAATCCAGCGCCTCCACCAAAGCCAGAACAAGCGACTCACGCGAATAGACAATCCCGCCGCTCTCAAGCAGGAGCGACGTAGCAGGCGTTCGTAATCCTGCTTCGAAAGCTTTTTGACTGACGTTCAGTCCAATGCCGGCTATAACACACGAATCAACCAACTGCGTAAGGATGCCGCATGCTTTCTTCTCGCGAATCAGCACGTCATTGGGCCAGCGCAGATCGCAAGCAAGACCACTTACCTTTTCTATAGCCTCGGCAACCGCTAAACCAACCAGCAGACTAGCGATGGGAAGCTGTGCGGGCGGCAACTGCAACCGCAGCAAAACCGAACCGTAAATTCCTACGCTCGATTCCGAGATCCAGGTTCGGCCTAAACGGCCAATGCCGGCAGTCTGCTCTTCAGCTAAGACAACGGTGCCGTGAGGATCGTCCAACGCAACGCAACGCGCAGCTTCCACCATGGTTGAACCGACGGATTCGAAGTAATAAAACTTATGCGCCGGCGCTTTTGCTCGCACTGCTTCAATATCGAAAGGCATTACTCAAGCAGTTTTCTGTTCTTTGCCAGTTGTTCCCGGTATTCGTCCAGCTTTGCTCGGATGCCGACGATAACTTTTTCTGGCGCTTTTCCAAGGAAGACCGGATCGTTCAACTGGCGCTCGGAATTCGCAATGTTGCGTTCCAGCTTCTCATTCTCTTTTTCAATGCGAAGCCTCGATTCCGGAGTCAGAGCCCCGTCTTGAGTCGCGGGGGCGGCAACATGCAATTGCAGATCGAAGTCGGGTGTCGATCGAATCAATCCCAGGGATTCGCGAACCGCACCCTGCTGTTGCTGCAGATTCAACTTCTCAAGAACGCAGATCGCGGCCAGATCCTGCGGTGTAAATAAAGCCTTGTGGAGATAAAGCGTAGCGTCAATCTTGGCCTTTGGGTCAATCTTATTATCGGCACGGAGTTCGCGTGCCGCCTTAACCACCTGCTGCAGCAGTATAAACGACTCTACGCGCTCGCGCGGGACGCCGGTCTCTTGTGCAGCGGGAAAATTTGCGAGGGAAATGGAAGCGGCCTGGTTCGTTGCTACGCTCGATCCATGAATCAGCCGCTGCCAAAGTTCTTCCGTGACGAACGGCATGAAAGGGTGCAGCAGGCGCAGCATAGTCTCGTAGACCGTCAACGTGTTCCGCCAGTGCGAATCTAAACCCGAACCTTCTTGAAAGCGAAGCTTCTTCACTTCCAGGTACCAGTCGCAAAACTCATGCCAGGCAAAATCCCAAAGCGCCTGCGCGGCCTCATGATACCGGTGCAGCCCCAAAGCCCGGTTGACAACGCCAATGGTTCGATCGAGTGACGCGAAAATCCAGGCGTCTTCGATGGCACTTAAATCCAGCGCTTCATCAGACGGCGTCCAGGACGATATTGCCGATCGCTCCATGTTCATGAAGAGCCAGCGCGACGCATTCCAAAGCTTATTGGCAAACCCGCGCCCCGCTTCCATGCGGTCTTCTTTGAGCGCAATATCAGAGCCGGCCGCGGCGGACAACAAGAGAGAAATACGGACGGCATCGGTACCGAAGCGATCCATCACTACCAGCGGATCGATCACATTGCCTTTGGTCTTCGACATCTTTTGCTTGTCGGCATCACGCACCAGGCCATGAATGTGGATCTCGCGAAACGGCACATCGCCGGTAAGCTCAATTCCCAGCATCATCATGCGGGAAACCCAGAAGAACAAGATATCGAAGCCGGTAATCATCAGCGAGGTTGGATAAAACGCAGCCAGATCGTCTGTTTTATCCGGCCAGCCCAACGTGGAAAACGGCCACAAACCAGAACTGAACCAGGTATCCAGCACATCCGGATCCTGCTCGAGTTCGGTCGAGTGACAGTACGGACACGTGGCCGGCGTCTCCAGCGCCACGGTCATCTTGCCGCAGTTTTTGCAATACCAGGCGGGTATCCGGTGTCCCCACCAAAGCTGGCGTGAAATACACCAATCGCGAATATTTTCCATCCACTGGAAGAAAAGAATTTCACGATCGTCGGGCACAAACCGGGTACGCCCATCACGAACCGCCTCCATGGCTTTCTGCGCCAGCGGCTTCATGTGAACAAACCACTGCGTGGAAACCAGCGGCTCAATGATGGTCCGGCTGCGTTCGCATTTGCTCAGGTTCAGCGTGTAAGGCTCAATCTTCACCAACTCGCCAGACAATTCAAGTGCAGCAAGAATTCGCTTTCGCGCTTGAAAGCGATCCAAGCCTGCATACTCGCCTGCCGCAGCGGTCATGCGCGCGTCCTCGCCAATAACCTTTATAGAGGGCAGTTTCAGGCGCTTTCCCGCTTCAAAGTCATTAGGGTCGTGGGCGGGAGTTACCTTGACCACGCCGGTGCCGAACTTTGGGTCCACCATGGCATCGGCCAGTATCGGGATCTCGCGACCCACAATCGGCAGAATGGCAGTCTTCCCTTGCAGATGTATGTAGCGGGGGTCGTCCGGATTCACAACCAGTGCCGTATCGCCCAACATGGTTTCAGGCCGTGTGGTGGCAACGGTCACCGTTTCGTCGCTGTCTAGAATCTTATAGCGGATGTACCAAAGATGGCCCTCAACGGCCTCGTGAACTGTTTCCAGATCCGAAATTGCTGTCTGGCAATCCGGGCACCAGTTGACCATGTACTCACCCCGGTACATGAGCCCTTTGTTCCAGAGGTGAACGAAGTTTTCGCGTACCGCCCGCGACAAGCCAGCGTCGAGCGTAAAACGTTCGCGCGACCAGTCAACACTGGCACCCTCTCGCCGAATCTGGGCCACGATACGGTTTCCATATTCTTCCTTCCACTGCCACACGCGCCGTTCAAAAGCCTCGCGCCCTAAGCCACGCCGAGTTAGGTTTTCGGAAGCGAGTTTCCGTTCCACCACCATTTGCGTGGAGATACCGGCATGATCCGTTCCCGGCAGCCACAACGTAACTTCGCCTTTCATTCGATGCCAGCGAACAGCCACATCCATCATGGTGTGTTCGAACATGTGGCCAATGTGCAGCTGGCCCGTTACATTCGGTGGCGGAATGACTATCGAAAAAACGCGCCCGTGTTTGGCCTTTTCGACATCGGCGCGATAAATGCCCGAATCAATCCACCACTGAGCCCAGTGCGGTTCGAAGCGCTGGGGCTCATAAACCTTCTCAAGTTGCATGAAAGACTCAGCGTAGCACCTGGTTGCGAGAAGCGATTGAAGGTCAGAACTCACTGTGGTTTAATGGTGGAGGCCCACTTTGCACGGACTTGCGCAATTACGAGCGTGTAACGAGGAGCAACCATGCTCCTCAGTAGCTCAATGGTAGAGCATTCGGCTGTTAACCGAAGGGTTGTAGGTTCGAATCCTACCTGGGGAGCCAAATCTTCTTTCATTGATGATGGGCAAAGCATTCTTGCCGCGCATACTGCGCTTCTCGCTAAATTATTGATCTAACATCGCCATCACTCTTGAGTTGAAGGCGAACAGCTTACCAGCCGAGCCTCTTAAAAGCATGCGAGCTTTCTCGATGCCGATTATGGTTTACATGTTCTTGGCCAGCCCACGCAAAGCGACAAAGACGCGAGGTGATCCCTGTAGAACCGGCAGAGGGTTGTCGGTTCGGCAAGCTGAAATCCATAGGTTCTCCATCATGGTTGTTGAAGATGGCATCGGCTGCGGAGAAACTGGGTTATCCGCCGGACATTACGATAGCGCCGCTGCGCCGAAAACACCGGCGTGATATCCCAACCCCGACATTAGGAGCTTCAACTTGCGTTCCCGCCATACCGGCACTCTGCCCGCAAGCTCGTTCTCAAGAAGTGTCAAGAGCATCGGGTTATTTTGCGCCAATCCTCCAGCGAAGATCAGCGCTTCAGGGTCAAGCAACTGAACCAGCAAACCGCAGCCCGCGGCTAAGTGCGAAGAATATTCCGCCAGCGCGCCAGTGGCGACTGGCTCGCCTTCCTCCGCGGCTTTTATCAGCAGTTGCGTATTTGCATAGCTCCCGTTTGCGTAATCCAGCAAGGCGGCTGCATTTGTGTACGCTTCCAGGCATCCGGATTGTCCGCATGAACACGCCCTTCCGCCAGGTTGAATGACCATATGACCGAAGGCGTTGGCGAAAAAGTGGCCGCCATGGTTTAGGCGGCCGCCAACATAGCACCCGCCGCCAACACCGGTACCCAGCGTGATGCAGACAAAATTGTCGAAATGGCGCGCTACACCGAAACGCTTTTCCCCAATGGCCATTGCGTTCGCGTCGTTCTCTACAAACACGGGCAGTGATGTGGTTGCGCTTATCGTTTCCGCAATGCGAGTCCCGGTCCAGCCGGGCAGATTCTCGGTGGCGTACACCACGCGACCGGTCCCGGGATCTACCCATCCGGCAGTGGCAATGCCAATGGAGGCAACAGGCTGTTTCGCTTCCGCCGCTCGCGCCACGCCAGCCTGTGCAATGCGTTCAAGATGATGCAGCAGACCTGCTCGGCCGCTCTGGGCCGGCGTAGTTGCGGTATCGTGCCAAATCATTTCACCGCTGGTTGTTACCAGGCCGTATTTTGTATTGGTGCCGCCTAAATCGATGCCAAGCACGAACTCCTGGCTTGTTTTGACCGCATCCGCGAATAAGCGAGTTACCAGATGTGGCCGGGTGATAGTGCTTCCTACAACGACCGCAAAAGCGCCCGCTTCCATGGCTTGGCGCGCGAGGTCGGGAGTATCAACGCGTCCCTCGGCTATCACCGGGACGCCCAATGCGTGCACCAGTTGCTCAATAAAGCGCGGATCAAAGTGCGATACCTGGTACGTGTCGGCGGTATAGCCTCGCATGGTGGAAAGAACGAAA
This sequence comes from Bryobacterales bacterium, assembly GCA_003163855.1. Classification (GTDB taxonomy): domain Bacteria; phylum Acidobacteriota; class Terriglobia; order Bryobacterales; family Bryobacteraceae; genus Bog-105. Next base: position 13,360 of record PLRJ01000227.1, on the reverse strand, counting down.
TCGGCACCGGCCTCGAAGGCTGCCGTTGCTTCCTCAATGGTGGCGATATCCGCCATAACGGGAAGTTTTAGTTCTGTTTTAATGCGGCGGAGGCGTTCGAATGCTCCTGACTCCTGGCCGCGGCGCGTGCAATCAAGCGCTATCGCAGTTGCTCCGGCATACGCCAGCGCCTGCGCCGATTCAAACGATGGTGTAATTAGGATGTTGCCGTCATCGTGGATACTCTTTTGAATCCCTATGATGGGAAGTTCAACCGCATTTCGAATAGCGCGTATGTCGTCTGGTCCGTTAGCGCGGATGCCTTTGGCGCCGCCTGCCAAAGCAGCCCGCGCGAAACGATCCATCAGGCCGTAAAAGGCGTCAGCGGGATCTGCCTGGCAGGAGACAATTAAACCGCCCTGTATCGGCATCATGCGCTCATCCTGGTAGACGCGGCGCATAGCAGAATGGCCACTATCAGCACAGCCAGGCCCAACTGCATCCTGGTAACGGCGGATTTAGGCGCGGTTTTCCATTCGCGCAACAGCAGTCCCATGGCATTGGCAACTACCAGGCCNNGCGGCGCCGTAAAGAAATATACTGCCGCCCCATAACAGGCCCATCGCAACAGCCAGAAAAGCCGCAGGCGCCGCGCCGGAGGCAGCCAGCAGTGGCGCCGTCCCATTCCGTTTCATCAGATAGAGACAATAGCCAATGTTGGGCAAAGCGCCCGCGCCCAGCATCAGCAGCCAGATGCAATTCGCCGATGCAAAGGGCGACAAGCCGAGTGATTTGGCGGCATCGGAAATGGGCAGCGCCAGGGTAAATCCAATATTGAAAATCGCCGACATCACTCCAGCCGCAATGGCGAAGAGGTAGCCGCGCATCTCCACGCCTTTGCCGCTGTCGGCCGCGGCAGACTTGTCACGCAGGATTCCAGCCGCTCCGCACAAGGCGACGCCAATTAGAAAAGCGGCGACCCCGGAGAGCAGCGTGAGAATCCGCTGGCTGATGCGCAGGTTGCCTCCCAGAACCAGCGGAACAAGTGATCCAAGCGCGGAACTAATGCCGATAACCAGGCTATTGGCGATGGAGACACCAAGCGAATGGACGCTTTGGCCGAAGGAGACGGCTCCGAATCCCCAGGCGAAGCCAAAGCCAAGCGCAGCGGCGACAGCACCCACCGGCGCGAGGGAGAAAACGCGCGCAAGCTCAGCGAAATGGGGCAGCAGAATAATGGGCGGCATCAGCCAGCACGCCACGATGATGAAAATCAGCCAGGTATTCTCCCATTGCCAGCGCGACTTAAGCTTCATAGGAGCGGTAAACAGGCCATTGCAAGCGCCCGAGAGGACGGCCAGCAGAATTCCAGCAAAGTTCATCGAGCAAGGATAGCCTACGAGTGCAACGTGAATTACACTGTGGGACGTGACAAGTCTCAGCCGCCGCCTGTTTGTGTCGCTTCCGGCCGCGGCCCTGCTTGCCGCCAAGGCACGGCCCACTGTGGCCTGCGTGATGAATGTGTACTCGCCCAATTCCCATGCGGATGTGTTTGTTAGCAGGCTGCTGGATGGCTACCGGTTGAACCACGAATGGCATGCTCCGCGCTTGAGTACGCAGTCGTTCTATGTCGATCAGTTTCCTGCGAATGACCTGGCGCGGGAACAGGCTGAAGAACATGGCATCCAGATCTATCCAGATGTCACGGCGGCTTTGCGTTGCGGCAAAGCGCGCATCGCCGTGGATGCGGTGGCCGTTATCGGCGAACATGGCGAATATCCGCGCACGCCGCTTGGGAACTTCATGTATCCGCGCTGGCGATACTTCGATGAGATCACGCGTGCGATGCGCGCGGAACAGCGGGTTATTCCCATGTATCAGGACAAGTATTTTGCCTATGACTGGGCGGATGCCAAACGCATGTACGATCGGGTTCGCGAGATGCGCATTCCATTTCTTTGCGGATCGACCGTGCCGCTGGCATGGCAGCGGCCACAGTTGGATCTTCCACGCGGCGTCGAATTTTCCGAATTGCTGGCAACCAGTTACAGCGACATTGAGGAACATTCGTATCACGGCATTGAGATGCTGCAATCGATGGCCGAGCGGCGGCGCGGTGGCGAGACTGGCGTCGAAAGGGTCCGCTGGTGTAAGGGTGACGAGATCTTTTCGCAAGCTGCCGGCGGCGAATGGACGCGCAGCCTGCTTGATGCCGCGTTAGCGCGCCGTATCAATGTGGTTCCACAAGGACCGGCTGCGCCGCCCGAGGCGTTCTTTATTCGTTATCGTGATGGGCTGCGCGCTACGGTTGTGCACGCCAACTCGCTGACGCGCGACTATCTGTTTGCGGCGCGCATTAAAGACAGGAGCGAGCCTGTCTCCACTTGTTTTTATATTCAACTCAACCTGCATAACCATTGGAGCTTCATGGTGAAGAACTTTGAGGATCTGGTATTGACAGGCCGCGAACCAAATCCTATTGAGCGCACGCTGGTTGCAAACGGCATTTTACTGGCGGGTTTGGAGTCGCGCAGACTGGGAGGCAAATGGGTCGATACGCCGGAACTTGCTATTTCCTACTCCTGACGCTTGCGCTTAAGGCCGCCGATTACAAGGTGCTGGATGTACAGCGCGTGCCCCTTAATGGCGATCCGGCAAGCGCTGTTATCTCCATCGCTGTTCCCGCGCAGGTTCCTGAAATAGCCTGCGATGTTCTCGTAGCCGGTGCAGGCATGGGCGGCGTGGCTGCGTCGTTGGCGGCTTCCAGCCGGCATCACACGGTCTGCCTTACTGAAGAAACGAACTGGGTGGGCGGGCAAGCTACGTCAGGCGGCGTGCCAGCGCTGGATGAGAATCGTTTTATTGAATTTTCCGGCGGTACACGCAGCTATATGCAGTTCAGAGATGGTATTCGGAATTGGTACCGAACGGGCGGCAACCTCACTCCCGCCGCCACGGCTTGGGAGAACTTAAACCCAGGCACATGTTACGTCTCGCCGCTATGCTTTGAACCGAAGACAGGCGTGGCGGTGCTGGAAAAGATGCTGCGCAAGCCGGGTCTCCAGCTCTATTTGCGGACCGTCATTTTCGCAGTGGAACGGCAGGGAGCAACTATAAAATCCGCCTTGGCGTGGCAATTCGACAGGAAGAAGGTGGTTCGATTTCGTACCCGTTTTTTGTTGGATGCGACGGAGATGGGTGACATTCTGCCGCTGGCAGGCATTCCTTATGTCACAGGATCGGAAGCCAAGTCGCAGACTGGCGAACCAGACGCGCCGGTGAAAGAAAACAAGGCGTGCGTGCAAAGCTTTACCTACCCTTTCGCCATTGAGCATTCCGCCCATGCCGGGCCGGAAACCGTGAAGCCCGCAGACTACGAACAGATTCTGAAGCGCCAGGGCTTCAGCTTGCGGGTGAATTATCCGGAAGAGTTCGGCTGGAAAGGCTGGGTGCAGTACCGGATGTTTGGAGAAGACCCGCCGGTGCCCAACAACATGTCACCAGGTCCATTCTTCGCCTGGCGGCGGCTGTTGGATGCGCGCAACTTCAAGCCCGGCTTTACTAACGACGTCGCGCTTATGAACTGGCCGAGGCAGGATTATGGGGCGGAATCGCCGCTGGATAAGGAGCCCGCCACCCTTGCTGCAATTTTTCAACGTGCCAAGCAGACGTCGGCGGCTTTCCTGTATTGGCTGCAGCATGATGTTCCGCGCGACGGTGGCGGCGCCGGATACCCTGAACTGCAACTGCGCAGCGATGTCATGGGCACGGCGGATGGCATGTCGAAGTATCCGTACATTCGCGAATCACGCAGGATTGTGGCGCGCGGAACAGTGGCTGAACAGGATATTGTGGATGAATTTCAAACCGGCCCGCGCGCGAAACAGTTTGCTGACTCTGTGGGAACGGGATTTTACATGGTTGATATTCATCCCTGCGGAGCGAACGAGCATGGGCGCATGCGGATGCCAAAGCCTTTTCAAATTCCTATGGCGGCTTTGCTGCCCAGGGATCTGGTTAACCTTCTTCCGGCAGGGAAGACCATCGGCGTCACGCATCTCACCAATGGCGCGTTCCGGCTCCATCCGATTGAGTGGAACATCGGCGAAGCGTCGGGCACGATGGCGGCCATGTGGCTGGAAAATGGAAGCGAGCCTACCGCCGGGAATGTGCAGCGCGAATTGGCGCAGGTCGGAGTTCAGATGGTCTGGTTTGATGACCTGTCGCCCGATGATCCGGCATTTCGTTCGATTCAATCGGCCGCGTTGCAGGGAATCTATCCCATGGATGACACCGACCTGCACGCTTCGCCGGATGCGCCCGTGACGCGGGCTGAAGCTGCGATGGCTCTGACCGCGCGCTTTGGAAAAAAAGTCGCAAAGAAGGAAGCGGTGGCGCTGGCCATCCGCGAAGGCTGGATGGCGACCGATCATCGCAACTGGTTCCACGAAGACTTGCCGTTTTACTGGACCGACTGGCGCGAAGATAAATTGCCGGGCACTCTGCCGCCGCTAAAATCGCATCGCACCGGACCAGTCCGGCGGCGCGAATTGGCCGCACGCTTAGGGCAGTGAACGGGCGTGCGACTCTTCGGGGAAAAACTTCTGCCACAAGCCGTGGAAGAATGCCGGACCATCCAGCGGGGCGCGGTCTTCCAGCACGGTTCCCTGGCTCTTCAGGCGCGCGGTCAGTTGCACGGTATCTACATCCTGCATGGCGGAGTCGGTCTTCAACGCCATGGCCGCAGCCACGCCTGCGGCTTGGCCGATGATCATGTATTGCGGCTCCATGCGTACCGAGGAATAGGCAACGTGGCTGGCTGAAAAGCAGACAGGAACCAGCAGATTGGTAGCCTCGCTGCGCTTGGGGATCATCACGCGATAAGGTATCTGGTACGGTTTCACCGAGACCTGCATATCGCCTTCGTTTTCCACATCGCCGGCCGCGTTCACTATGCGCTGAACGTTATGCGAGTCGCTGTTATACGAACCCATCCCGATAGCATCCGGTTTCGTTAGCTCGGTTTGCAGATCTTTCTGCGTCATGACGAAATCGGAAACCATGCGGCGTGCCTCGCGGATATAAAGCTGGTTCGGCCAGTTCTCCGTATCACGAAACTCGTCTTTCGCCAGCCCCCATTCGTTCACCTCAGTCTGTAACGTCTTAGGAACGCGCGGATCGTGCGCCAGGAAATAGAAGAAGCCCTTGGTGTAATCGATGTGGGCCTGCCAGATCTCCTTTCGCCGCGCGTAGGAGGCGGTTGGATAATCCCAACTGGCGCCAATGTAGTCCGTCGAAAATGGCCCCTGGTTGTTGAAGTCGGCTTTGTGGTTGGGAATGGGCGCAATCAAAGTGACTTCATGCAGCACCTGCGGACGGCCCAGTTGTTTGGCGCGCGCAGCCAGCAGCAGGGCCAGCAGTTCATAGCGATGCGGATCGTAACCGGGCGGCTTAGGGAAGGCAATCCGGTTGGCCGGATCGTCAGACAGAATCATGCGGAAGTTGTACGATTGCACCTTCTTGTCGGCCGCACCGGTTTCGCCTTTGGGTTTATCCGAAATCTCGGGTAGCAAGTGCCCGCTGGCGTCGCGGGCTGCAATGGGAACCAGAAACTGGTGCAACGGAGTACGGTCGCGCACACCGGCCAGACTCTCGCCATATTGGCTGCTGCCTTCCCTTCCCCACGTGTATTGAACGCCGGCCTGGGCCATCAAATCGCCTTCGTAGGTGCAATCGGCAAAGGCGCGAGCGCGGTAAACGGCCCCGTCTTCGGTTGTCACAGAAACGATCGTCGTTCCACTCTTGCTGACGCCGCCTTGTTCACGCAAGCGCTTCGAAAACAGCACCTCTACATGGCCGTCGCGCAGCATTTCGGTAAATACCTGCTCACCCACATGCGGTTCGTAAAACCAGGCCACTTCGTTTGAGAAGCGGTTCATCTCATACTTCAGGCCCACGCGCCAGTAGAATTCAAGCGCGTAACCGCCGATGACTTCCTTGTGGCCGAAGTCGGTGCGCGAGAGGCCGCCGGTTGCCATGCCGCCCAGATGATGTCCGGGCTCCAGCAAGATAACGTTCAATCCTTCGCGCGCAGCCGAGACTGCGGTGATGACGCCGCCGGCGGTGCCTCCGTAAACCAGCAAGTCATACTGTCGCTGCGCGTGAACTAAAGGCGTAAAGATCACCGCGGCAGCAAGAAAGGAAAGGATTCGCATAGCGTGCTTCGTATTGTTCCGCGAAGACGGCAGACGCCGAAAGTTTCCAGCCGTTTGTTACGGCTTGTTACGCGGTTCAATCAGCCCGTGCAGCGCCACCGGCCAGAAGCGGACGAGTTCGTCGTTATTCATTTCCGAGTTCACAACCGTCTCAAAGTACTCGGGCGAGCCGTTGGCTTTCCAGAGCCGGTCTAACTGATCAAGACCGTTGGCCGAAGTCAGAAAAGAGACCAAAGCCGATGTGTGGCGCGCAGCCAGTACCAACAGATGCGTGTCGCGCCTTGGCCCTGGCAGCACGGCAATTACGCCGGGCCAAACCGAACGTTCGGGAGATTCGGTAACCCAGTCGATCCGTTTCGGCTCATTTGGAAGCGGCCAGCGCACTTCCACCGATTGTTCATGTAATCCGAGGACGAAGCTCATTCGATCCAGATACGTTTTCAAAGGACGCATTGTGCCCCACGTACCCAGGGCAATCACGTTTTCGGTATCCAGCGCCTCCAGCGGCGCATCGGCGCTGCTTAAAACCGTCGTTTCCAAAGCAAAGCGATCGAGGTAGCGTGCGAGCTTCACCGACGCGAAAGTATCGGAGGCAACCGTATAGTTCTGCGCCAGAACCGGATCTCCCATCTGCTTTTGAAGCGCCGCGTAGCCGTTAGATTCGCGCCGGGCGTCGAAGTCATTCACTGTGGTGTCCCGGAACATAATGGAATCGCCCGGGTGCGGTGAAAACGACAGGAAAACGGGCGTAGGAAGAATGATTCGGCTAGGGTGTCCACTCCCGAAAAAGGCCTTCCAGAAGCGCGGCGTTTCGCGGACGGGTGCAACACCTTTATCAGCGTGCGCACGATAGAGCGCCAGCCCGAGTCCCGCGCAGGCAAGCGCCAAACAAGCACAAAGGAGGGCGAGGGCAACTGGCATTCCGGGCCGCGGAGGATCTACCGGAGTGACCACCGCAAAGCTGGCCGGAGCTACCTTCTCGCAATGAATTTGATGTCCACCAAGCGGCACTACCAGGCGCTCAGAACAGTCTTTACCTTCATGCTCATAGAACTTTTCCAGGCGCTGCCGCAAACGGGAAATCTGCACGCGCACGGTAGCGTCGGTCTTGGCGTCGAACAAAGCGCTTCGCCCCAACGCCTCGGTAGCGATGGCGTACTCGCTGATTGATTCCGCGCGGTGCAGCCAAAGGTACGTCAGCAGCGAGCGCAGGGTGGGAGACCGTTCAAAGCTCTGGCTCGCCAATACGCGCGTGACACTTGCGGGCAATTGGATGCTCTCTAGCGGGGAGGCGTCACTGGGCAAAACGTTGCTCATGCGTGAAAAGAAATTATATAGTCAACCGATTTAGCATTTTCTCTAAATTACTGAATCGGCACAGTAACAGCACGTAACAAACAGCGAGAAACTTGCCTGGCGATAGGAAACGGCTCACTATGGCAACAACCAGTTTTTCTCAAGGGAGCTTTATGGCAAGTTGCAGGGTTTTCTATCGAAATGCAGTCTTGATTTTCGGTTTGGCCGCGTGTGCGCACGCCCAGGTTTTCAACGCGCAGTTGACCGGAACCGTGAAAGACCCGTCGGGCGCTTTGGTCCCCGGCGCCCATTTGACGGCCATCAACCTGGCCACGAAGACATCTTTCACAGAAGTGACGAATGCGGACGGCATTTTCCGCTTTCCCGATTTGCCGCCCTCGTCGTATACCGTTCGATGCAGCCTGAATGGATTTAAGACTTTCGAACAGAGCCCCATCACTTTGCAGGTGAACCAGACATTGGAACTGAACGTCGCGCTGGAAACCGGCAACGTATCGGAGCAGGTTACTGTCACCGCAGCCCCGCCGGCGTTGGATACCGAAAGCGCCACTTTGGGACAGGTAGTTACGACGCGCAGCATTGTTAATCTTCCGCTGAACGTTCGTGACCCGCTGGCGCTGGTCGGCCTGACGCCAGGAGTGATCTTCGGACCTAATTTCGGCAATGGCGGCGGCCAGAACGTGGGCCGCAACTTCTTCAAGTCCGATTTCAACGTCGGCGGTGGAAGATCGGGCTCGCAGGAGATTCTGCTGGATGCGGCGCCCGATACCACGCCCGATATCAATCGCGGAGTTATCGACCCGCCGGTGGATTCGGTGCAGGAGTTTAAGGTTCAGGCAAACAGTTTCGACGCGCAGTTCGGAAGAACGTCAGGCGGAGTTGTAAACATTATCAGCAAATCAGGCACTAACGATTATCACGGAGTGATGTACGATTTCGAACGCCACAGCATACTGGATGCCAACGATTTCTTCAACAATAAGAGTGGACAAAAGAAACTCTCCTTCCAGCGCCATCAGTTCGGCGCGGACGCCGGAGGGCCGGTGCTTAAGAACAAGTGGTTCATCTTCGGCGACTATGAAGGCCTGCGGCAGGGATATCCTGTTTCCACCATCTCGTCGGTGCCCACACCGCTGCAACTGGCGGGGAATTTTTCCCAAACTTTCGCCAGCAATGGGTCGCTCATCCAGATTTACGACCCGGCGACATTGACCACACTGGCGAATGGAAACCGGCAGCGGACGGTATTCCCCGGCAATATCATTCCGACCAGCCGGTTCGATCCGGTTGCCATGGCCACGTTGAAATATTTTCCCGCAGCGGATACGGCCGGCAATCCGATAACCAACCAGAACAACTATGTTTATTCGGCGAACTCAATCACCAACAGCGACAAGTTCGATATCCGCAGCGATGTTGATTTCGACCAGAACACACGCATGTTCGTGCGGGTTTCGCGCCAGGAAGACCTTCGTTTCGTACCGGGCAATCTGCCTCCTCCCGGCGGAGGCGGCCGAAACACGTCCGACCACTATACGCAGGGCATAGCCGACGTAACTCATGATTTTTCACCTGCCGTTGTTGCCGATCTCTCGTTCTCATTTACGCGCGCGCTGGCGGCGCAGTTTGGAGCTTCGCAGGGTTTTAATCTAGCCTCGCTCAACCTGCCTACATCCTATGTGTCGCAGGTGGCGCCGCAATTCCCGGTCTTCAACGTCGGAGACACGGTGGGAACCGGCAACGGTTCCGATTCCTTCACCCAGTTCCAACCCAGGAACGTCTTTGCCACTCTGGGCAGCGTCAGTTGGGAGAAGGGCAAACACAGCTTAAAGTTCGGTTTTGACTGGCGCGTGCTCGATTTCAACGAGGGCCAGAACAGTTCAGCCTCAGGCACGTACTCATTTGGCCGCACGTTCACGCAGGGACCGAATCCCATTGTGGCCAGCAGCACAGCAGGCTACGGCTTAGCCTCGTTCCTGTTAGGCGACGCATCGAGCGGCAACGTACAGGAGATCCAACCTATTTCGACGCAAGGCCTCTACTACGCCGCCTATGTGCAAGACGATTGGAAAGTCACCAGCAAGTTGACCATCAACATGGGCCTGCGCTGGGACGTTGGTATTGGCGACAAAGAGAAGTACAACCGGATTGCATCCTTCAACAACACGGCGCTGAATCCGCTGGGACCGGCGGCCGGTTTGCCGAACCTCACCGGCTTGCTGACATGGGCCGGCGATGGCAATCCGAAGAACCAGCAGTCAACCGATTGGCGGAATTTCGGTCCGCGTTTTGGTGCTGCTTACAGTTTTGACAGCAAAACAGTCTTCCGCGGAGGCTATGGAATCTTCTGGCTGCCGCGCGACATTCAGGCTAACGGAGACGGCGCGGTGGAAGCGGTTCGAACGTCGACCATGATCGCTTCGCTCGACGGCGTAACACCGGCCACAACCATCAGCAACCCGTTCCCGCAAGGCATTCTGCCGGCGCTGAACGACCGAAACCCGCTGGCCAATACCGGCACCAGCATTGCAGCGCCGGAATATGCTTTCAAGAACGGCTACGCGCAAACGTGGAGTGGCGGCGTTGAACGGCAAATTCCCTGGAACATCGTACTGGACGTGCATTACTGGGGCAGCAAGTCTACCCACTTGCTGGAGANNGACCTGGTTACCAACCCCTTCTATGGTGAAAATCTCAGTGGCGTTCTTGCCAGCAAGACCATTTCGCGGCAGCAGTCACTGCTGCCTTATCCTCAATACACCGCTGTCACGCAGGTTTACGTTCCCGCCGGCAATTCCACCTACGAAGCGGGCACCATTCAAGCCGAGAAGCGCCTCTCTTCATCGCTCACTTTCCTGGCGGCCTATACAAGATCGAAAGCCATTGACGACGTGCGTACACCGCTGGACGTCTATAACCGGACGCTGGAAAAAGGCCTCTCCACGTTCGATACTCCCAATCAATTTCGTTTGAGCAGTGTCTTCAACATTCCTTATGGTCACGATCGCGTATTTGGCCGAAGCAGCAACCGCCTTGTGAACGCAATTCTGGGAAACTGGGATGTGAGCGGAATTCTTTCGCTACAGAGCGGCGAGCCCATCTCCATTAGCCGGCCTTCCGTCAACAACGGAGATAGCGCACATCTTTCGAATCCTACCGTGGCGGAATGGTTCAACACGGCCGATTTCAGCATTGCCGCGCCTAACACTTTTGGCAATGTAGGTCCCGTGCTGCCCGACGTGAGGACTGCGCCCCAGCGCAACATTGACGCCGTCTTAGTTAAGAACTTCTCGTTCGGAATCTTTGATCGCAAAATCACTGCTCAGTTCAGGTCGGAATTCTACAACCTGTTCAACCACGCTCAGTTCGCCGCTCCTAACGGGTCGGTGGGTTCGCAAACCTTTGGCCAGGTGACGTCGGACGTGAATAGTCCCCGCGATATTCAATTCGGCTTAAAGATCGCATTCTGATGACAAGACGTAGTCTATTATCCGGAGCGGCGTCTTTGCTGGCGCTGCAGGCGCTTCGTGCCCAAAGCAACGAATTCACTTGTGATGTTGCGGTTATCGGCGGCGGAGTCGGTGGCTTCGCGGCGGCGCTGGCGGCTCTTCGTAACGGCGTTCGTGTCGTATTAACGGAGGAGACCGATTGGGTTGGCGGTCAGCTTACCTCGCAAGCTGTTCCCCCCGACGAACATCCTTGGATTGAGATGTTCGGCTGCACGCGCAGTTATCGCGCTTATCGCAATGCGGTGCGGCAGTATTATCGCGATCATTATCCGCTTACCTCCGAAGCGCGTGCACGCGTGGATCTGAATCCAGGAAATGGTTCAGTCTCGCGGCTGACACATGAATTCAAAGTTTCGGTGGCCGTGCTTGAGGCTATGCTCGCACCATATTTAAGCAATGGGCAACTGACACTGCTGTTGAACCACGTTCCCGAATCCGCAACGACAGCGGGCGACAAAGTTACCAGCGTCACCGTGCGCGACACGCAATCAGGGGCCAAACGCAGCATAACCGCCGCCTATTTTCTTGATGCGACCGAACTCGGCGACCTACTGCCTATGGTGAGGGCCGAACATGTCACGGGCGCTGAATCGCAGGCGCAAACCGGCGAAATGCATGCCGCCGCAACGGCTGAGCCCGCCAACAGCCAGTCCTTCACCTTTTGCTTTGCCGTCGATCTACTGGAGGGCGAAGACCACACCATCGAGCGTCCTGCCGAATACAACTTCTGGCGCGATTATGTGCCGAAATTAACGCCGCCGTGGACAGGCCCGCTGCTGAATTGGACCGTTTGCGAACCTAAGACGCTGGCGCCACGTAAAGCGTTCTTCGATCCAAATCCGACTACGCCCAAAGCGCAGGGCCTGAACCTATGGATCTATCGGCGCCTCGCCGACCCCGCAAACTTCACAGCGGGAGCTTATCGCAGCGGCATCACCCTTGTGAACTGGCCGCAGAACGATTACTGGCTGGCAGATTTGGTTACAGCCGACGCGGAGGGTCGCCAGCAACTTCTTCACCGCGCCAAGCAGCTTAGTTTTTCGTTCCTTTATTGGATGCAGACGGAAGCTCCGCGCCTGGATGGCGGACAAGGCTGGAAAGGGCTTCGGCTGCGCAAGGACATCGTCGGCACCGAAGACGGCATGGCGAAAGCCGCGTACATCCGCGAATCGCGCCGCATTCAAGCGGAATTCACCATTCTTGAGCAGCATGTCGGCACCGATATGCGTGCTAAAGCCAAAGGCAATTTGGCAGGTGAACTATACGCCGAAAAGTTTGCAGATTCGGTTGGCATAGGATGCTACCGCATTGACCTGCATCCGTCCGCAGGGGGAACGAACTACGTGGACGTCAGTTCTCTGCCCTTTCAAATTCCCTTGGGAGCATTCATTCCGCGGCGGCTTGAGAATCTGTTACCCGCCTGCAAGAACCTTGGAACAACACATATCACTAATGGTTGTTATCGGCTTCATCCGGTGGAATGGAACATCGGCGAAGCCGCTGGAACGTTGGCGGCTCATGGTTTACTAACCAAGAAGAGTCCGCGTGCCGTTTGGTCTGACAAGAAACTGCTAACCGACTTCCAAACCAGCCTTTTGCGACAGGGCTTTGAACTGGAGTGGCCACGGATACATCCCGTCTAGAAAGTCAACGGTCGAACGAATATGCTGCGCGGGTCAGTGGGTTACTCACGCGCCTTTCAGCTGCTTAGTAAGCTCTTTGATCGTCCCCACATCGTAAGCCGCGAAGCTCTCATACGCGTAGGAGCGCCTTCCGCGAAAGAAGATCTACGGCAGCCACTTGCCAAATCAGACATCCAGACTGCTCATCGGATCCTGAGAAAAGCGGGCGCGCCCGCCGCTCGCGCCCAACCGTCTCCATTTACGGTCGAGTAGCATGCCCTTACGATTTTCAATTTGGTAGCCGCCTTACCAAGATAACCTCTTGGCAAGAGCGGCAAACGCGGAGAGTTCCTTTGTTGGCGCCCTACGGTGCCGGTGTCACCGTCGCATAGCTCGTCCCAAAGCGGATATCAGCCAGCGAACTATCATTCGCCATGTAGCCACCGAGATATGAAAGCGATTGGAACGCGACACTACTTGTCGTCGTTAGCGTCGCGCTAGGCGCCGAGGGAACACCGCTTCCCAGAACCGGATCAACATATAAATTGATCTGGTTCGTCGCCCCGAACGTAATGCTTATCACGAGGAGAACGGCTTGCCCTTGCACCACCGGGACACTGGACAGAATCGGAGTGCCATTATTCAGCTGCAAACCCCAGTAGGCACTCGCGCCGAAATAGCCAATGCCGATGCCCGTTTGCGGCAACCAGGCACCGAT
>PLRJ01000013.1 GCA_003163855.1 Bryobacterales bacterium | reverse complement strand
CCGAGTTCTCGTCTGCTTCAACATCTTCAGCAGCCTGCCTTTCAAGTTCGAAAGCTTGGCGAAGAAAATTCTGTGCCTCATCGTGCCTGCCGGCGCGCTTTGCAGCCAACGCTTCATCCATGTAAGACATTGCCCGATCGTGAAGCTCTCTCGCTCTTCTCATTTGGCCTCGATATGAGCGAGTGGCTCGCTAAATTGGACTATAGCGATAATCGCCGGTCCCAGCGAATCGGATAAGTCTGTTTGCTTTTTTTTCTGCCGGAGCCGAGCCTGCAGTTGACCTGGGCGGCCACGCAGTATTCCTGACACTTCTAATCTCACTTTGCCCTGAAACGGCAATGTTTGGGGGTCTTCTGAATCGCCGACCCACCAGTCGAACCCACCCCCTTTGGCGGAACGGCTGATTGCTGTTTTGCCCTTAAGTTCCCGAACCGCAACTAAGGCGATGCCGTAGGCGCCATACTCCGTTGCCTCCTCAAGGTCTGAATACGAGCTTACATGCTCCTCGCCGAGTTCACGCCATGTTATCAACAAAGTTTCATTGGAATCTCCCACAAGGTCCAAAACGACTCCGGGCGGATGGCAATTCTCTTCGAGACAGACTGCTGCCGCCTCCCCCAGCATTCCGGCGTAACTGGGCGTGATTGCAGGAGTAAACAAGTCGATGGGATGAATGGAAATCTGGTTCACAATCGCCTCCTTTCTTACCACAACCGCAAGCTTTCTTCAGCGAACATTCGACTATGAGTCTCCTTGCGGTGTCCCTTCGATGAGCCGATGGGTCTGTCTAAGCGCCTTGGTGGAAAGGTGAACGTTCCGAAGCAACCTGGAAGACGAACTTGCGGAATGCGCTCTGTAGAAGCTCCCAAACTGCTAATGAGATCGCGGAAGTTCCGACCCGTGGCTCCCAAGTTCCCTTGGGTAAGTGGCGGAACGCACTGTGGTCGTATTACGCGCGACTCGGACCGAATCGGCTAGATGATTGACCTGTGGCGTGAGAGGCCACGGTTATGAAAAAGAAAATCCAGTCTAAGAAAAAGAGCACCCATGCTGCGAAGTCGATTCTACGACTACCGGACCTGGAAGTTGCGAAGAACGCCGTCATTAACAGTCTTTCGTGCCGCGATGCCCAACGTGGCTATCGCCACGCCATCGATGAATTTGTGGAATGGTACTGCTCCGAGCCGCGATTATCGTTCAGCAAGACAGTTGTGACCCGATACCGAATGCACTTGGAATCGCGGCAGCTTGCGCCAGGAACAATCAACCTGCGCCTGGGTGCCGTACGCCGCCTTGCATACGAGGCGGCGGACTGCGGTCTTCTCAGCGCCGATTTGGCAGCGGGAATCCGCCGCGTCAAAGGCGTTAAGAAGCTTGGGGTCAGGTTGGGAAACTGGTTAACGCCCGAGCAAGCCAAGTCACTTTGGCAGGCACCGGACGTGGAGCGTCTAAAAGGCAAACGAGACCGCGCCTTACTATCAATCCTTGTGACATGTGGCCTTCGGCGGCATGAAGCCGCCCAACTAACAGTCGATCACCTGAAACAACGCGAAGGGCATTGGGCGATCGTTGACTTGGCCGGCAAGGGCGGCCATATTCGGACCATCCCAGTGCCGGACTGGGTTTACAACGCAGCCAACGACTGGATGCAAGCGGCGGCCATCAAAACTGGAAGGCTCTTCCGAAAGGTGAGCACCGCCGACAGACCCTGGGGCGAGGGAGTGACCGAGAAACTGGTTTGGCACGTCGTTAAGGAATTCGCCAAGCGAATCGGTAGTGATAAGCTTGCGCCTCACGACCTGCGCCGCACATGCGCNNGCTGTATCCAACGCATTGCGACTGCCGTGAACGACAAAATTGGAATTGAGCCGACAACTTAAGCGGGCACAAGCCTTGGCCGAGTGGCGGACAATCCACCCGGAGCAACTTCCAACGCTTCCCACAACGCCGTCTAGTGCCCGCAGATGAAGTGAGTTCGCCTCACGGTGAGGCCATAGATAGAACTTCCCGATGAAAGCTGCCCGAAAAATTATTGCACCTTGGTCTCGTGCCCTGGTTTGGTCGTGTTCGTTCCCACAGTCCAAAGATGCTCGAACTCCTTGACAGCCAAACTGTAGAGACTGGAGTGCCGGCTACATCGCCATGTTGGGCCTGATCCCCAGGCTTCGCAGGAAAGATAATGGATAATTACCGCGTGCTCGTCAGTGCGAGTTAGGAAGAAGTGAGGAATACCCCAACGTATCTGTCGCACTTCGATGTTCGAATTCTTATCAATAAGGCTGCTGTAAAAAGCAAGACTTTCCTTGATGTCACCTACTACCGCATCGAGCTCTCGACCGTCATACAGGAGGTGCCTGAGAATCTGGTTGTCTTCGTGCATCAGAAGTANNCGCGTTGCACTTTTCTGTAGCCTTTGAGAGTATGGTCTCTCTAAATCCGGGTGTTCTCCGCCACTTCAGCAGCGCCACGCCCATCAGATCAAAATGTCTGTCGGTTTTTTCCAGGAGATTTTGCCAATCTCTTTCTGTTCCGTAGTTACCGGATGTTTCGAAAAACTCATAAGGAGCGTGGCCCTTTCTCAGCGCTAGCGTGGCCTCATGCGCATCCTGAGCGCGCATTACCGCCTTAATCAACTCATGTGCTGTTTTCACCATGAGATTGCCCTTGAACTGCGGGGGAAGCATGGAGTCAACCAGATCGGGGTCCGCCATGAAAAGTAGCACCTTCTTACCAACACCCCAAAATGCACCCAATTCCGCAAGGCACCAGGGCGACTCTATTGAGCGTCGAGTGGCAACAAAAATACATATCCCGCAGGCGACGATAGCGTCTCTGAGTTGGTCTGCCAACGAGGTCCCGGGAGCCATCGTCGAAGGATCCCAACGGTTGATGCCGGCCGCGTCCAAAGCCATACATAGGGCGGAATAAACGGCCTCATCTTTGAAACTGTGGCTTATAAATGTTGGCATCTTTTCGTATTATTCTATGCACAACTTGGCTTACTTGGCAGTCTCAAAAGAACGGCGGGCTTTCTCTAGAGACGCCGATATCCGAAGAAGAATTGAGCATCAACGATTTGACCATAGAATGCGCATTTCGCTCATTTGTCTGGCGGCGGGCGAGAAAGCCCCATTGCGGGCAGTGTCGGACTGCGCTCCGGACGTATCACGCGCGATTCGTAGGAAGATGGTCTACCTCACACTTGCCCACAAGCTGCGTACGTGTGCCGGA
>PLRJ01000051.1 GCA_003163855.1 Bryobacterales bacterium | reverse complement strand
TCACCCCGAAATCAAAAAACGTAGCTCCGGCCACACCGGCCCGATCAGTTCCGAAGGCCGAGCCGTCTCCGCCCGCAACGCCGTCCGTCACGGCATGTGCGCCCAAACCCTCATTCTGCTCCACGAAAGCGAAGGCGACTGGCTCCTGCTCCTCAATACCTGGCTCGACGGCTATCAAAACCCCGTCGAAAACTCCCTCCTCTATAATTTCGTTCTAAAAACCGCGCAAGCCGAATGGCAGCGCCTCCGCATCCAGCGCGAATACGATTACTTCCTTCTCACCCACGGCACGCCGCCCATGACCGCCTGGGATCCGCGCGAAATCAAAGATTACGACCTCGTTTCCCGCTACCTCACCGCCGCCGAACGCCGCTTCCAGCGCGAATACCGCATGCTCGAACAACACTGGAAAACACACCATAAACCAGCTCCCGAGCCCAGGAAACCCGCCAAAGAGCCCGAACAACCCAAATTCTCAGGCGAACTGCCCGAAATCCGCTTCATCAACAACGAAACCGGCGAATCCATCGACGCCTTCGGCAACGAATACCCGCCGCCACCCAACTACGTCTCCGAACCCATCATCCCCGGCGTCTACCGCCCCAACCACCCCGCTTACGAGGCGCCAGCCTCTCCAACCGGAAGTTACGGGCGCGTATTGCCATAGAGGCGAACCAGATTGTGCTCGTTGATGGGGCTCGTAAGCAAAATGCGCGCTGGTGCTGTGTTCTGAGCGTGAAGCACGGCTGCGAGGTTAAAACAGAATAGCCAGAATAGGAGGTGCTTAGCGTGAGGAATGTTCTAGGCTGACCTGTCACAAGGCTTGACGACAGACCATCGCGAACGATTACTCAAGCTGCGATTGTAAAATCCGTACTGACTCTTGCTAGCTGCTAACGTCGGCAACTCGAAACAGCTTCGCTCCGTTGGTCCAGGTAACTTGGCGAAATACTTCCGGTGACGAAATGCCTTGCAAGAGCGTTAAGGTTGCGCGCGCAACACATTTGCCTGCCAAACGGCTGGCCTCCGGATTATTGTTCTGCGAAACGCCGCCGCCTTTGCCATCGGTACAACTGCAATCGCTGCCGAAGATGAGTTTGGCACGATGACGCTGTACGAAGGCCGGCCCGAAATCGGGATCGCGCGAGAGCGCGTTATTTCCCGAGTTGGCCGATGTATCCGCGTAAAGATTAGGAAACTCGGATAGCCACTTGTCAGTCAGTCCACCGGGCTTGATCGGTCCGGAAGGATAGCCCCGGTCGGTGGGTACATCGGCGCTGATATGCGCCCAGAAAAGATCGCCGTGGCCGATGAAAGTTGTTTTTGGATAAGCGCGAAGAATCTTGTCGAACTGAGGATAACCGGTGTTGTAGGGCATCTCGCCGGCGAAATGCGGGAAGTTCTGGATGTGCATCATCACCGGTACCTGCATCTCGGCGCAAAGGTCGTAGACACGGCGCATCTCCGCAGAATCCAGGGCAAGGTGGTACTTGAGTTCGCCAATACTGACCGCTCCCTGCTGGATCGCGGCTCGCATAAGGCTAATGGCGTCTGCCTGCGCTGGATCGGCTGAAACGGAGCGCTGGAAGCGCCCTGGGCGGCGTCCCATCTCGGCCTTAGCCTGCTCTTCATCAGATGAACGCGTCAGCAGAATTGCATTGCTTACACCGCAACCTTGCATGTGGGTAAAGCAATCGTCAGGATCATGGCGCAAATGGAGGTGCGTGTCGAGGACAGGGCCGCCCCAGGAGGGCGCGGATTGAGGAAATAGGTTGGCACATGCGCCAGCGGCCAAGCTCGCTTTAAGGAAAGTTCTTCTAAGCATAAACTGGTGTTAGACGAGGGCTACTATATCCCATAAGGGGCGAGCTTTAGGCTTATTCCTCTTTTAACTGACCCGCAGCTTCTGCCGATATTCTTGAAGGGGCTGGAAAATTCTCAAGCAATCATCTCGCGTAGGTTGGATTTGCGCAGCAATAGCAGCAGCCGTGCTGTTGGGGTTCACTTGCCTGAAGGTGTGGCGAGACAGAACCGACATTACTCACCGGGTGTTCCGGGTGGGTTTCCAATCTACTCCGCCCTTGGCTCTGGTCGAGAATGGCAAACCCAGGGGATCAGCTGTCGAAATCATCGCCGAGGCGTGTCGTCGCCGCGGCATCCACATCGAGTGGGTTTACCTTCCAGAAGGCCCTGAGACAAGTCTCGCCAGCGGGAAGGTCGACTTATGGCCATTAGTGGGCGATCTTCCGGAGTTTCAAAAGTACATATACATCTCCAGACCCTGGCACGCCGGCAGCGCGCTGGTATTCGCGCGCAAAGAGCTGCATTTATCTAATGCCAAATTGGCCTCGGTGAAGAGCGTAATACTCTGGCATACGTCGATCTGGGACAAATTTGCAGACCGGTTTTTTCCCACGGCTAAACGCTTTTATTCGCCGACAATGCAGGGTTTGATTTTGGCCGTCTGTGAGGGCAAGGCTGAGGCTGGCATCGTGGGAAGCGGCAGGTTGTCATCCGAGCCGCTGTTGCAATCAGCCGGCGGTTGCCGCGACAAGCTCGATTTTATGCCGTTGCCGATACCTCGAATGAATTGGGGGGTTGGCGCTACGTTGAGGCAGCCGCAAGCTCGTTACGCCGCGGATGCGATTCGAGATGAAATGGGCTCGATGGCGGCCGATGGCACCCTTTCCCGCATATCTCTAAGGGAATCGCGCGATCCGATGGACGAAATGACTTTGATTGCTCAACTGGATGAAGCGGCGAAGCGGGCCTGGTGGATGGAGGCGTCCCTTGGCGCGATGGCTCTCATGTTGCTGTTGGTCGGATGGCAAAGCTGGCGCCTGCATGAAGCAAGGCGCGAGGCAGATAGGGCCAACCGTTCCAAGAGCGAGTACCTGGCGAACATGAGCCATGAGATTCGCACACCCATGAACGGCGTGATAGGTATCAACAATCTGCTGCTGGATAGCGAACTGACGGCGGAGCAGCGAAGCCTGGCGGAGATGGTGCAGACAAGCGGCCAATCTTTGCTAAGGGTGGTTAACGATGTTCTGGACCTTTCGAGAATCGAGGCGCGCAAGCTGGAATTGGAGTACATTGACTTCAACCTCGAAATGCTGCTGGATGATTTCGCTTCGGCGGCTGCCCTGCAAGCTCATGAAAAAGGCCTCGAGCTTATTTGCGGTGCCGATGCCGACGTTCCTGCGTTACTAACCGGCGATCCCGGCCGGTTGCGCCAAATCCTCACGAATTTGGTCGGCAATGCCATCAAGTTCACCGCTAAAGGGGAAGTAACTATCCATGTTTCCCTCGCCCAAGCCAGCGACTCCGATTGTCTGTTGCGCTTTGCCGTGCGCGATACCGGAATCGGCATTGCTAAAGAAGAAGCCGCCAAATTGTTCGACAAGTTCACGCAGATGGATGCCTCCACTGCAAGGAAATATGGCGGGTCGGGTTTGGGCCTCGCCATATCGAAGCAACTGGCGGAACTGATGGGTGGCGCCATCGGAATTGAAAGCGAGGAAGGCAAGGGTTCTGAATTCTGGTTTAGCACTCGCTTGGGCAAGCAGTTCCGAGCCAAAGCGCCCGATTTTGCAGTCCCTCCGGAACTGCGCACGCTGCGGGTGCTGATAGCGGACGATAATGCCACCAACCGCGAAATGCTGGCTGCGTTGCTCTCCGCTTACGGCATGCGCCCGGAATGCGTCGAAAACGGTGCACTCGCGCTGCAAGCTTTGGAGAGCGCGCTCAACGAGGACGATCCGTTCGCCTTGGCGCTGGTTGACAGGCAGATGCCTGAGATGGACGGGGTGGAGCTGGGCCGTACTGTTGCCGCCAATCCCCGTTTCTGGAACACCCGGCTCATGCTGATGTCGGCGTTAGGCGATAAGAGACTGCCTCAGCCCATGATGGAACTAGGCTTTGCGGTTTGCGTGCCGAAGCCCATCCGCCGCTCCGACCTCAGACCCTTGATGTTATCGGCACTCATGCCTGAAGGCGCCAGTCCAGGAATTATTCAATTGAATAGTGCCACCGCACGATTGCCCATTGCTGATCTGCGAGGTGCTTTTGCCGGCTGCCACGCGCAAGTTTTAGTGGTCGAGGATAACTTGATCAATCAAAGGGTAGCGGTCGGCTCGCTCAAGAGATTTGGCATACAAGCTCAGGTTGTATCCGACGGCCGCCAGATGCTTTCCGCCGTTGCTGCGGGATCTCAATTCGATCTCATTTTTATGGATGTGCAAATGGCCATCATGGATGGTCTGGAAGCTACCAGGCACTTGCGCGCCTGGGAGTTGGAACGCCCTGCGGGGACGCGCACTCCGGTTATTGCGATGACCGCTGGCGCCATGCAGCGGAACCGTGAGGAATGCCTGGACGCCGGCATGGATGATTACCTTTCCAAGCCCGTTAATGACGCGGCTCTCGCTGAGATCCTGGCCAAATGGTTGCCGCTGGAAGTGCGCTCAGGTCGTTAAATCTTAACTTCCCGCAATCTGATCGGCCCGTTCTTTCAGTGCTACTCCGGTTAGCTTGAGTCTGCGCGACTCGCCTATCAGGTAGGCGATCTTCTGGGCGGCTGCCGGGTAGCTGAGTCCCTGCTGATGAATGTTGGATACACAATTTCGCTGTGCGTCGGTGCAGCCGCGATGAGGCCGCCAGGTAAGATAGACGCCCAAACTGTCGGGCGAACTTAGCCCAGGCCGTTCGCCGATCAGCAGAACACAAAGATCCGAGGACAGGGCTTCGCCCAAATCATCGCTGATCGCTACACGCCCCTGCTGGATCAAGAATATTGTGCCGATAGGTTCGCCAGTCTCTTCGAGTGCCGCTAGTAAAGAAGCGGCATGTCTGTGGATAGCCAAGGCGGATAAACCGTCGGCAACGGCTATTACCGTCGGCAGCGGCTTTGGATAATCGCCTAAGGCCTCATGGGAAGTTTCGGATAGGCTCCGGCCCCAGTCAGGTCTAAGCAGATATGCCTCGCGGCTAGCCGCTTTACTAGTAAGCGGCGCAGACGACCAACCGTGAGCGGCCATCTCGGCGGCCATCGACCTCATGTCGAGCGGCAAATGGACGGCATCGCGGGCCCGCGCATGCGCGAGCCGAAAATCGAGCAGGGCAGGGGTCGGCAAGCTGTCCCCGGCTTGTCCCAGGTCCACGCGGGCCGTCGTGAAATCGGACAATCGCGGCATCAACTTGCCAGCATTTTCATAGCTTCCGGCAGTTCTGGTCGCCGCGTCTCATACCAGGACTCGAACTCCGGCGCCGGACGGAAGCCGAAGACCGAGCGTAGGAACAGCGCATCGTGAAAGGACGTGCTTTGGTAGTTCAGCATGATGTCATCGGCGCCCGGAACGCCCATGATGTAGTTGACTCCAGCCGCACCCAGCATCGTCAAGACCGCGTCCATGTCGTCGTCATCGGCTTCGGCATGGTTCGTATAACAGATATCGCACCCCATCGGCAACCCCAACATTTTGCCGCAGAAATGATCTTCCAGCGCGGCGCGGCGAATCTGCTTGCCGTCATATAAATACTCCGGCCCGATGAAACCAACCACGGTGTTGACCAGCATAGGCCGAAAATGCCGGGCCACACCGTAGGCGCGTGCTTCGCAAGTTTGTTGGTCAACTCCATGATGCGCGCCGGCTGAGAGCGAACTTCCTTGACCGGTTTCAAAGTAGAACACGTTATCTCCGATGGTGCCGCGCCGTAGTTCGTGCGCCATCTGGTTCGCCTCGGCCAGCATTGCCAGCGTAATTCCGAACGAAGCGTTGGTGGCTTCGGTGCCGCCGATAGATTGGAAGATCAGATCAACCGGCGCGCCGGTCTGCATCGCTTCCATCTGGGTGGTGACGTGCGCCAATATGCAGCTTTGCATCGGAATGTCATAGCGACGGCGGATGCTATCCAGCAAATGCAGCAGCACCGTCAACTGTTTGGGATTGTCAGAAACTGGATTGATGCCGATAACGGCGTCGCCGCTAGCCATACTGAGACCGTCGATGATGCTGGCGGTGATGGCCCGCGCATCGTCAGAGGGGTGGTTCGGTTGTAGTCGGGTCGAGAGGCGGCCAGGCAGTCCCACAGTGGTTCTGAATCGCGTAACGACCCTAATCTTGCGGGCTACTTGAATCAGATCCTGCTCGCGCATAAGTTTGGAAACCGCGGCAACCTGCTCGGGTATCAGGCCAGGAGCAAGCTGCGCGAGCATGCCGCCGTCTACCTGGTGGCTGAGCAGCCAGTCCCGGAACTCGCCGACCGTCAGGTGACTGACGGGAGCGAACGCCACGGCATCATGGTTATCGAAAACCAGCCGGGTTACTTCGTCGGAGTCATAGGGAATCAGCGGTTCTTCCAGGAAGCGCGCCAGCGGTACCGCAGCCAGCGCCATTTGGGCTGCCACGCGTTCTTCTGAATTGGCAGCCGCCAAGCCTGCCAGTTCGTCGCCCGAACGACGCGGGCTCGCCTTTGCCAGCACAGTTCTTAAATCCTGGAAGCGAAAGACCTTACACCCAACGTTGATCCGATATTCAGGCATCTTATAAATAGAGAAACATGATATTCTACAGGCACATAAGGAACAGATGCGCCTTAAACAGGTACTGATAATTTTATTCCTGGCGGTGCCGTTGGTTGTTGCCGGAGCGAACACCAGTGGTTACAAGATTACGATCATTGACGGCGAATCGGCAATGAACAGCGTTCAGGGTAAGGGCGCGCGCGAACCTGTAATTCAGGTGGAAGATAAGGACCGGAAACCGGTAGCCGGGGCGTATGTGGAGTTCGACACGCCGGGCAGCGGGGCTGGTGCGGCGTTCGCTAACGGATCCACCCACTTTGCCACCACGACGAATGCCGACGGAATGGCTGTGGCGTCTGGATTGGCGAACAACGGCGTTGCCGGCGCATACATTATTCTTGTGCACGTCTCCTATCAGGGGCAAAGCATTGGCGAATTGGATATTCACCAGACGAACATTTCAGCCAGCCTTTCGAAAAACATGCAGCAGGGCGCCAAGAACACGTCGGTTGCCGTTTCGGATACGCCTAACAATGTGACTATCTCTGACAGCGTGCTGGGCATCGCTTTAGGTGATCAATTCATCGTCAACGGTTCACCCACGCCTAGCAATGCGAACCTGCTGAAGGGCACACGCATTCAAACGCTGGAAAAGCCGGTTACGCTATACATGCATGACCACTGCGAATATCTGGTGGGCCCGCACTCAGCCGTGATGATCAGCCCGAAGGCGGTCGGCCTTGAGAACGGATCGGTACGCGCCAAGAAATTCGGCGATTGCAAGATCGTTTACAGCGGCATTTGGATTACAGGCGCGGCCAATGCCGACGGAGTCGCTGCGCTCTCCGGGCAGACACTGGACGTAGCCTCGGTAAGCGGCGATGTACGCGTGATGAACGGAGCGGGCGACGTGATCAGCACAGTTTCGCCGGGCACGGTATCCTCCTTCGGACCTTCCAGCACCACAGCGGCCAGCGGCGCTAGCGCAGGAGGCGGATCGGCCAGCATCCCTTTTAAACAGGCGGTGATTCTGGGGACAACTGTGGCCGTAGCACTGGCTTCACTGGGTCTGGCTACAGATGCTATTCTGCAACCGACGTCCGGCACGCCGACTAGTCCTTAAACCGGCTCCGAATGTAAGGCCTCTTGGCGTAGTTGCATCATGCGATGCCCCGATGCCGGGCGAAACCAGGACGGACGGCATCATTTTTCACTCGCGCTCACCCTTGCTAGATCCGCGCAAGTCTCAAAAGTTTTTCCCCAGCCGCATCCAGCGTTTCCGGCTTCTTCGCAAAGCAAAAGCGAATCAGGTTCGCCCCTGCGTCCGGGGAACTAAAGAAACTCGATCCCGGCACAGCAGCTATCCCAACCTCTTCCACCATATACTTCGCCATCGCCAAATCATTCGCAAATCCGAACGCCGAGATATCGCACATCACGTAATAAGCCCCATAAGGCTTGAAGCACCGAAACCCCGCGCGTTCAAGAATAGCCATCAGGTGATTGCGCTTTGCCTGATAACTGCTGGCCAACTGCGCAAAATAAGAATCCGGCAACTGCAGCGCCGTGATGCCCGCGTATTGCAGCGGCGCGGCGGCGCCCACGGTAAGAAAATCGTGCACCTTGCGGATGGAAGCGCTCAGCTCAGGCGGCGCAATCACCCAACCCACGCGCCAACCGGTCACCGAAAACGTCTTGCTCAGGCTGTTTACCAGCACGCAGCGCTCGCGCAGGCCTGGCAACGTGATAGGCGGCACGTGAGTGTGGCCATCGAATGTGATGTGCTCATAAATCTCGTCGGTAATGATCAGGCAATCGAACTCCTCAGCCAATTCGCCAATAAGCGTAAGTTCGGCTTGGGTGAAGACCTTGCCGGTGGGATTATTCGGCGAATTAAGAATGATGGCGCGCGTCCGGCTGTTGAAAGCCGCGTGCAGTTCGTTGGGATCGAACGTCCAGTCGGGAGCATGCAAGGTCACATAACGGCAAACTGCGCCACTGAGTTGTGAATCCGGCCAATAATTTTCGTAGAATGGCTCAAATACGACGACTTCATCGCCCGGGTTTAGCAGCGCCAGCAGGGTGGCGATCATGCCTTCAGTAGCGCCGCAGCAGACCGTGACCTCGCGATCGGGATCGAGCTCGATCTGATAGAACCGGCGGTACGACTCGCAGATGGCTTCGCGAAAAGGCTTCGCCCCCCAGGTGACGGTGTATTGGTTCAATTCGTCGTCAATGGCCTTGTGGGCGGCCGCCTTCACTTCCGTAGGCGCGGGAAAATCGGGAAAGCCTTGCGCCAGGTTCACCGCTCCAAACTGGAACGAGAGCCGCGTCATCTCACGAATCACCGACTCTTTAAAAAGGCCAATGCGGTCGCTCTGAAAACGAGCCGGAGAAGCGGCAAGTGAACTTAGTGCCATCTTGCGATTTTCGCACTCTCAGGAATGCAACTTGCGTTTGGCTTTGGGCGTCGTTTTCGGAGCCGGCTTAGGCGTGTAAGCCGGAACGTCAGCTTTCATATTGGCGTAGAGACGCCGATAAACGTCCGCATTGCGCAGCACAATCTGGACGTACAACCGCGTTTCATGGATGGGAATCGCCTCAACAAGTTCCGCAGGCTCATTAAACGGACCCCAATTACGCCAGCGCGCCGCCCGGCCTGGGCCGCCATTATAGGCGGCCAGTACTAGCTCCATCTGATTGTTAAATTGGTTCAACAACGTACGCAGATAATAGGTGCCAAGCTGAATATTACGATCGGGTGTCATCAACTGCGATGTATCAATGCGTCGCAAACCGAAATGCCGTGCCAAGGGGCGCGCGGTGGATGGCAGCAACTGCATCAGACCATACGCGTTTGAATCGGAACGCTCCCTGATATTGAAGTCAGACTCCTGACGTATCAGCGCGGCAACCAGAAAAGGATCCAGGTTCTGCTGGCTGCTGTAATTCTCAATCTGCGAGCGGAAGGGCAACGGAAAGGCCAGTTCCCAGAATTCCAGCGGAGCCTGATCGAGCGGCATGTACAGGTAACCCTGCGCGTACATCTTGATGTAGTGCAGCGTATCGTCGGGCGCATTGCGTGCCCACGCATATTTAGCGAGTTGCAGCGCGTAGACGTTGTTCTGCTCACCATCATTGCGCGCGCCAAAACGCAGCTCGCCTTCGGCCCAATCGTTTAGTCCGGTCAATTGCAGTAGCTCGGCCCGAGCCAGGCGTTTTTTCGCAACTGGTCCTGGAGTGAAACTCGGGAATTGATCGCGCTTGGCCCACGGAACATCGTGCAGAAAAGCCTGCAACTGCGGGTTGGGAACGGCGGATTTAACGGCCGGTTCCTTCATGCGTTGCACCGCAAGGGTTGCAAAATATGTATTCGGAAAATGACTCAGCAGCGCTTCATAGGCGGCGCGCGCACTGCCATTGTCGCTTTTAGCCTGATAGTAGCGGCCTAGAAAATAAAGCGCGTCGGTCGTATCTTCGGAATCGGGAAAACCCTGAACATAAAAGCGCAAAGAATCTGCAGCACCGGCTGCGTTGTTCTTGTAATCGTCGTAAGCCACGCGCCAGTTGCAGGAGGCCGCTTTAGGATTGTGACCGAAGGTCGTGGCGCAAGCGCGATACAGCGGGATGGCCGTTTTCAAGTCATTCTGTGAACGAGCCTGGTCGGCCACCCCGACTAGGGCATCCAAACGCCAGCTGGAATTAGCATGATGCTGCTCCAGTTCCTGCAGGAAAGGGGTCACGTCGGCCGAGCTATCCAG
This sequence comes from Bryobacterales bacterium, assembly GCA_003163855.1. Classification (GTDB taxonomy): domain Bacteria; phylum Acidobacteriota; class Terriglobia; order Bryobacterales; family Bryobacteraceae; genus Bog-105. The sequence continues at coordinate 16,134 of PLRJ01000051.1, read as the reverse complement.
TTTGCGCGTGCAATGCACCAGATAAGCTTCGCGTTCGGCATCGGCTTCGGTATCTTCCACTTTCAAAGCAGTCAGAAACTCGAATGCAGCTTTGGCGTTGCCTGAAAAATAATCAACCTCGCCCAATCGGACTTGGGCCAAATCGCGCTGCTCACCCGCCAACTGCGGGATGGCGGCGGCAAGTTCGTTCCGCGCCTCGGCGGGACGATGGTAGCGGATCAATTTTTCAGCGCGCTCCAGCATGGCGGGCGGCATTACCGGCGGATACGCGTCACCCATTTTCGGCTTGATCTCGGCCAGTGACGTAGCCGCGTCGGCAGCTTCACTTGCGGTGGGATAGCTATAGTAGACGCGCTGATAATACTCGGCGGCCTGCGCTAGATCGCCATTCGCCCGGAAGCATTTCGCAAACAGCAGATCGGCGCCGGGCTGCGGAATGCGGTCGTAATACTTCTTGATCAGTTCCAGCGCGGTCTTAGGCCGATCGCCATCCAAATCCGCGTTGACAACCAGCGCCGCCGCCGCGCCAGTCAAAGGGGAGATAGGCAGAGTGTTGAAAACCTGCGTTACCGATTTATCGACTTCGCTGTAGTTCTTCAGCTTGTACTCGGCCTCGGCACGAACGTAGTGGGCGTAGTCGGCCAAGGACGGCGCTTTGCTGGCGGCTGAGGTGGCGTATTCAACAGCAGCGGCAAAATTACCCTGCTGCACTTCGTGCTGGGCAACAGCAATCAGTCCCGCAGCTCCAACTGCTTTCGGCGGTGGCGGCTTCGGTGTAGCCTTCTTCTTTTTCCTCTTTGTGGGCGCGGCAGCGGGCGCAACCGTCAGCAGGCCCACCGGCATGGCCGTTAGCAACAAAGCGCCAACAAAAAAGAGGCTAAAGTAACTGCCCCGGATAATCCGCTCCCAATTTTTGTTCATCACCTTCGGCTGCCGTTTGCACGAGTTCAAGATGCAGATAATCCACCATGGAAGGGACGGTCATGAACTGCTTACGATAGTTCTCACGCGCTTTATCGATTTCACGCTTCAAAAACAAATATAGATCATTTTGTTCCCGGCCGGCTTTGCATGCTTCCGGACGCGCCAGTTGCATCTCGGCTACGGTCACCCGTGCAAACCGCTGCGCCCTGCCATGCAACTGACGCTGCTCATAAGCCATGTCGGACCATGGCGACGATTTGGAAACCGCTGGCGCGGCTCTGACTGCGACAGGAGGAGTTGAAACAATCTGCGCATGCAGCGTCTGGTTTGCCTGGCGTTCGAGCATACTGCCGGCAACCCCGCACACCAGCTCGAGTCCATTCATATCAGGCGTGCGGTTTTCGTTCAGGCCGGTAGCAGCGAACAGCACCGCTGCTACACGAGAAGCGTTCATGATGGGAAACAGATGCGCTGTCTCGCCCATGCGGCTATCACTCAACCGCGCAGTGACCTCGCTGGGGGTACGCAGCGCGGTAACCGGATCTTTGAGATCGCAGGCGGAGGCGAAAGCGCGCGCCTGCGGCAGCCGGAATGAAAAGTTCGCCGGCAGTTCCAAATTCCCTTGCATCCGCAGCCTGACGACGTAATCTTCAAGGGAGAAAATGGCTACCTGCTTGGCAAAAAGCAGGGCGCCGTCCAGCAGCACCTGCAGCCATTCGGCCTCGTTCTGATATTGGCGGAAGCGCCGCAGCAACTGGTTCAAACGGTGCAGAGTGTCCGCTTGTGCACGTTCGGCGGCTTTGGCACACGCGCCTTCGAATTGCCGCATCAGCGCATCCAGAGCGGGCTGCAAAGCGTGCTCGTTCATTGATTTGCTGGATTACGCAACACACCAGCGCAAAGGGCACAAGGCCGTGCCGCCAAAAGATGAGGCACGCGTCTATAAGAGGCGGTCTCGGCGGGCCCGTTTTGCGCGCCTTCGTTAAAAGCCGCCGGTTCCGCAGCGGGAGTGATGTTGGCTACGGCGTGAATCTGCCGGTCTCCATTGGTCAGTTCGACATAGAGCTTCCCGTCCGACCTTGTAGTGGCTTCGCCCGACCAATCCTGATCATCCTGCTTGGCTAGCAGCTTAGTCAGTCGCAGAACAGGCGCGTCGCCGTCGAAAGCGAGTTCGAACAAACCGCCGATCTGCGAAAAAGCAGCGGCGCCGCTAAGCGTAATATCTTCACCAGAGAAGTTGCCTGATGCGTGCAGGCTCTGCAGCATCGCTTTATCCAGACCGGTCGTGTCAAGCGTGCCGTCAGCGCTCAGGGTCCCTCCTGCCCAGGGAAATTCCTCGACAGCCAGAGCGAACTGGAACCGCGGCGAATACGAATTTAACGCAATGCTGCCGGAGCCATGTAGCTGGCCGGCCGGCATCAGCACTTGCACGTTCGTCAATTGCAGGCTGGTCCCCTGCCACAGGAAGTGCGAAGCCATGCGGCCTAACGGTGTGCCATTAACGGCGAAGCTGCGGATGGCGATATCGCCCTCCATGTTGCGGCTCGCCAGCCATGGCGGAATGGTTCGACGGGTAAACGGAAGGCGCGACAGCAAGCCATCGTCGCTCAGCGCGGGACGCAGCGCGGCTTCCAATTCCGAAAGGTCGGCAACTGGCAGATCCAACCTAAGCCGCTCCGGATGTTTAGCCCCGAGGCTGTAATGGTAACTACCGCTAAGGTTCCGCGTACCCAGCAAAGCGGTGAAGTGCGGCAAATCAAAGGAGGCGGCGTCGAAAGTGCCGCGCCCCTGCATATGCTTCAGGGTGGTGGCAATGCCGGGCACGCTCAGCACTGCGTTTGTAAGCTGAAATTGCCCGGCCCACACAGCCGGTACGGGTGTGGCTCCCGGAGCCACCGGCTGGTAATGGTAGTTGAAGTTACCGGTAACAGTCCCATCCGTAAGTTCCGACAAAGCGTCGGGCGAGGCAAACCAAGCGGCGGTGGTTTTCTTGAGCGCCGCTATCGGGAAGGCATTCACATCAATGCCGGTCGAGAGCTCCTGCGTTGCCAGCGTGTAATCCACGCCGGCCTGCAAGGTGCCTCCCAGGCTCTGCTGCAAAACCGCGGGAGCAATGTGAACGACGCCCGAGGAAATCTTAATATTGGCAAGCGCCGATTGCAGCGTGGGCACGTTCGGCAGTACCGCAACCGCATTGGTAACCGCCACTCCGCCTTCTAAACCACCAACGTTCGAATAACCCACCACCCCATCCATCGATCCGTCCATTTTTAGGCCCTGCGGCAGCATCAGACCCATCTTCCGCGCCAGCGGAAGCACGCTATTGATTGGAGCTTTGTGCAAGCTGGCCAGCACCGACCACGCCGGCTTGGCCATGAAATCATTGATCCGCAACTGGAGCACAGCAGGCGCCGGTTCGCCCGAATCAGACGGAACGGTTCGCAGATTCAAAACGTGCGAAGTCAGATCCACCGACGCTTGAAAGGGAATGTGCCAGTCGTCGCCGGGTGACGGAATCAGGTCCCAGCGATGAACGTTCTGGAGGCGTATCTCGCCGGCGGCACGCAAATCGGACGCAGGACCGCTGATGCGTACCCGACCGCTTATGTTGCCGTGTACGCCCAGATCTTGTCCCTCAAAAAGAGTGGTGAGTTCGCTCAAGTTGCTCTGATCCAGTGTCACGTCCGATTCCAACTGATTGGCCGAAGCGCTGGCCGGAGTCAGGTACCAGTTGGCTGTACCATGCAGGTGGCCGAAGCCGTTGCCGGCCCGGTCAGTGCGCGCGGGCGAGCCCTCGAACTTAATGTAGATTTTGCCCGATCGCTGCGGATAAATAGACAGGTCGGTCTGCGTTATGTAGAGCGTCGCTTTGCGCGTTCCAAACTTCAGGTCGATGCGGCCATTCGATACCTCGAACGCAGGCACAAAGTTCAACGGTGTGCGGCGTGGCGCTCCAAGACGTTCCACCAGAGCCACAACGTTCCAATTTCCGTCATCCTTCTTTACAAAGTTGAGCGACGGATCCTCCAGTCGCAGACTCAGCAGCCGAACCTGGCCGATAAGCAACTTGTCCACTCGTACTCGTACCCGCATCGTGGGAATGTAGGCAAACGGCTCCAGGCCATACTGCTCGTCTTCCTGAATGGTCACGCGGCTGAGCGAGAATCCCGGCCCCGTGAACAACGCGAAATGCACATCGCCAATTTCCACTTTGCGGCCAAGCGATTCTTCCATCTGTCGCTGAATGCTGGTACGGAAAGCGGAGGCGTTGATAAAGGGAGCGGCCACTCCCAACACGATGAAGAAAACCCCTAGCAACAAAACGGCGCGAATGGCGCTGCGGCGCAGCCTCAATTCAGGCCCAGTTCTGGGCTTGATCGTGGAATCCTCTTGAATAGCCAAATAGCCAAATCTCTCGGGCGTGTACGCCTCTGTGAGGTGATTATAGCGTTTTATGGCGCATGTTATTCTCATCGGCGTGACTGAGAATGCGCACCCTAAGTTAGGTTTGCTCTTTGACATGGATGGAGTGCTGGTGCATTCCATGCCTCTGCATACACTTGCCTGGGAGAGATACCTGGAGGGTCTGAGCATTACGGTGGACGACTTGGAGCGCCGCATGCACGGCAAACGCAACTCCGAGCTCGTCAACGATTTGATCAACAGCGAACTGACTGAGGATATCGTCTTCGGGCACGGCGCCGCTAAGGAAAAGCTGTTTCGCGAAATGATGGCAGAAGAAGGCTTTTCGAAGTACGAGATTCCTGGCTTAGCCGAATTTCTAGAACGTTATAAGCACTTTCCCAAAGCCATTGGCACCAACGCCGAACAGGCCAATATCGACTTTGTGATGGATAATTTCGGGCTGCGGCAGTACTTTCAGGTGTCAGTGAATGGCGAGCAGGTCGAACGGCCGAAGCCCTTTCCGGATATCTATTTGAAGGCGGCGAAGCTTCTGAAAATGGATCCAAAGGACTGTATTGTATTTGAAGATTCACCCACCGGCGCTCAAGCAGGCCGTGCGGCAGGGATGCGCGTCGTAGGGGTAGAGACGACGCCCACGCGTTTTGAAGACGTTGACTTGTGTATTAAAGATTTTCTTGATCCGAAGCTGGAAGCTTGGATGGCGCGGCAGGTATAAGCCTCGTCCTCCCACGACCACTGGACGTCGCTCGACTGAATATGGTCGAGAGCGTCTAGCAACAGTTCTCGTGCCTGCCGGAGTCTCTGCACCCTAAGCCTTGGCCCGCAGTTCAGCTTGGCTGTTGTAGCGGGATGCGCAGCATACCGATGTAGGGATTCGACGATCCGCCGTGACCGAAGACGCTGATGACCCAGAAAGCAACCAAGATAACGGCTGACGCGGTGGTGATAGCCGCTCCGAGCAGGCTCAGCCAATTATTTCCGTAGACGAAGAATGGACGAACCCGGTTCTCGCGAAAGGAACCCGCTTTTTACATGCGGTTCGCTTACTTCTGGAGCGTCCGTATGTAGACGACAACGTCCTTTATCTGTGCCGTCGTCAGTTTACCTGAAAACGCCGGCATCTTGCCTCTGCCGTTGGTGGTGGAAGCGATCAGGTCGGCGTCAGCCTCCTTGACGAGGACCGGTGAACTGAAAGGGACCGCTTTCAAACCCTTTCCAGCAGACCCGACCCTGTGGCTTGACTTAAGCTACGGCAAAGGTCTCAAGATGCCAAGCTCTTCGACTGTGTGCGCGACATCCTCGCGATCGGTCCTGATCCTTTGTTCCAGTCTGACGCCCCAAACTTGCTCTTGCTGTATATAAACATGCGTCCGCGGTTCGATTGAATTGTTATGCGAGTGCGCGACGATTTATCATTGCGCCTCCGCGCCTTAATCGCACTCTCCAGTTTCTTCTTCCTGGCCGCGTTCTCCATCTACTACGAGGCGAATGTTGTCTCGGCACTATTCATCGTTTCACTCGACGCTCAAACTTGTATCAATGCAGGGCGTGATCACCGAACGCCGCCTTGTGGTCTTTGGAAGAAGGACTGGATATAAGAACTGGATCTGTAGAGCTGATCCGCGCCCGCGCGTCACCCTAATGCACTCTTAGAATCACCAAAGTCATGTCATCGTTCTGCCTGGCCCCTGCGGTAAAGTTATCTACATCGGCTAAGACGTAACTGCTGATGTCAGCCGCCGAACGCGCCTGACAACGCCGCAAAGCTTCAATCAGGCGCTCCTCGCCATACTCTTCATCGCGCTCCGTCATCGCCTCGCTGATGCCGTCGGTATATGCCACCACGACGTCGCCCTTCTCAAGTTGCACCGTGGCCTCAGCAAAGGGAAAATCGGGAAACAGTCCCACAACCGTCCCGCCTTCTTCCAAGCGGGCAAACGTCTGCTCGCTGCCGCAGCCACGCCACACCAGCGGCGGATTGTGCCCGGCATTCACATACCGCAGCTTCAAGGTGTGCGGATCGTACTGCGCGTAGAAGAAAGTAGCGTAGCGGTTCGAGGCCGACGCATCGAACACTAAGTTGTTGATGTTCCGGATCATCTCCGAAAGCGTCTCGCACGGCCTGATGGTCTGCCCGCGCAACGATGCCTGAAGACTGGCCATCATTAATGCCGCAGCAATGCCTTTGCCGGAAACATCGCCGACCGCAATGCCCAGGCAGCCATCCGGAAGGTGAATGAAATCGTAATAGTCGCCGCCAACTCCTTCCGCCGGGCGGCAATAGCCCGCAAAGTCGAGGCCTCTCACTAATGGCAGCTTTTGCGGAAACAGCCGCTGCTGCACTTCGCGCGCGATTTCCAGCTCACGATCCAGCCGCACGCGCTGTGCGATCTCCCGCCGAACACTTTCGGTCAGCTCCGCATTTTCCAGCGCCAGTCCGGTCTGCGAAGCAACCGCATTTAACAGCTGAATATCCGCGCGTGTGTAAGGCTCCTCCGAACGTTTGCTTCCCAGGCTGATGATGCCTAGCAGGCGGTTCTTCAAGGACACCGGCAGCACCAGCTGCGCCCCAATCTGGCGCAGCGAATTCTGTTCCGGTTCGCTCACCCCATGCACCCACGACTGCGGATCTTCGAAATAGATCTTGTAAGGCGTGCGTTGCCGCTTTAGTAACCGCACCATTCCGGATTCTTTAGGAAATTCCACGGGCGGAGTCGCAACCGGAAAACCCAACGCATATGCCGGTTGGAAGATGCCGCCCCGATCCAGAAACACCGCAATGCGCGGCACATGCATCGATTCCGAAATGCGCTTGGCTACCGTCTCCAGCAGCACCCTGGTGTCGCGTATTCCTGCCACGCTTCTGCTCAAGTCAGTCAAAAGCATTTCGGCGTTGTAAGCTTCGCGGAAGAAGTGCCGGTCCACCCACGTACGCGCCTGTTTGTTCAGTTTAAACAAGCTGACCACCAGAAAAAAACCAGCCACGCCTATCAGGACGCCCACCAGTTGGTAATTGCTGTGCGCTGCCAGCTTAATGGTTAGCGTCACCACAGTGCTGACAATGATCACCGTCATGATGCGGACGCCGTTGCTGGCCAGCGCATACTTGACGCCGCTGCGCAGGACCATGCGCACGTCCATGGCGCGCTGCACCACAATGACGTAAGCCATCGTGATGGGAAAGAACACCAGCAACGACAGGCACGCCGTGAAAAGCCAGAACGGCATATGCGGAATGATGCCCGCCCGGCTAAGAAATACCGGCAAAGTGGGCAGCAGCGATATGCTGCAGCCGATGCTCATTAGCCGCAATCGTCTCCGCGCGTCCGGCTTGGTAAGAATGTGCCGCTTCCAGCCCAGAAAAAAGAAGAAGGCACAAACATAGACGCTGAACCAGACGATTTCCGGTCTGCTCAGCCTCTCTTCCAGCGCCGAGAGCCATGAAAGCTGATGGATGTGGTGGCCGCGGGCCATGGTTCCGTAGATTTCTATCGATCCCAGCACCATGCAGGGCAGCGCAAGCACCCAGCTGATCCACCCATGCCGCTTGATGAAGGCAAACGGTACGGGGAAATAGAACGAGAATAGCACCATCCACAGCGGCCACGTAGTGTTCAAGGCCAGTTGATAAACATAGACAATATTTCTCAGCGGATTTGCCAGCATGGAAGGCACGTAGTTGGCGGTCACTTGCCCGAACGAAGCAAGCATCACCATGGTTATCCAAGCTAAGGGGTCTCGTGGCCGCGCGAACGCGATATAAAAGCCAACCAGCAGGCAGCTAAGCGGCAGGATGTTGGAAACCACAATGGTGAGCAGCCACTCAATGGCGTTTGGCGATTCGCTTCGCATCGTGAGCGTTACATCCGCTATCACCGGCCTTCCATCCACTTGGCGCTTTACCGTCAGCGCCAGCCTGTCGCCCGCATGGCTGGTTCGCCAGAAGTCGTCCAACTGGTCTTCGCCTTCAAACTCTGCGCCGTTGAACTTCACCAGTTCATCGCCGCGCCGAAGTCCCTGCTCGCGATGTTGAAAGTCGATGCGCTGAACCGTGTCGCCATATTCGTTCAGAACGAATGCCGGCTGAATTTGTTTGCCTGCTCGCAGCAGGTGCCCAACCGACAGAACGGTGATGCAAAGCTGACAGCCGAGCGACCAGATGAGCAGTAAAACCAAAGCGGCAATTTGCAGATGCGGTTTCTTCATGGTGACGCCGGCGCGATCTATGGCGCGAGCGTTGCGGCCGGGGTGGGAGTAGACGCGCGTAGCGAACTTCTCTTCTTGCCGTAGAGGAGGTAAATGAACAGCCCTAGGAACAGCCATACGAAGAAACGAATCCAGGTCTCAAGCGGCAGACCCAGCATCAATGCGAAACAGCAAACTACCGATAGAATCGGCGTAAAAGGCGATAGCGGCACACGGAAACTGCGCGGCCGGTCCGGCTGGCTTCGCCGCAAAATCATTACTCCTACACTGACGATGACGAAAGCAAATAAGGTCCCTATATTTGACAGATCCGCCAAAGTACCGATATCCCAGATACCTGCTGGAATTCCTACCGCCAGACCAGCCAACCATGTACTGACGTACGGCGTTTGATACTTCTTGTGAACTTTTGAAAAGACGTCCGGTAGCAGTCGGTCGCGCGACATCGCGAACCAGATGCGCGCCTGCCCATACTGGTAAACCAGCAGCGACGATAGCATCCCCAGCAGGGCGCCCACCGTTACCGTAAAGCGCAGCTTGCTCATGCCGATAGCCGCTAGTGCGTTGGCCACAGGCGCCGCATTATCCAGCGTCTTCCAGTTGACGATGCCGGTCAGCACAAAAGCGACGGAAGTGTAAAGAATTCCGCAGATGATAAGAGTGCCCACGATGCCTACAGGCATGTTGCGCTGCGGATTCTGGCATTCCTCTGCCGCTGTACTGACCGAATCGAAACCAATGAACGCGAAAAACACGATGGCCGCACCGCTCATCACTCCGGGAAAACCGTTCGGCAGAAAAGGATGCAGGTTCGACGCCTGCACCGCGTGCGCCGCCCCAAAGACAAACAGCAGCACCGCGCCCAGTTTAATCACCACCATCACGTTATTGGCCTCGGCGCTTTCCTTTACTCCGCGCACCAGTATCCAGCTCAAGACCATAACAATGAGGAATGCGGGAATGTTGAAATAGCTGCCGCTCCGGTGCCCGTCCACAAAGAACGGTTCGGAGAGTTGTTGGGGCAAATGGGCACCAAAAATGTAGTCGCACATGACGTTAAAGTAGGCTGAAAATCCGACAGCCACGGACATGTTGGATACGGCGTATTCAAGAATAAGGTCCCAACCAATGATCCAGGCAAAGATTTCTCCCATAGTCGTATACGCGTAGGTATAAGCACTTCCTGCTATAGGGATCATGGATGCCAGTTCCGCGTAACACAAAGCTGCGAATCCGCAAGTTATGGCGACCAGAATGAACGACAAAGTGAGACCTGGACCCGCTCCGGGGCGTCCAATAGTGGAAGTGGCGGCAAATCCATTCATCATCAGGTCGAGCAGGGGAGCGTTCAGTATCGAAGGCGTGTCCATGTGCTGCCCAGCCGCCGCGGTGCCGGTGACGGTGAAAATACCTCCGCCAATCACCGCGCCGATGCCGAAGGCGATTAGGCTCCAGGGACCAAGGGAACGCTTCAGGCGTTTACCTTCAACGTGCGTGTCAGCTACCAACTCATCTATGTTTTTTCTTTTCAGAAGTTGGTTCATGTTAATGCGCCAGTATAACTTTTTACCGTGCCATGAATTTGCCCACACGGGCTAAGTAATGATAGAAAGGTTCCTTTACACACTTCTTGTCTGACGTGGCATTATTCACGCGCCGGCATTTTATGCTCACCGCAACCGCAGGTGTCGCAGTAGCCGCTACCACTGTGCCCAATTTCAGCACCTCCGACCTCGCCCTCCTTGCCGATTATGAAGAGCGCAGCTTTCGCTATTTCTGGGATCATTGGAACCCGCACACCGGTCTCATCCTCGACCGCGCCCGCATGGACGGATCGCCCTCAAGCAACGTCGCCAGCATCGCCGCCACAGGCTTCGGCTTAACCGCCCTCTGCATCGGCGCGGAGCATGGCTGGGTGCATAAAGATCAGGCGCGCCTGCGCGTGCTGACCACGCTTCGCTTTCTGTGGACCCACGCCTTTCATGACCACGGCTGGTTTTTCCACTTCATGGATGCAAGCAGCGGCGAGCGCCGCTTGAACTCCGAGATATCGAGCATCGACACTGCCTTGTTGCTGGCCGGAGTCTTAACCGCCGACGGCTACTTTTCCACTGACAAAGAGATTCATACCCTCGCCAAACAGATCTTCGAACGCGTCGATTTCAACTGGATGCTAAATGGCGACAAACACGTCCTGTCGCACGGAACGCGTCCCGGATCGGGCTTTATCCACTCGCGCTGGGACGAATATAGCGAAGCCTCCATCCTCTATCTGCTTGCCATCGGATCTCCCAGGCACGGCATTCCTGCAGAGAGTTGGTATGCCTGGCTGCGGCCCGAAGTTCATTACGAAAAATGGAAATTCATCAGCGGCGGACCCTTGTTTACCCACCAGTTCGCGCACGCCTGGGTCGATTTCCGGCATCAGAAAGATGGCGATCCCTCCTACGTCGACTACTTTGAAAACTCGCAGATAGCCACCTACGCCCATCGCGATTTCTGCATCAGCCTGCAGGGCAGATTCTCCGATTACGGACCCGACATGTGGGGCATCACTGTATCCGATAGTCAGGAGGGCTATGTCAACTGGGGTGGACCGCCCATTGCCGGACCTATCAACGGAACCCTGGTTCCTTGCGCCGCCGCTGGTTCCCTGATGTTCGCGCCCGAAATCTGTTTGCCCGTACTACGCCGGATGCGCAGCCTCTACGGCGAAAAGATCTATCAAAAATACGGCTTCACCGACGCTTTTCACCCCAACTGGAAGGGTGAAAACATCTGGGTCAATCAGGACGTCGTTGGCATAGATGTAGGCATAGCCCTGCTCAGCATGGAAAACCTGCTGACAGGAAATGTGTGGCGTTGGTTTATGCGCAACCCCTATGTCAGGAGCGCGATGGAGCGGGTAGGATTCCACATCTCCACGCCGGGCATTACCTTGAAGCAGATAAAGTCCGGCGCGAGTGCGGGTGCGAAAGCTTAACGCTTGCGCTGGCCTTTAGAAATCTTCTTCACTTTGCGCTTTTCTGAGCCGCGCGCGACCGTAGCATCGCGCTTGGCTTTCGGCGCCGCTTTCTTGCGCGCCGCGCGCTTTAACTTCTTTCGTTCTTCTGTGTCTTCTACGTGCTTCGTATTCATTCGTCTAGTTTGATCCCTGCATATTTCTCTACAATTTTCTTCAGCCCGTAACCCGGGAAGCTTATAGTTAGTTTCGCATCTTCGCCATCTCCCTCGCGCCGCAATACTTTGCCAACGCCATACTTCGGGTGATTGATGGTCGATCCAGACTTAAATCCGCCTGCCTGAGGAACAGGTGTCTGACGAATAGCCGTCGGCCTCGGCGGCGGGGGCACCGAGCGCGAAGCTGGCAGGGGAGTTGCAATGGGAGCTGCAATAGGTGCCTTTGGAGTAGGCGACGCTGCCCCCGCAGGCGGTTGCGCTGTCGGCCGTCTGGTAAAGCCCGACGGCGGAGGCATACCGCGCTCGGCAAAAAACTGCGCTATGTTTTCCACCGAATTCACGGTTCGCCCCGTGTACAAGTTTTTCTTTACCGATTCCCTGACATCGTGTTGTTCTGAAAACAGATCCACGTCGTCACGATGCGGCTGGCTGAAGGGCGAAAGCCTTTCCCGCAGCGCTGCTGGAACCTCGTTTAGAAAGCGCGACGGTAGACAGGCTTCTGGCTGCCCTCCGCCGAAGCGCCGCCGGTAGCGCGCCCATGTAAGGTACAACCGCTTCTCCGCGCGCGTCATTCCCACGTAGCACAGCCGCCGCTCCTCTTCCATCGCGTTCTCGGCCAGCAGCGACCGGCTGTGCGGAAAGAGCCCCTCTTCCATACCTGCCAGAAAAACGTTCGAGAATTCCAGCCCTTTGGCGTTGTGAATGGTCAGCAACGACACCGGCGCCTGCTCATCCACGCTGTCCGCATCGGCCACCAGCGCAGCATGGTCCAGGAAATCCGCAGCCGTTTCGCCCCGTTCGTGAGCTTCAACCGCTGCATTCACCAATTCTTCTAGATTCGCCATCCGCGTCTCCGATTCCGGTGATACATCGGCCTTCAGCATAGAATCGTAGCCGCTCTTGGATAGAATCTGCCTCAGTAGCTCATGTACAGGTTTAACTTGCGCATCCTCAATTAGTTCCGAGATTAACTTCACGAAAGACTTAATGGCGGATTCGGCCCGGGCCGGGAACACTTTCGCCGCCAGCATCTGCGGCATTGCCTGCCAGACACTGGTGCCGTTCTGCAGCGCCCACTGCTCCACTTGTTCAACCGTTCCTTTGCCTATTCCACGCGCCGGCGTGTTGATAATCCGCAGCAGGTTGATGGAATCCTGGGGGCTAAGAACTACCTTCAAGTAAGACAGCAGATCTTTCACTTCAGCGCGCTGATAGAAGCTGAATCCCCCCACCACCAGGTATTTGCGGTTGTAGCGCCGCAGCGCTTCTTCAATCTGGCGCGATTGAAAGTTCGTGCGATAAAGCACCGCTACCCGTTCCCGCGGACTGCGCGACAGAATCTTTTCAATCGTGTCGGCAATGAACAGCGCCTCGTTCTCGCCATCGGGAGCTTCGTAATAGCCCACCTTCGATCCTTGGTCGGAATCGGTCCAAAGCCACTTACCTTTGCGCTCTGTGTTATTCGCCACCACGGCGCTGGCGGCTTCCAATATGTTCTTGGTGGAACGGTAATTCTGCTCCAGCCGGATCACCACCGCGTTGGGATAATCCTTTTCGAAATCAAGAATGTTGCGAATATCCGCGCCGCGCCAGCCATAAATCGACTGGTCCTCGTCACCCACCACGCAAACATTTCCGCGCTCTTTTGTCAGCAACTGCATCAGCTCGTATTGGGTCCGGTTGGTGTCCTGATACTCGTCGATCATGACGAATTCATAGCGCCGGTTATAAAGCTTCCGCAGCGCTTCATCGTGCCGCAGCAGCAGTACAGTCTGGATCAGCAGATCGTCGAAATCCAGCGCATTGGCCTGTTTCAGCCGCTCCTCATACAGTTCGTAAATTTTGGCAAGCCGCGTCAGTTTCGGGTCTGTTGCGGCGCGCAGCCAGTCGAGCGGCGTCTCCTCATGTCCCTTGCCATGGCTGATTTTCGACAGCACGCCACGGTAGGGCATAAACTTTTCATCCAGCCCGATCTGCTTGTAAATAGACTTGATCAACGCCACCTGGTCGTCATCGTCGTAGATGGTGAACTGGCGTGTGAAGCCCGGACGAATATCGGCCAGCGTTGTGCCATCGCGCCGTAGCGTGCGCACGCAGAACGAATGAAAAGTCGAAACAGTGGGGGTCTTGTACGTGCTGGTATCGGTCAGCAGGCTGTTCACGCGGTCGCGCATCTCCTGCGCGGCCTTATTGGTAAAAGTCACCGCCAGAACCGCCGGACCTGGCGTATGGTGCGCCTCAATAAGATGCGCAATACGATGCGTAATGACCCTGGTTTTACCGCTGCCTGCACCCGCCAGCAGCAGCAGCGGACCTTCCACGTGGGCTACAGCTTCGCGTTGTTGCGGATTCAAACCGGCAAGAAAATCCATGGAGTACGTAGGGCGGGGGAGCGATTCCAGAATAGCGCAATGGGCACTACCGGAAAGCGATTCTGTAGTCTATAGATAGCCCCTCGCGCCCCTGTAATGCTCCGAAAAGCTTTATGCGTTTTTGCCGGATTATCATTCGCTGTCTTCTTGCTCGCGGCCAGCGAGCGCAAGAATGACGATCCAGCCTTTGCCCAGATTGACTCCATCGTCAAATCGCTGTCGGAGATAACCGGCCTTACCGAAAAGCACCCGGTCACGTCTGGCCGCATGTCCAAGCGGCAGTTGCGCTCGTTCCTGGGCAAACGCATAAAGAAGACATTGAAGCCCGATGAGATCTATGCCGATGAAATCTCGCTCAAGCTCTTCGGATTAGTGCCGCAAAATTTCGACCTGAAAAAATCCACTATCGATCTGCTGACCGAACAAGCGGCGGCCTTCTACGACTATGACGAACGCAAGCTGTTCATGCTGGAAGGTTCGTCCTTTGCGGCCGAAACCACGACGCTGGCGCACGAACTGTCGCACGCCCTGGCCGATCAATATTTCGACCTGAACAAGTTCATGGAGGAATCGCCTTCCAACGACGACGAGAACCTGGCTCACACCGCGGTTGTCGAAGGACAGGCGTCGTGGCTGATGATCGCCTTCGAGCTGAAGCAGAACGGTCAGCCGCCCGTGCCCACCCCGGAAATGATTAAGAATGTGGCCGATTCTAGCGAAACATCGATGGCCGATTACCCGGTGCTGAAAGGGTCGCCGCTCTATATCCAGCAGTCCCTTCTGTTTCCCTATTCCGAGGGTACGGTGTTCTTCGACGCAGTCTACAAGAAGATGGGCAAAGCGGCCTTCGCCGCCGTTTTCACAGACCCGCCGGTGGACTCGTCGCAGATCATGCATCCGGACATGTATTTCCGCCACGTCAAACCAACCAAGCCGGCCTTGCCCGCGGTCCAGTTGGACGACAAAACGAAGGAGGTTACCGACGGTTCAGTGGGCGAGTTCGACCATTCCATTATGCTCCGTCAATACATAGGCGAGAAGCCCGCCGCCGCCTTTTCCGGTCATCTCCTGGGTGGACAGTTCCAGGTTTTGGCGCACACCAAGGCCAAGCGGCCCATATTGTTGTACTCATCGGAGTGGGATTCAGACCAGCAAGCCGCAGCCTTCTTCCTGGCTTATCAAAAGATTCTGCGCGGCAAATGGCGGCATTGCGATCCCACTGTGGACACGCCCACGACGTTTAAAGGATCGGGTGACAACGGCTACTTCCTAACGCATTTAGCTGGTAATTTAGTAACAAGCGTGGAGGGTGTGGAAAACGAATCAGATTTGCCGCACGAATCCCTCCAAACGCATTCGAGATAAACTCAAAACGGGAGCCGAGAAGGAATGAAAGGTTTAGCGCTGATCGCGCGCACATCGCTGTTGGCTGGCATTGGTCTGGGTCTCATCGGGTTTGGCGCTTCCGCCGCGGAAGGGCTACGCACCGCACCCAGTTTCACGTTCAATATTCCCGGAAAAGAACCGCAAACACTGGAGCAGTACCGCGGAAAAGTGGTAGCGCTGGAGTTCATCTTCACGACGTGCCCGCACTGTCAGGCAGCGTCCCACCTGATGAGCAAATTGCAGGACGAATACGGCCCGCGCGGCTTGCAGGTGCTCGACGTCGCCGTCAATCCCAACGCCGATTTGAAAGTGGACGACTTCGCCCGCGAGCAGCATACAACTTTCCCGGTGGGTTGGGTCACGCAACAGCAGATGGTTTCCTTCATGAACTTCGGATCCGAGCGCTTCGTAGTGCCGCAGCTTGTCTTAATTGATCGCAAAGGCGTTATCCATTACCAGACGCCCGCCATGGAAAGCGACGACTGGGACAAGATGATGACCGAGGAAGCCATCCGCAAGCACATTGAAGAGCTTTTGAACGCTAAATCCGCCGCCAACCACAAACCTACCCGTCCCGGCTTGGTCAGCACGAAGTAGCACTGCGCTAGACTTCTTAGGTAGATGCGCCCGTAGCTCAGTC
>PLRJ01000047.1 GCA_003163855.1 Bryobacterales bacterium | reverse complement strand
GACCGGTGGCGCATTGCGGCTTATATCCGTGCTTTGCAGTTGAGCCAGAATGCGCCGGCCGATGTGGCCGCAACATTCTCGAATACAGCAGTTGGAGGCGGTCCGGCCGCTGGAGGAAGTAAGTGATTACGCAGGAATTCGAGCAGGTCCACATCCCTGAGATAAAGCTCAGCCCCAAGGCGGCGAGTGTGGAACGCATTGCGGGCGTTATCGGCGGCCTTGGGATTCTGCTGTGCCTGGCGGGCTTCTTCGCCGAGAGGCAGCAGTTTTTCCAGTCTTATCTGTTCGCGTTTCTCTACTGGGCCGGTTTTGCTTTTGGCGGGCTGGGCATTCTGCTTTTGAATAATGTGGTCGGTGGGAAGTGGGGCGTGACGGCGCGGCGCTTTCTGGTGGCGCAGATGCGCACGCTGCCTCTTATAGCGTTGTTCTTCGTCGTGCTGTTGTTCGGGATGAAGTATCTCTACCCCTGGACGCATGCGGACCTGGTGCAAAATAACGAGTTTTTGAAGCATAAAGCGGGTTATTTGAACACGCCGTTCTTCATCATCCGAGCGGTGATCTATTTTGCGATCTTCTATCTGATTGGCATGCGGCTCAACAAGTGGTACGACCTGCAGGATGAGACGGGCGACTTCGGTCTGCGCGAAAAGCTGCGCGCCTTCAGCGCTCCTATGCTGCTGGTTTATGTGCTGGCCTGCACCTTCGCTTATATCGACTGGATATTGTCGGCCGACGCGCAGTATTATTCGACGGTCTACGGCGGCATGTTGATGATTGGCAACGTTCTTCAGACGTTTGCGCTTACCAACCTGGTTATCGTGCTGGCTTCTAAAGGCGACCGTTTTGGCGGACGCATTAATGCGCGTATTCTGCATGATCTGGGCAACCTGATGTTTGCCTTTACTATCTTCTGGTCGTATCTATCGGCATCGCAGTTGATTATCACGTGGCCGGCCAACCTGCCGCAGGAGCTGTCGTGGTACGCCGACCGCACCGGCGGCTTCTGGCGAGTACTATGCGTGGTGGTTGCTTTATCGATGTTCCTTATCCCGTTCCTGGCCTTGCTTTCGCAGCAGCGCAAGCGCGATCCGCGGCGCCTGATGCGGGTTGCCATCTGGCTGCTGTGCGCGCGCATCATCGACCTGTTCTGGATTGTCGAGCCGACGTTCCGGAATCATAGCGCGGGTGCTCTGCTGGGGACATCCAAAGGCTTCACCATGTACTGGACCGATTTCGCGGCGTTCTTTGGACTGGGAGGAATTTGGGTTTATGTTTTCATTGGGCAGTTGCGCCGAAGTCCGCTGCTGCCGCTGCGTGACGGGCGCGTGCAGGCAGCCATGCCCGAGGAGGTAATTGCTTGAGCGATCCATCAGAAAAGTCAAATGACTTAGTTCATCCGCCGCACACTTTTGATTCGGTACCGGTGCTTGGCGCCGATGGAGAAACCGCCTACGAGGGTTCAGACGCACCTCCGAAGGTAGTTATCTGGTCATTGGGAATTGTGGCCTTGCTGGCGTTCTTTGGATTCGTGCTGATTCTAGGAATGGAAGCCATCCTGAAGCCGATGCATCCAACCGGCGATTTGCCTAGTCCGCTGTCGCCAGCGAGGGTGGTGCCGCCGGCCCCGCAACTTGAAGTGCATCCATGGGACGATGTGCCCGCCATGCGCGCGCATGAAAAGGATGTGTTAAACCTGAGCGGCAAAGATAAAGACGGCCATTTCCATGTGCCGATCAGCCAGGCGATGGGCTTGGTGGTGTCGCGGTTGAACGTGCGTCCCGATGCGCCACAAGGCTTAACAACGCCGGGTGGAACAGGCGAAGAATTTTCACACAGCCTGGCGGACATGCCGGCGCCGTATCAGCGTCCCCAGATTCAGGGAGAAATAAGGAAAAATGCGCAGTAGTTTTGCGAAAGGGCTTTTGATTTTTGGAATAGCAGCAGCCTCTGCTTGCGCGCAGTTCCCGCGCCCGGCCATTGCACGCGGCGTGGGGATTGACCAGAATCTTAACCACCAGATTCCGCTTGACCTCGTTTTCAAAGATGAGAACGGGCAGTTGATGCCGCTGCGGAGCTACTTTGGCGACAAGCCGGTGGTTATCTCAATGGTGTACTTCAAGTGCAAGAGCATCTGTCCGATGAGTATTAGCGAGACGACTAAGAGCTTGAGCCGTCTGCCGCTGGTTCCGGGCAAAGACTATAACGTTCTGGTGGTAAGTTTCGATCCGAACGATACACCGGGCGAAGCGCTGCAAAAGAAGGCCGATTATTCCAAAGACTTTCTGCATGCCGGTTATGGCGATGGTTTCCATTTCCTGACGGGCACGCAGCAATCCATAACCGCGCTGACTCAGGCGGTTGGCTGGAAGTACAACTGGGATGAACCTTCCAAGCAGTTTGTGCATGCCGCGGGCATTATGGTGGCTACTCCGGACGGAAAGCTTTCGCGCTATTTTTATGGCGTCGCCTACGCTCCGCAGGATGTGAAGATGGCGCTGCTGGAAGCATCCAAACATAAGATCGGCAGCCCGGCGGATTACATCCTACTATTTTGCCTGCATTACGATGCGGCATCAGGACGCTACACGCTGGCTATTGTGAATCTGCTGAAGATAGCCGGCACACTGACTGTATTGTTGTTAGCCGGATTCGTCATTATGTCCATTCGGAAAGATCATACGAAGAAGTTAAACGCTGGATTGAAAGAGGCACGGCATGCCCGCTAGCCTGCTGTTTGCAGACCTTGGACTAATTGCCGAGATCGCCTCAAAACAGGCGGCGCAAATCGATGAGTTGTGGTGGTTCCTGTGCATTGTATCGCTGGTGATGACCGTCATCATCTTCGTAGGCGTACCTTTTTTTGCGGTTAAATATCGCAAGAAAGCGGGTGTAAAAGCCACACAAATTGAAGGGTCGAACTTCCTGGAAATCGGCTGGTCGGTGATTCCGTTTATCGTCATGCTGGTGATGTTCTGGTGGGGGGCCGACTTGTTCTACGCCGCGGTTACGCCTCCGAAAGATGCGATGGAGGTGTTCGTTACCGGCAAGCAGTGGATGTGGAAAGTTCAGTATCCGAACGGCTATCGCGAAATTGATGAACTACACGTGCCGATCGGTCAGCCGGTGAAGCTGACCATGGCGTCGGAAGATGTGATTCACAGTTTTTCTATTCCGGCGTTTCGGGTGCGCCATGACGTGGTTCCGGGCTACTACGACACGCTGTGGTTCACTCCCAGCAAAGCAGGCAAGTACCATATTTTCTGCACTGAATTCTGCGGTAACCAGCACGCCAGGATGATTGGCTGGGTTACGGTGATGGAACGTAATGAATATGAGAGCTGGTCGGGCGGCGGCGGCGGCGGCGGCAGCTTAGCTGAGCAGGGCGAGAAGCTTTTTACTCAAAACGGCTGCTCTACTTGTCACTTGCTGGATCAGCAGGGACGCTGCCCGGTGCTGCGCGGCCTGTATAACAAGCCAGTTCAGTTAGCGGGCGGCCAGACAGTGCTGGCAGACGACGCTTATTTAAGGGAATCGATTCTGGAGCCCAACGCAAAGATTGTGGCTGGTTTCGAGCCGAATATCATGCCAAATTTTAAGGGACAATTGAGCGAAGAGAACGTGATCCAGCTGATCGCTTACATCAAGTCGTTGTCGAGCAGCGGACCAGCGTCGCAGCAAGGCAGCCAGCAGCCGCCGATAGTGATTGCGCCGAAGGCGAAAGCCACCGTCGCGCCCGCTGCCAAACAGATGGAATAACAAGGTAAATAAACTATGGCAACTTTAGTTCATACATCTCCCGAATCGCCCATCGAAGAGGAAAAGCTCAATTACCTCAACGTCGAGCACGGCTGGAAAAGCTGGCTGCTGACCACCGATCACAAGCGCATCGCGATGCTGTATCTGTTTTCCATCACGCTGATGTTCTTCATTGGCGGGACGTTCGCGGTGCTGGTGCGGCTGCATCTCACCACGCCGAACGGATTATTCTCGCCCGAAACGTACAATCGCCTGTTCACCATGCATGGCATTGTTATGATTTTTTTCTTCCTAATACCGTCGATACCGGCGACGCTGGGCAACTTCCTGCTGCCAATCATGATCGGCGCGAAGGATTTGGCTTTCCCTCGCATTAACCTGCTTAGCTGGTACATCTACATCGTCGGCGCGCTGTTTGCGGTGTTCGCGGTGGCGCGCGGCGGCGTGGATACGGGCTGGACCTTCTACGCTCCCTACAGCACAACTTATTCGAACTCTTACGTTCTGGCAGCAGCGCTGGGCGCATTTGTTGCCGGCTTCTCGTCCATCCTCACCGGCCTGAACTTCATTGTTACCGTGCATAAAATGCGCGCACCGGGAATGAGCTGGGGACGCATGCCGCTTTTTGTCTGGGCACACTACGCCACGGCGCTGATTCAGATTCTGGGAACGCCGGTGGTTGCCATCGCACTGCTGTTAATCGCGGCGGAGCGCGTGGCGCATGTCGGCATCTTCGATCCAAATATCGGCGGCGATCCGATTCTGTTCCAACACATCTTCTGGTTCTACTCCCATCCGGCCGTGTACGTGATGATTCTGCCGGGCATGGGCGTCATCAGCGAAGTTATTTCGTGCTTTTCGAAGAAGCGCATCTTTGGTTACAACTTTATTGCCGCCTCAAGCATGGGTATTGCTGTGCTGGGCTTCCTGGTGTGGGGACATCACATGTTCATCACCGGCGAAAGCATGTACTCCGGACTGGTGTTTTCGTTCCTGACGTTCTTCGTGGCTGTTCCTTCGGCCGTGAAGGTGTTTAACTGGACGGCGACCATGTACAAGGGCTCGGTGACGTTTGAAAGCCCGATGCTTTATGCCTTCGCTTTCATCGGCC
This sequence comes from Bryobacterales bacterium, assembly GCA_003163855.1. Taxonomy (GTDB): domain Bacteria; phylum Acidobacteriota; class Terriglobia; order Bryobacterales; family Bryobacteraceae; genus Bog-105. Next base: position 7,172 of record PLRJ01000047.1, on the reverse strand, counting down.
TGTTTACAATCGGCGGCCTTACCGGTCTGTTCCTCTCGACGCTGGCGACCGACGTGGCGCTGCATGGCACTTATTTTGTGGTGGCGCACTTCCACTTTGTAATGGTGGGCGGCATGGTGGTGGCTTTTATGGCCGGGTTGCACTTCTGGTGGCCGAAGATGACTGGCCGCATGTATCCCGAAGGATGGGCCAAGTTTGCGGCGCTGATGGTGTTCATCGGCTTTAACCTCACTTTCCTGCCGCAGTTCGTGCTTGGCTACCTGGGCATGCCGCGCCGCTACAGCGCCTATCCCCCGGAGTTCCAGGTGCTGAATGTGCTATCAACCGCTGGCGCTTCGGTGCTGGGCGTCGCGTTTCTGATTCCTATGATTTACTTCATCTGGTCTTGGAAATACGGGCCGAGAGTGGGCAAGAACCCGTGGGACGCAGCTGGTCTGGAGTGGCAGATTGATTCGCCGCCGACCACATTTAATTTCGATAAAACCCCGATCGTAACGGAAGAAGCCTACAATTACGGTCCGTTGGAGGAAGTCATTGGCTGATCTTGTCGTCAATCCGCACGCGGACTTAGAAGAGCACGCGCACGATCCGTATCTTCGTCACCATTTCGCAACCGCCGACCAGCAACTGGATTCGGCAACGTTGGGAATGTGGACGTTCCTGATTACCGAAGTTTTGTTCTTCGGCGGCATGTTCACTGCTTATGTGATCTATCGCAATCTGTACCCGGCGGCTTTCGCCAGCACTAGCGTCTACATGGACGTTTTCCTCGGTGGAAGCAATACGGCCATTCTTCTTTGCAGCAGCTTGACCATGGCCCTGGGTGTGCGCGCCGCGCAACTTAGCCAGAAGAAGCCGCTGATTATTTTTCTGATCCTGACGATGATTTTCGGAACGGCATTTCTTGTCGTGAAGGCGTTTGAATATCACAACAAGTATGTGGAACACCTGATTCCCGGTGCGAGCTTTCAGTATCCGGAAGCTCCGCAGTTCCTCCATCAGGCACAGATTTTGTTCTTCCTTTATTTCTGCATGACCGGCATGCACGCCATCCACATGATTATTGGTCTGGGACTGCTAACCTACCTGGTGGTGCAAGCCTATCGCGACAACTTCGGCGCCAAGTATTACACGCCAGTTGAAATGATTGGTCTTTACTGGCACTTTGTCGACGTAGTCTGGATTTTCCTTTTCCCCTTGCTATATCTGATTGGACATAGACGATGAGCACACAAACGGCTGCGCACGGCCACGATTCTCATGTTACGCATCACATTCCTAAGGTCGGAACCTTAGTTGCAGTCTGGGCCGCGCTGATTGTGCTGACCTTTGCCACTTCGGCCGCTTCGTTTCTGGAGTTAGGCGAGTTCAACATTGTTCTCGCCATGTTGATCGCCTTGACAAAGGTAAGCCTGGTGGCTTGGATCTTCATGGGAGTACGCTACAGCACCACGTTGACGCGGTTGTTCTGCGTGGCGGGATTAGTGTGGCTGGTAATTATGATTGTGATGACTTCGAGCGATTACGTCAGCCGGCATTGGCAGTACGAAGGACAGCCGTGGTCACATGCGCCATCCGGCGGGGATAGCAAGTAGCTCAAACCGTTCAAAAGAAGGGGTTGCGATTGCAACCCCTCCAAACGTTAACGTACGCCAGCCGTCTGCTTCTTTCCCGTTTGAGCCTCATACAATTCTGACGTTCCCGCCTGAATGATTGGCTTAGCCACTTCAGATAAAAGAAAGTCTGCCGACTCCTCCTCCCCGAGCGTTCTAGTCAGAAGCTTTTCCACTTCCAACTCACCAAGCTGCCTAGCGAGCGTTCGCAGCGTGCCATAGCCGGAGATCTCATAATGTTCAACTTTCTGCGCTGCGCCGATGAGGGCAAGATCGGCTGAAACATCATTTTTGCCTTCACTCTCTTGAATGCGCTCGGAGCCTTCGGCCACCAAGCCCTCCATAGCTTTGCACGGCGTTGCTTGCGCCTTTTCGCCCAATAACTCGAAAGCCTGCTCCAAGCGTTCAATGTGCCCGCGCGTCTGGGTGAGGTGCTTCTCGAAGGCCTCGCGCAGTTTGGGGTTGCGGGCCGCCTGCGACATCTTGGGAAGCGCTTTTGTAAGCTGATTCTCGGCGTGCAGAATATCCTGCATCTCTTCAATCAATAGTTCTTTTAGTTCTGACATGCTTTACTCCTTATTTGCCGTTTAGTTTTATGGGTTCCCGCTCGCCGGTTTCGGCGGACCTGAACTGTTTGAAGGCAGGGGCGGGAACAAATTCCCAACTGCCGCCCTGATTCCAGGGACCGCGCGCATCGAATTCGCCGCGGTCGCCATGGCCGGTTGAGTCGTTGAAATACTGGTCTACAACGCCGGGCGTAGGCGGCAGCTTGCCTATGGAGAATTCAGGCTTACCTAAACTTTCCAGCGCAGCGGTGAAGGCTTTCATGTGAGTGATCTCACGGGTCATCAGAAACTGCAGGGCATCCAGGGTGCCCTTGTCGTCTGTGAAACCCATCAGCCGTTCGTAGGTGATCTTGGCGCGCGATTCAGCGGCTATATTGCTTCTAAGATCGACGTCCATTTCGCCGGTAATCTTAAGATAGTCGGCGGTCCAGGCCGAGCCCATGGAGTTGTACAAGTTAACGCCACCGCCGCCGCAGATCGCGATTAGAGGGTCGGCCTCGGCGGCGCTGCGGTTGCTCTTCATCGGCTTAAGGTGCATGCGCGTTAACACGCCGATGACTTCCAGGTGACTGAGTTCCTCCGTACCGATATCCATCAACAGATCCTTCCGCTCAGGGTCGTCGCAGTTGATGCCCTGAACGGAATACTGCATAGCGGCGGCTAATTCTCCGTTAGCGCCTCCGAATTGTTCGAGCAACATCGTGCCGAAGCGTGGATCTGGCGCGTCCACTCGGACAGTGTACATGAGTTGTTTTACGTGGTGATACATATTGCGTTCTTTCCGGGAACATCGGGTTAGATAGGGAATAGCCATGTTTTATTGGGTAGGAGTGTTACCAGAGAATAGGAAGTCAGTACGTCATGCAATCACTGATAATCTGCTCGTCTGCGGCAGACCTGGAAGCGGCCCATCACTTACGGGTTTATATCGAGGCCAACTGTCCGTCCATCCATTTGCACGCCAATGCCGTCATTCCGTCGGCGAACGAAGTTCTGGGGACGGTAGAATCGGCGCTCTCGTCTGATATTTGCCTGCTTCTGCTTTCACCCGATTCCCTTCCCGGCGCCTGGTCCCGCCAGCAATGGGAACCGGTGCTGGTGGACCAACCGCGTGAACTGGGCACCTCGCTGGCGTTTGTTTTAGTGCGTGCCTGCGCTTTTCCTCAGGTACTTCTAAAGTCGAGATTTTTCGATTTGTCAGTTGATGCCCGGAAGGGGCGGCGCAAACTCCGACGATGGCTTGTTGAGCAGATGCCGCTGAAGCTAAGCGTGGCCGAGGTTTTGCCGCCGCGTGCGGACGTTTCGGATGTAGACAGCGGGATGAATGCGGACCTGGAACATCGGGTCTTGGATCAGCCGGGTATTTGCTACGACGTTCCGCGCGAAAGCGCGCTCAGTTTCGCGTACGCGCATAGCCGTGATTTCGAAGGAGTGTTCTGGATCGACTGCCTGGAGCGCCAGCGGACCGGCGTTGTGGGCGACACAGCGCATGTGCTCGGATTCAAGCTCGCCGGTCCAGCGGCCGAGAACGAAGCGGCGCTTCGGGAATTCTGCGCACGGCCGAGGTGCCTGTTTGTTTTCGACGGCGTGGCTGCAGAGTACCGAGAGGTGTTGGCGTTCGGAGGCCGGGCGTCGGTGATTTTCACCAAGCGGCCGAAAGAGCCTGCGCCTGGACTAGCGCTGAATGAAACCATCGAACTGTTTGCACGGTGGCGCAACAACCCGGACGACTGTCTGCGCCATCTGCGCGACGCCGAGCGGCATCTGCGTGCTCCGGAAGCGGTTTGTCCGGTTGAGGCCGCAAGGACTTTAGGGACATGTGTATTTAACTTGCTGCGCGAGAAGGGGCGCCTGGCGGAGGCCTACGACGTGGTCGAAATTCTGTCGAAGCTTGCTTGGGAGGAAGGCAGCGCCAGCGACCTGCAGCGCTGGGAATGGGAAAAAAGCTGGATTCGGGAAGGCTGGGGCGAAGTGGGTTTGGCACGTCTGCGTCTGGGAACTGTGCCAGAGCCGCTGCAGTTGGATCTTGGTTTGTGAAAGAGGAACTACACCACAAGGTAGCGGAGCATGTTCCGAAGGCACGGTGCGTTACCCGCTTTGCGGTGGACCCGCGGATCGCGGCGGCAGGAGGCTCGCGTCGGGGCGCGGGAGGATCGTGGCCGCCAAAGTTCGTACGCTAACTTGGAGGGATCTATGTTGAGAGATTTTCTATTTCTAATCCTGGCGGTTCTTTTCTTCGGCGTCTGGCTGGTCTCATGGCTGCTATTCCACGTTGCCGGCGGACTTGTTCACCTGCTGCTGGTAATCGGCATCATCGCGCTGGTGATTCACTTCGTCCGCAGATTTTCGGCTTGAATGGGGGAAGAACTAGAACTGGTGCGCCCGATAAGATTCGAACTTATGACCTTTTGCTCCGGAGGCAAACGAGCTAGCCAGAACCGGCTTACATTTACCGATTTATCTCGACATTGGGCCGCTTTGGGCTTCTTTAAATAGAAGCGTGAAGCGCGTATTGAGTGGGTAATTGAGTGGGTAGCTCTGCGGCGGAACCCGATTGCGCCAAGCGGAAAGCTGGTCTTTGAATGCTGGCACTGTTGCGGTCGCGCCCTGTGGAAAGCTATAGGAAATCTTTTGAAAGTACCGGGACGTAAGTCCCAGTCGGAGGTTGGTTTATAGGTGGCAAACGAAGCAACCCTGGAAGAGAAAATAGCCGATAGAATTGCCGCCGCCGTGATCGAGAACTTCGGCGCGTCGACGGCAAAAATGAGTAACGGTGAGCACGGCTGGCCGGAGTTGATGACAATCGAAACGGCTGCCGCCTACATGGACCGGACAGTCCCATCCGTTCGATTACTGATGAAGGAAAAGGTTTTAGCGAGTTGCAAACTCGACCGCCACGTCCGGCTCCGCCGCGCGGATTTTGACCGTCTGATTGAAAGGCACACCTCCTAGCCAGGCGCGTGCGCCGCCGGCGAGTCCGTGTTCCGGCGCTTCCACTGCTAGCGTCCGAGTGAGTGGCGCGAAAAAAGCACAAACGATCCTACGGCCTCGGGCGCGTATTCCAGCGGGGCAAAATCTGGTGGGCGGAAGTCTACGACGGCGAAGGCCATAAGCTCCGTCGGAGCTCCAAGTCGGAGAACAGGGAAGACGCGGTGAACACGATAGCCGCTATGATTCGGGGGCGCTCACGCGGCGAACTGGTGGCTATCGATACGCCGGCGACCTATAAGGGCGCGGAGCTGCTGGACGAATATCTGCAGAAGCGGTGCAAGCTCGCCAAGAAAACGCTAGAGACCTACCGCTCCCAGATCGACCTGCACTTGAAACCGTACTTCGGCCTCTTCAGGGTGGCCAAGATTACAACCGACGTGATGAGCGACTACCGGGATCTGCGAGCAAAGCAGGGCCGTATGAGCGGTTCGAACACCAAGGAAGAAAACCGGCCGGCTCTCAGCATATGAGCTATACATCCATCAACCGCGAAGTTGGGCTTTTGCGCAGCGCGATGCGGGAGATGGCGAAGCGGCGCCCCGGCTTAGTCCCAACCCTGCCGTACTTCCCTATGGAGATCGAACGCAACGCGAGGCAGGGCTTCATCTCCGAAGAACACTTCGCGGCCAGGCTGTACCCGGAGCTGCCGCGTCACCTGCAGGCGCTGACGGCTTGTGCCTTCTATGTCGGCGGCCGCAAGAGCGAGTGGCTGCGCGTGGACTGGGAGGATGTCAACTTCGAGCAAATGGTGATCCTCTTTCCGCTTACCAAAAATAAGCACCCGCGCGAAGTGCCGATCGTGCCGGACCTCATGCTGGACTCGCTACTGGAAGCGCTCGAGCTTCACAATGCGGCGTGGCCAGACGAGAGGGCATTGTTCGTTTATGACGGGCGTAGGATGGCGGGAGTCGGCGACGCCTGGGACAAGGCCGCGGCGCGCGCCGGCTACGAAGGACTCTTGTTTCACGATCTGCGAAGGTCCGCCAACAAGAACATGCGAGATCGCGGCATCACCCAAGGGGTGCGCATGAAGATCATGGGGCACTTCACGCCCAGCATGGATATCCGCTACGGCATCGTCGACCTGGATGACATCAAAGAGGCTGGAGAAAAGATGGGACGCCCGAGGGAGCCGAAGCGCAAGCGCCTTAATTAGCGCTCACTCGCCCTCGTCTTTTTTTTTCCTGGCCTCGGCGCGTTTCATCGCGGAAGCCCGTCCGGCAGCGCTGGCAATTGCTTTGCGCTGTGCCGCCGTGAGATTCTTGGCTCGGGCTTTGCCGCCTTCGACGGCTCGTTCTGTTCTGGCTTTGGAAGTCATGGAAGCCACCGCGCGCTCTGCGAGAGCCTCGGTAATCTCCGAGAAAACAGCCCGCTTGCCCGGATCGCTCATAAGCGTTGCGTATCTGTCCTGGCGACCGGGCGTTTTTATTGGCACCTTCGCTCTTTTCTCAAAAAGTGCGACGCCTTGCGCGATGATGTCGGGTACGCTCTTTCCAGTTTCAGCAGATAGCTTCTCAATTTTCCTCAGCAGCTTTGCCGGCAACTCCAGCAGCCGCTTAACGTTTTGGGCTGGCAGCGAGCCCTCCTTTTGCGAAGAGCCGCAGCATCATACGGCTCTGCAAAAAGTGTAACGGAAATCGCCGCAGGAAAAATATAAGATTTTAACTTGCTACCCCTAAGCAAGTTGAGATATGCTTCTTGCATCCGGTGTTTTAGAGAGTCCTTCTAATTCATCGGAATTCATTAGCAGGAGAACCACGCTTTGCAAATAACTAAGCCGAAACGGCATGTCCAAAACCGGTGGCGCTCATTTGGGCCTTCACCAAACCTCATACTCTTCGCGCTTCGCCACCGGCAACTGCTTATGCTTGCCGGCGTCGCCGCGCTACTTTCAATCGGTGCTCCCCATCACGCTCACGCGATGACAATCGACTTCAGCGATATCACAAACCAATGGACCTCGATAAAAACGTTTGCGGTGTTTGCGGCATCCGCCATCGCG
>PLRJ01000154.1 GCA_003163855.1 Bryobacterales bacterium | reverse complement strand
AGCAACCTTTATCAGTCACAAAAGTACGAAAAAAATCTCAAAATTTTTTACCGCTTTTTTTTCTTCAGCTTAGCGAGAATTTTTTTCGCTCAACCCACACCCCATGGTTCGTTTTGCCGGGGGGTGCATGCTAAGTTCAAATCGCTCCAGAGAACACACCAGCGAGCAAATAGGAATAGGCAGCCGGGAACCAATCCCGGCTGTTTGCTTTTTAGGAGGCAACTTTTATGGGCGAACTGATTATGATGCCGGCGCGCAAGGCCGAAAACAAGAAGGTCGCGGAGAAGCCCGCAGCCACTGCGTGTGCCGGTCAGGGCTTTGACATAAGCGTCTGGACCAAGGCACCGCGCGAGCGCACAGCCGCTTACTTCCCCACCTACTCAACGGTCTCGAAGGCAATGCAAACCTCCATGCGCGCCTGGGTGCGCGAGTGGTTCCACGGCAACCCCGAGATCCTGCTGACTCCGCGATGCGCCTACGGCGTGCTGGTCTACATCTGTACGCATCCGTTTTCCGGCAAGCCGACCAACATGTTCACCTACGACATTCAGCAGACTGAAGCGCTGGACCGCGCCTTCGCCTCCGCCGCCTGCCGCCTGGGCGCTGAGCTACGCTCGTTGAACACCAAGGACATGCCCTGGCTGAAGCGCGAGCACTACTTCCCCTACCGCAGCAAGGAAGTGGTCCGGTACGTCATCAAGAACCGGCGCCTGTTTTACAAGATGCTGAATGTGGAGACTATGCTGATGGATGCCATTCTGAAGTTCACCCTCATCGACATTCCAAGCCTGGGGCTGGAAGAATCGTACGTCATTCTGCGGCGGGTTTTCCGCACCCAGTTGCATCGCTTCTCCGAACAACTCGACCTGAGCCCGCGCGCCGAGGAACTCATCCGCATCGCCACCGAAGCCTTAGTAACAAAAATGGCGAACGACAACGTTGTCCAGTTGCCGCTCGCCGCGTAGCTTGCGCGATGATAAGCAAATATTCAATGAGTACAGCCAGAATCGCAGCAACCACCTCGTACCTGATTGCAATCGCGGTCGCTTTGCTCTACCCGCCTTGGACTGTGCAGACGATGGTGCCGCGGCCCGATCCTTGCCGCCCTATGTACCGCCTGGATGTGCGTTCAAAGGGCTGCCCCAGCTACCCGTCCGACCTGGCTGAATTGCCAGCGCCCATGACCACCGTCATCCGGTGGAAACGACAGGCGCTCAGGCTTGGCGTGCTGTCAGCAGCCTTCGGAATTATCTATTTTGTAATCGGTAACAAAAAATGGCGAACGACAACATTGTTCCGTTGCCGCTCGCCGCATAGTAAGGGTTAGGGGAACCTTGCTGCAACTAAAGCTTTACGGTGACGGTTTTGATTTCCGAATACTGCTGCAAGCCGTACTCGCCAAGCTCGCGCCCAATGCCCGATTGCTTGAATCCGCCAAAAGGAGCCGCGGCATCGAAAACGTCGTAGCAATTCACCCAGACGGTGCCTGCACGAACGTTATTGGCAATCTGATGCGCCTTGCCGATGTCGCGCGTCCACACCGCTGCCGCCAAGCCGTAAATCGACTTGTTAGCGCGGTCGATCAATTCTTCCGTGTCTTTGAACTTCATAATGCTCATGACCGGCCCGAAGATCTCTTCCTGCGCGATCTTCATTTCGTCCTTCACGTCAGAGAAGACAGTGGGCGCAACAAAGTAGCCTTTATCGCCAACCCGGTCGCCGCCCGCCACCAGCTTTGCGCCCTCGCGCTTGCCGGAATCGATAAAGCTCAGCACCTTGGTGAACTGCTCGTTATCCACCTGCGGACCCTGCTCCGTCTTGGTGTCCAGCGGGTTGCCCACCGTGCGGCGTTTGGCACGTTCCGCGCTGCGCTGCACAAATTCGTCGTAGATCTTCTCTTCGACGAACACACGCGACCCGGCACAGCAGCATTGACCCTGATTAAAGAACAGCGCGAAGTGCGAACCTTCCACCGCCTCGTCCATATTGGCGTCGGCCAGCACAATGTTCGGGCTCTTGCCGCCAAGCTCCAGCGTCACGCGCTTCAGGTTCGAATCGGCAGCCGCTTTCATGATGATTTTGCCGACCTCGGTCGATCCCGTGAAAGCAACTTTATCGATATCCATGTGCCGCGACAACGCCCCACCCGCCGTCGGTCCATAACCAGGAAGAAGATTCACCACGCCTTCCGGGAAGCCCGCCTCGACAATGAGTTCGCCCACGCGCAAAGCGCTTAGCGGCGTCTGTTCGGCCGGCTTCATCACGACGGTATTGCCGCACGCCAGCGCCGGAGCCAGTTTCCACGCCTGCATCAGCAACGGAAAATTCCACGGAATAATCTGCGCCACCACGCCCACCGGCTCATGCCGCGTATAGCAGAAGTAATCGCCGTTGATCGGGATGGTTTTGCCCTGAATCTTGTCGGCCCAGCCCGCGTAATAGCGGTAGCACGCAATCACCAGCGGAATATCGGCCGCCATCGCCACATGCCTGGGCTTGCCATTATCCAGCGATTCCAGCGTGCCCAACTCCTCAGCATGCTTCTCAATCAGGTCCGCCAGCTTGTTCAGCAGCTTGCCGCGTTCAGACCCGGACATTTTGCGCCACGCCGACTTGGCGTTGAACGCTTTACGCGCCGCCTTGACTGCTAGATCCACATCGGCGGCATCGGCCTCGGCGACACTGGCGAGAACTTCGCCCGTGGCCGGATTGATGGTTTCGAAAGTCTTACCCGAAACGCTGTCGACCCACTTGTTATCGATCAGTATTTTCGTTTGTTTGATTTGAACATCGCTTGACTGGGCAGATGTTAGGACGGTTGCCATAGGTAATACTCCTTACGCCCCACATCATATGTCAAGTGAAGTCAGAAATCAGGCTTGGTGGGGCGGACGCACAGGAGCGCTACGATAAGGCCGGGGAAATCCCACCCGGAGCGATCCCATCGCGCTGCGGCCTGCGTTTGAACCTCAATTGGTAAATGCCTGGCGACTCGCGGGCAACATTTCTTAACGACGTCGTTCGGGCCGATTGGCCTGTTTTTGGTAGGTTGGCCACCTTTCTCCGAGTGGCGGACGATCCGCTCGGAGTCGAATGATGCCAGCGCATTTCCCAAACGGAACCGCACGTCTTTATCGCCCACTTGCACGATTCACAAATGGAGGACCAATCAAATTGGTAGGAAAGGGATGGTGGTCGGTGACCGAATCGAACCGCCGACAGGCCATCTGCATAATCCGCGAAAACGGTTCGACCGTATGAGGATTGTGTTGTAAGTAAAAGGTTTTGGCTTATATCCCTCTAGGCTGTTGTGTGCGGAAGGCTAAAGCTGGAAGTGCGCGTTACTGTTCCCGCCTGAGCTTTGACGGACATATAGACCAAAGTTAAGCGCCAAGGTAATTCGCAAGGGGAGGCGGGTCGATCTGGCGGGAGAATACCCAATCCTCAAGGAACTCGTCACGCTTTCTGGATCGAAAAACAGCCATCAGTTCCGGGTGGCGGAGGAGGTAGAGAAAAACGATTCTGGCAGCATTTTCGGTGGTTTCCATGGCTTTCGCCATCTTTGGATCTCCTTCCCATCTTCCATGAACTATCTTGGATCGCATCGAATAACACTCCTTGACCACTTTCAGATTCTCACGGGCTGTTTTGCTGGCGTCTGCGGTAAAAAAGGAAATCCTTTGAGCGATCTTGAACGAAACTTCTGTCCCCTCATTGGGGCCAAACAGGGCTTCCAGCGCTATCCAAAAAAGCAGATAGCGAAGATCGACAGCAGAAGTCGTTATTGCCGACCACAGAGCGCGGGTGGCGGTCCATACGGCATTCTTCTTTGGAATTGAGAGCAGAGCGTTGTGCAATTTTGCGGCATCCATTACGTCATTTAGGGAGGTGAGAGTGTCCTGAATGCCGTTATACCTTTCGACCTTGTTGTGCGAATCGACTGCCTGAATTACGGGCGGCATCTCAACATCGTCCGTGTTCAACGAAATAGCATGAAAGACCAACGTGAACCCTGCCGATGTGGGCCGCGCAAGCCAAAGGGCCAAACCCGCGAGAAGAGCCGCTTGGTATTTGCTGTTCTGGATTGATTGCGGCCCGTCTCCTTTCCAGTCGGGATCGGCCTCACCATAACCTGCGGCAGGATATTCGGCGATCAGTGCATGCTGAGCGAGTTGAACTGCGTCGCTATGGCGCCTGCCTAGCTGCCGCAGGAGACTGTCTTCGCGTAGCCATCGCGGAACATCGCTCAAAAGGAATCCAGCACCGAATGGTATCTGTGTGCCGGGATAGATGCTGATGTTATGAAGTGGAGCGACTGTAAAGGCCATGCGTACTCCACTAATTTACGTCTTATGTCGGAGGGGGCGAAAAAGTGTGCCATTTTTGGCGGTCAGGATGGACGAATCTTGGAAGTTCAAGAACGCGCTCTGAGCTAATCACGCGCGACTCGTACGACGGTGCGGGCCGCAGAATTGCAACAAGCTCCGTACGAATGCCGGACGATCCGCCCGAAGGTGCACGCTTCTCGACGCTCCTTTCTCGCATAGTCGATCATAGCCGACGAGTGCATGACGATGAAGCGGCGGGCCTTTCGAAATAACAGAACCGCGATCACGACAGTAAGTTGCCAGTGGTGAAGCCCAGTCTGTAGTCAATGAAGCTGGATCTTCTTTGCGGCCAAGGCCTTTTGGATCAGCTCGCGCTTCTCCAGTAAGAATGGTTGTTGAACCATATCGAGCACTGTCCGACCTGAACTGTCACGTAGCGTGAGATCTGCGCCGGCATCGATCAGAGCCTTTAACCCTGGTAGAGAAAAACACGTCATCGCAATGGTTCGCTGGTTTTTGTCCACAGCGTTCGGGTCTGCACCGGCGGCAATCAAAAGCTGAAGCGCCTCAGGATGCCCAAATTGGCATGCATAGAATGCGGGTGTCTGGCCCAGGTTGTCGCGGGCGTCAGGGTTGGCGCCGGCAGCCAGCAAAAACTTAACCATTTCATCGGAGTAGGCTCTCATGGGCGAACGATAAAAGAAAAAGGAAATTACACCGTAGCCGCTTACATTTGTGACGGCGTTGATGTCAGTATGAGCGGCGAGGATTTCCTGCACAATCTCGGGCTTGCCGGAAGCTACTGCATTCATCAGAACGTTTAGCCTTTCGCCTCGGCCACAGGGCGGACCATTGACGTCGGCGCCCTTTTCCAGTAGGAAATGGACGAGAGAGAGATAGCCGCTGCGCGCCGCAGCGCCGAGCGTGCAAGATAGCACGGCCGGAGACGGCGCAGCATGACCCACAAGCAAACGCATCACAAGTTCGAGATCGCCCTTGGCAGCGGCACTGATCAACGGGCCTTTGCCGTCATCCGTTATAGTCAGGGCCAACGCACCATTGTTAGTAAATGCTTCCACTAAATCGGATGCGCCGTGATCGATAGCACGAGCAAAGAGAGCGCGATTTTCGGCAGTATCGGCCTGGAAATCCCATTTCTCCGCGACCAGGGATGGAACTGTCTCCGCATTTCCTTTCAGCCATTTTTCCGTGCCGACGATAGAGTCGATAGTGGATTCCAGATTGTGCAAAACTGCTGGCATGCCGGCAAGCGCTCCGACGTAGTCGGTCACAGATTTCTTCAGGCCGTCGAACTCGATAGTGGTCGTGAACGTCGGTTGGTCGGTAACTCGTGCGCGATAGGAGTTCAACGCGGAAAAATAGTCCGCCTGGCGAAAGGCGGTCAAGAGCGACTCGACGGCCTCCATAGAGATTTGGCTGCGATGCTGTCCCATAACCAATGCATTCGACCGACCGGTGAACTCAACTTCGCCGTCGCCCATTACCTCGACTGTATAGCCTGGGCAGGTGCCGAAATAACAACCACTCCGCTGAAGGCTGATTCGCAAGCTGTTGCGGTCTTTGATCTCTGGAAAAGGGACTTTTGGATTGAGCCATCGTAGGAATGGGACGATACCAATGGAATCTTCGAAACTGACGCGGACGGGATGGCCGTTTCGCAGAAACGGTCTGAACTTGCTCCTTAGGGAAATAACCTCAGCTTGGCGGAATAATTCAGTTGGGCCTTGAGTTGCCTTCGCGGACTCAACATTGCCGTCTTGGCCTACGACAACTACGACCGTGACGCCGGAGTGTCCGGGTTCCGCAGGCACGTCGGATTGGATGATGGCAGGTGAGCCGAGTCGGTGATCATGGGCTTCCTTAGACTGGACCTTGATTGCCTCTTGCCCCATTGCCAACGTTCTCAAAAAAACGAGTACGCCGGCAAACCAAATAGTGTGCATCGGTAGAAGTTTAGCGCGTGGGCCAGCTTAGGTCGCCGGTTTCTGAACCTACCGCCGACCGGAAGTTTGAATCTCGGAACCAGCGGGCCACGCGCCCCGGCCGAGTCACGCGCGACTCGTACGACGGTGCGGGCCGCAGAATTGCAACAAGCTCCGTACGAATGCCGGACAATCCTACCGGAGTCAGGATAGAAATGGCCACCGCTAGCTGAACCGGCTGCGCGTAAAGATCGGGACCTCACTACCGGGTGCGCTTCTTTGATCATGCTGTAGGGAGAAACCGGCGGCGAATGGCGAGTCCGGTACCCTATGATGAAATTATCAGGCTGAAGTCATGTCGACCGTCACACAACCTCTCTCGCTCGAAGAGTTTCGTTCCCGGTACCGGCAGCAGAAGCCGTACTTTGAATACTGGTTCGGAGAGCCAATTCAGAAAACCATGCCGACATGGTTGCACGCCGTGCTACAGGGGATCATGCGTGAGGCTCTTCGGCGTGCCGGATATAAGTCCGGCTCTGAAGTAGAATTGCGGATCGATCCGCAATGGGAACCGGTTCCGGACGTGATTGCCACGTTGAAGTCCATCAAGGATTATCCGACCGAGCCTGTCGAGATCGTGGTGGAAATACTGTCTCCCGAGGATAAGTTAATTCACGTCATCCAAAAATGCCATCAGTACGAACGGATTGGCACGGAGCGGATATTCGTGCTGGATCCTGTCGACAAATTGGCTTGGCAATGGAAGTCAGGAAGCCTGGAAGCGGTTACGCAATTGCTACTGCCTAACGATGCTGCGGTGGCTCTCGAAGACATTTGGCGGCAGCTTGAAGAACAGGCGTAACGCGGATTCCAGAACCAACCCCTCTCTAACGGAGTAGCGCCCGATTGACGCGCGACTCGTAGGAAGCTCCGCTTCCTTCGCACCGATGCATTGCTCTCGTTCGAAGGATTACTCGCCGCTGACGTCGCAGGCATGGCCAACGGGTCGCTTATCCTAAAACCGCACCCGCTTCCACTTCTTGCCTAGCCGCAGCACCAGCATGCCGCCCGCATTCGCCATCACCGGTTCCTTCACAATCTGCCCATTCACTTCCACCGCGCCCGCCTTAATCTTCCGGCCCGCATCCGTAACGCTCTCGGCCAATCCCACCGCCGCCAGCAACTTATCCAACCGAATACCCTTTTCCGTCTGCACTCCGGCCGGCATCTCTACCGTCTCTGTATCTGCCGGCTCCAACCCCTGCCGCACCTCGCGGTCGAACGCTTCCCTCGCCGCATCGCCTTCCGCCGCGCTGTGAAAATCGGCAACAATCCGGCGTCCCAGATCCATCTTCATCTGCATCGGATCTTTTTCCCCCGCCGCCACACTCTGCTTCATCCGCTCAATCTCGTCCACTTGCACATCAGTCAGCAGTTCGTAGTAACGGTACATAATGGGGTCGCTAATCTGCATAATTTTCCGGAACATCACCTTCGGCGGTTCCGTGATGCCTATGTAATTGCCCTTCGACTTCGACATCTTCTCCACGCCATCCAAACCTTCCAGAATAGGAACCGTCGCCACAATCTGGCGCGGCTGCCCGTAATCCTGCTGAATGTCGCGACCCACCAGCAGGTTCCACGTCTGGTCGGTCCCGCCCATCTCCACATCGCACTCCAGCGCTACCGAATCGTACGCCTGCGACAGCGGATACAGCAGTTCATGCATCGAAATAGGAACGCCTTCGCGATAACGATTGGCGAAGTAGTCGCGCTCCATCATTTGCGCGAGCGTGTATTTGGAACACAGCTTGATAACGTTCTCAAACGTCAGCCCCTGCAGCCATTCGCTGTTGAAACGGATCTCCGTCTTTTCAGGATCCAGAATCTTAAAAACCTGATCTTTATAGGTCTTGGCGTTCTGATTTATCTCGTCGCGCGTCATGGGCGGCCGCGCACTGTTGCGTCCAGTAGGATCGCCAATCAGGCCGGTCATGTCGCCGATGAGAAAAATAACTGTGTGGCCCAGATCCTGAAAGTGCTTCATCTTGCGCAGCAGCACCGTATGGCCCAGATGCAGGTCGGGCGCCGTAGGATCAAAGCCGGCTTTCACGCGCAGCGGCCGGTTCTCCTTGGCGCACAGCGTCAGGCGTTCGCGTAAGTCATCTTCGCGAATCAGTTCAGCCAGGCCTTTTTTCAGATAGGCGAGTTGCTGGTCAATGGGAGCAAATGAGGCAGTCAGGGACACTTATGCCTCTATTGTAAGAGCGCCAGCTACTTTAATTCGTCACCAGAGCCAGCGTACGGGCAACCGATATCTGGGCATGCACCGATGGCCGCAACTTATGCCGCTGCGCCAAGCTGGTCAGGTCGGACGAATCCAGATACTCAGGACCTTCCAAATCCAGGTAGTACATCACTGATTTGGCGTTAGGATTGTGCTTCAACCCAAGCAAATGTCCAATTTCATGCACTGCCGTCAGGTACATCTCCACGCGGCTAAGCTTGGCCGCCGGGTCGAAGGCAATCCATCCTTGAAAGTTGTCCCAATCGGTAAACTGGGCCCGCGCCACAATCGATTTCTTGAGAATTTCGTGCGTACCCTCCACCAGTTGGATGGCACAGGCGTTGCCCGTTTCTTCGTGCCAGCGCATATCGATGACCCCCGACCAAAACTCCATCGCCAGCCGAAACTGTTCCGCCAGCACCGGATTGGACGTCGAGATTTTAACCCCTAAGTCCAGCGGACCATGTTTTAGCAGCTCAAATCGTTGATCGCATGAGGAATAGGAACCGCTCCAGTTAACCGTCCGCTGATCTGACGGAGAAGCCAGACGAGCGAGCATAGGCCACAGTACGAGAAGAAGTAGTATTCGTTGCTGCCTGAACATGGATTCTCTTTATAGATCGTTTGTGCGGCCCTCGGGATCTTACTCTCAGCCTCACTTGAAAACGGGTAATTCTGACCGCGAGAAAGAAAAAATAAGTAAACGAAAGACAATTGCGCGGCGAGTAGGGTATCCTGACACGCAAGCATGGCCTTACACACCCTCGACTGGATTATTGCGGCAGCCTGCATTTTGGTTTGCTTTCTTCCCGCGCTTGCCTTCGGCAAACGCTCAGGCAAAAGCACGACGGAGTTTTTCGCCTCCGGACGCTCGGTGCCTTGGTGGTTGGCGGGCATTTCCCTGGTAGCTACAACGTTTTCTAGTGACACGCCAAACCTGGTAGCAAACATTGTACGCACTCAAGGCGTAGCAGGCAACTGGCAATGGTGGGCTTTTACATTAACCGGTGTCGCCACGGTTTTTTTCTACGCGCGCTTGTGGCGGCGATCGGGCGTCCTTACCGATCTGGAGTTTTATGAACTGCGCTACTCCGGCACTTCAGCCAGCGCCGTGCGCGGCTTTCGCGCTGTCTATCTGGGCCTGCTTTTCAACTGCATGATCATGGCGACGGTCGATCTGGCTGCCTGCAAAATTGCCAACGTCCTCTTCGGCCTAAGTCGCTGGGAAACCCTGCTCGGTGTCGGACTGCTGAACGTCATCTTCGCCGCCCACTCCGGCCTGTGGGGCGTGCTCGTCATCGACATGTTCCAGTTCTTTATTAAGATGGCCGCCGTTATCGCCGCCGCTTACTTCGCCGTGATGCTGCCGCAGGTGGGCGGCTTGCAGGGCCTGGTATCGAAACTGTCGCTACTGCATGGACCCGGCGGCTTGAGCTATCTGAACATGCTGCCCGATTTCACCAATAACTGGACGCTCGCGGTGGCGGTCTTCATCATGCCGCTGGCAGTGCAATGGTGGGCCGTCTGGTATCCCGGAGCCGAACCCGGCGGTGGCAGTTACGTCGCGCAACGCATGCTCGCCAGCAAATCGGAAAAGGATTCCCTCGGTGGCGTCCTGTTCTTCAACTTGGCCCACTACATTCTGCGGCCGTGGCCGTGGATCCTGGTAGCGCTCGCGTCCATCATTATCTATCCAACAACGCAGGACATTTCGCGCGCCTTCCCCAACGTGGACCCCAGCCTGGTCGGCCCCGACATTGCTTTCCCCGCCATGCTGAAATTCCTGCCGGTGGGCTGGATGGGCCTGATGGTGGGCGGCCTGGTGGCGGCCAACTCATCGACGATATTGAGCCACTTGAACTGGGGCGCGTCCTATCTTGTTCACGACTTCTATCGCCGCTTCCTGAAGCCCAAGGAATCTGAAAAGCACTACGTCTTCATGGCGCGCATGGCGACAATTCTGCTGTTTGTTGTCTCCTCGGCGCTTGTGTTCGTCCTGCAGACCGCGCAGGAAGCCTTCAACCTGATTTTGCAGGTGGGAGCAGGAACGGGCCTGCTCTATCTGCTGCGCTGGTTCTGGTGGCGCGTCACCGCCTGGTGCGAAATCGCAGCCATGCTGAGTTCGTTTCTGATCTCAGTGGTGTTTGTCGCCCTGGGACGCAACGGCGAACTCTTCAGCACCGACAAGCAGTTGTTGCTGACTATTTCGATAACGACAATCTGCTGGGTCGCGATGGCGTATCTGGGACCGCAGACCGACGAGCAGACGCTGATTGCGTTTTATTTAAAGGTGAAGCCCTTCGGCCCCGGCTGGAGCCGTGTCCGCCAGGCGGCGGGGATTAGCGCCGCCGAAGCTAAGGAGTTCAACCGGAATAACAACATTCCTCTCGCGCTGCTGGGTTGGGTGACGGGGTGCATTCTGATTTGGTCGGCGCTGTTCACTGTTGGCAACTTCTTGTATGGCCGATTGGGCTATGCATTTTCGTTGCTGGCAGTGGCGATTGTGTGCGGAGTGGTCCTAATTGGGACGATTAAGCGGTTGTGGGCGTGAACGGCAAAATGTAGCCTTCACGAAACGTTGTTTCGCCGCCAACGGCCCCAGGATTGCGGCCATAGAAGTCTGAAGCTTGGCAGGTCTTTAGATACATCGGGACTAGAAGCAGACGATTGATACCACACCTCCAGATAGGAGCCGCAAGATCGACAAACGATTTCTTCGCGCGGCCAATCAGCCTTGCGAGAAATCCAAAAGAAGCGGACTGAAAAGCTCATGAATCTGCAACAGGTCGCCGCCTTCGGTTGTCTACTAGCACCGGCAGGAAGGCTAGCCCCTACTTCACTATTCGTTAATCTGAATTTCTCGTTCTAGAAGTGCATTCAGCATCTCGCGGAGGGAGCGGCATGCCCTCTCGCGCAGACGGCGCAGGAAGAGAAGCCTGGATATCGGGGCTCAAGTAGATCGGCAAACGAATTTGAGCATCCGGCCGGAAGAACTTTCCGCGCTCGCCTTTACTGAAATCATATTCGGGTTTCATGCTTGTCCCTTATCGTCGCAATCTTCAAACCTAGCGTGCCTGTGCGTACTTTCTCAGCGTAATCCATCGAGCCTCGGTGGCGCTACGCCTCGCGCGTGGGGCCCTGCCCGGCGCAATGCAGAGGATTGGTTCCGGTCCGAAACCTGCAGCGAAGTTGAACGGCCAAGATAGATGAGAATAAAGTATGACCCGTTTTGATCGAATTACATGGAACCCCAACCAGATGAACGGCCAGCCGTGTATTCGCGGAATGCGACTCACAGTTCGACGAGTCGTAGAGGCTGTGGCAACGTATCCCAACCGGGAAGACCTTTTGCGCAACTACCCAGACCTCGAACCCGATGACATTCAGCAGGCACTTGCGTTTGCAGCGGCCAATCTCGAGGATAGAGCATCGGAAAGTGACGCGGCCTGATTGCCGGTGGTGCCACTCGGTCTGTTCCTTGATCAGGGCGTCCCGCTCGATGCAGATTTCCACGCACTTTTGGCGGTCTCTGGTGCCGCTATTCCTTCTGTCGTTCGCGTGCGGATTCAGGGTCTCAGCGGCCGCCGATTTGTAGAGTTGATGCAAAAGGTACTGAACGAATTCGAAAGTGAACTTGGAGAAGGTGCTCTGGTGACCGTCAAGGCCCGGAAGACTACGGCGCACAGATTGCCCATTGGAGGCACTAACTCATGATTGATCGCCATGTGGTTTAACGACCTTCTACTCGATCTGAAATTCGCCTTCCGCTCCCTTTCCAAAGCACCCGCCTTCGTTATAGTCACGCTGGCTACTCTAGGCCTCGGAGTCGGCGCCAATACCGCCACCTTCAGCGTCCTGAAATCCATCGCCTTGAACCCTTTGCCCTACCGCGACCCCGATCGTCTGGTCATGATCGCCGAATCCGACGGCCGCACCACGAACCCGCAAGATATCGCGTTTCCAACCGCCGAAGACCTCAGGCAGAGCGCAAGCTCGTTCGAATCTCTCAGCGTCTTTAAAGATTTCGACATCACCGCAATCGTGGCGGCATCGTGGCGGCATCGTAACGTTATACTCGCATCGGAATGAAAAGCAGCTATCTCGCGCTTGACCTGGGTGCCGAAAGCGGCCGCGCGATGTTGGCCACCCTGGCTGGCCCCAAACTCTCGTTGACGGAATTCCATCGCTTCGCCAATGTGCCCGTTGCCCTTCCCACCGGGCTGTACTGGGATACGCTTGGTCTGTTCCGCGAAATGTGCACGGGCATTCGGGAGGCTGCCCGCAATGTCGACTCGCTGGATGGCATTGCGGTGGATACCTGGGGGGTTGATTTCGGCTTTCTGGGGGCTGACGGCAGCCTGCTGGACAATCCGCGCCACTACCGCGACCGGCGGACGTTCGGGCTGATCGATCAGGTCTGCGCGCGCGTACCCGCCAGCGAAATCTTCCGCCACTCAGGCATACAGTTCATGGAGATCAACTCGCTGTACCAGCTTTACGCGGCGCAGCGCGATATGCCGCACGTTCTGGAGCAGGCAACGCACCTGCTGTTTATGCCCGACCTGTTCAATTACTTTCTTACCGGCAACTGTGTGGCGGAGCGGACGATTGCCAGCACTTCCCAGTTCTACGATCCCGTACGTAAAGAGTTTGCGAATGGCATATTGAGCGCGCTGGGCATTCCCACCGGCTTTCTGCCGCCGCTTATCGACCCGGGTGTTGAACTCGCACCGGTAATGACATACGTCATGGAACGCTGCGGCTTACGCCGCGACACCATGGTTTATACGATTGGCTCGCACGATACCGCCTCCGCAGTTGCGGCCGTACCGGCGCGCGGGGATGACTGGTGTTACATCAGTTCCGGAACGTGGTCGCTGATGGGGGTTGAACTTGACGAGCCTATTATCAATGGTTCGTCGTTGTTGGCTAATTTCACGAATGAAGCAGGGGTGGCTAATAAAATTCGGTTTTTGAAGAATATTCCGGGGCTGTGGGTGCTGCAGGAATGTAAGAGAGCTTGGGAGGCGGACGGTCTTAAATTCAGCTATGCCGAACTGATGGCCGCCGCGGCGGCCGCGCCGGCGATGGAGACGGTGCTGGATCTGGACGAATTTCATTCGCCCGGCAACCACCCGGCGCGCATTGTAGAGCACTGCAAGAAAACCCGCCAGCAGGTTCCTGAAGATACGGGCGCGACGGCACGCGTGATTCTGTACAGTCTGGCAGTGCGCTATAAGCAGGTGCTGGAGAAGTTGGAAGAGCTTACCGGAAGGAAGCTGAATGTGATTCATATCGTTGGCGGCGGGTCACGCAATACGTTGCTGAATCAGCTAGCGGCAAATGTGACAGGGCGGCGCGTGGTGGCGGGACCGGCGGAGGCTACGGCTGCCGGGAATGCGTTGACGCAGGCGCTGGCTGGTGGTGTGATTAAGTCGCTGGAGGAGTTGCGGGCCATTGTTCGGCATTCGTTTGAGGTGGAGGAGTTTCGGCCGGAGTAGGGGCGTGGTTGCTGCCCCGGGTCTTCGGGCCTCTTACTTCCCGGCCTTGAACAATGCGGAAACATTGGCGATAGGAGCCGTCAACAACTGTGAAGTCTTTGCCACCAGTGTGGGATCGACGTAAGAACCGGCCGTCAACGTCTTGGCCGCCGCTTGCGCCGCCTGCGTCATTCCGACTGCGCGCTGCAGATCCTCCGGGTTCGCCTTGGGCCCCATTCCCGCCAGGTTATTGGCCAGGGAGTGCAGACTGTCCAGATAGGCGCTGGTGGGGCCGGTAGTCGGCTGCGTCATACATCCCGTAGGGGCAACCGATTGCAGCGGCTCAAAGGTATCCTTTACCTCAGCCGCCGCAATCGATGTGTTCTCGGAAGCGACGCACAGGTTCAATAGCAAAGCCGAACCAGGGCTGCCCAGGTTCCTCAATTTCGAAACCGCGTCGGAGATGTCCTTGTAACGAACCACTTCGCTGGCCTCGACATAGCCGCTCCAGGCTTCGGTAAATTCGTCTTCATAGCGCGTCCTCAGGGCGGCTACTAACTTGCCGCTGTCTTCTGACCCGCGGGACTGCCGGCCAAGAACCCAATCTTCAGCGTTCATATAGGCGTCCACGTCAACCAGTTCCGTCTGAAATGCCAGGTAACCTGCTTTAGTAAACCAGGGCTCGATTATAAATGAGTTCACCAACGTCTCGGCCGACCCTGGATAATCTTGGTTGAAGCTCAGCGGCTTCTGGTTGCCACCGGCCGCGCGAAGCATCACGTTATAGATGCGGTCGGCGCGGGGAAAACTGTTCAAGTAGGCGCGCGCATGGGTCACCGCTGCCGCGTCCGGCTTGTCAAAACGCGGATAGGGATCGAAGCCTGGCAGCGTCTCAGCATAGTAGGCGAAGTTTTTCCTGGCCTCGCTTTCCGTTTCAGCGCCGATGGTGCGGCCGTTCTCCCAATAAGTCAGCAGCGCAGGAGCCAGAAACGCCGCTGTGCTCTTGTCGTGATTACTCGTGATAATCAGATACGATTTCAACGCATCGTAGATGTAGTCAAAGCCTCGGGCCCGGTAGTTCTGGGGTTCGCTGCAAATCCTTACTAACGTCTGCTGCGTAGGTTCCAACAACAGGCGCCGGAATATCCCAAAATAAACGGTGCGCAGCGCTGCACGCACGTCGCCCCCCTTGTATAGCATTGCCCTGGACTGCCACTGCGGCCTGGTCTGGGCATCGTTATCCAGCTTGGCTAGTATGGCGCGAATGGACGAGAGACGTTCCAGCGAGTCGACCGGCGCTGGTCGAGCAGCTTCAATTGCATCCTGAACCAGCATTCGGTTTTGCACGAACGATAGCGACAGCCAGGCCGCCGCGGCTAAGCCCATCGCCGCCGCCGCCAGCAACAGCAATTTGACTGACAACGGGCTCTTCGGCCGGGCCGGCGTCGCCTGCGCTCCCACCCGGTCGGCCAGCACCACGTCCGAAAATAGCCGCTGCAGGAAGACAGGTTTGGGCTGCGTGCCGGGCTTTGCTTCCCGCCCTTCGCTCAGCGCGGACGCCGTCGCTAGGCCGCCCCGCTCACCCGCAAAATAGAAACCGCGCAAAAAAATTCCTGTGCCCGCTGCTGATTGGCCGCGAAAGCCGACATCCACCAGAAACTCCACCATCAGGGGCCGCAGCTTTGAAAACTCGCGCGGAAACTCATAGATATTTGCCAGCCTCGCGGCGCTCTGCTCACGCGCCAGGTACAGCCGGCGTCGGTCTGAGAGTGCTCGCGTTAATGTTGCGAATGCGTCCGTCAGACGAGCGGATTGCCGCTCCGAATAGGTGACCGGCTGTTCCGGCGGCGGCACCGCCAGCGACACGCCAAGCACCTCGGCCGCCTCCGCTTCACTCAGGTTCTCTACGTAATCCTGAAAATTCGAAATTTTATCGGCCTTGCTGAACAGAACGTAAACAGGCACCGCGCAGCCCAGTTCCCGGGCCAGTTCCGTTAATAGAACGTTGTATTCGCGCGCCTTGGCCGGCATGGCCGATACGCCGCTGGCCTTAATGAATTTCTCGCAATCCACCACCAGCACAACGGATCGGGTGGGCGCCTTCATCCGGCGCTGCAACACCGGTCTGAGCTTGCGGAACAACTTAAGACGCGCCGCCGTATCGCGCATCAGGTTCGCTGCCGGGTCGATAAAGATGGTGCGCCGCGCGTACCAGATGCAACACGCGCGCGTATCGCAAAGCACTTCGGGCGCTAAACCGCTCCTGGCCAGGCTGGACGTTTTCGTCGCACCGCTGTCGCCCAGCACAAAAACGGCCGGCAGGCTGGCCATCACTTTAACTTCTTTAAACGACCGCAGCCGCCTGGCGGCCGCTTTAAGGCTGTACTCGACCTCGCTCACCAGGCTGACCGGCTTGTTTTCGCCTTCCGCCGCACCCCGGCTCAGCACCAGGTAACCCACCAGCCCAATCAGCCCGATGGCCCACAGCCCAACTCGCAGCACCCAGATCAGCGCCGGATTCACACCCAGCCAAACGCCCAGAAACCAGGCCAGCACACCCCAGGCCAGCAGCACCACAACGGCTGTAAATATAGGAAACCAGGTCTTCATTTGGCGGTCTTTTTCAGAAACTAACTCCACGGGCAATGTCGCTTAGTTCCACCATGCTTGAAGCTAGCAATGCCTTAAATAGGATGAACAGCACCACCGCCAGCGCTACGCAGGATATTGCGCTTACAATAAGCGCGTGCGTCCACTTATCGCCGTTGGCATTCGGAACCCGTTCCGGCGGGGGACGCCATTCCAGCGTTTGTCCCGCGCCTCTGATATCGCCGATTTTCTCTTCAATCTGGGCCAGAATGCCCCGTATTTCCGGTTTCGCACCGCCTTGGCGATAGCGGCCGTGGAAGCCCAGCAACAGGCAGATCTGGTGAACTTCCAGCAGGTCGGAAAGCGTATCCGAATCCGGCCTGCTCAACAATCTCTCCAGGTTGCGGTAGAACAGGTCACCCGCCGTGGTAACGCCGAACAGCTCTTCCTGCAAGGGCCTCTGCCACCACTGTGCAAGCGCCGGTATTTTCGAATAGGGTACCGATTCGTCCAGGAACGCCACCACCGCGAACATGCACATACGCACATCTTCAGGCGTGTAGCCGCGCCTCGTCGCCTCCGTCTCGGCCGTCTTTATCGTGTTACGGATCTGGCTGCGAAACACCTCCGCATCGTAGACGCGCTGCCGGTCGGTCCGAAGGCGCATAATGATCGTCAGCAGTTCCTGAAAAATGAGCGCCATATTGTCCAGGCGCGTAGGCGAATCAAAAAGCAACATCGGCGTTCTTTATCATAGTGTCAGCCGGTTCGAATCGGTGTCAAAATTGATGGAACATCGTACATGGAAGCGCTGGAACTCCTAGGCAGCCGCTATATCAAGCCCGAGCAGGTATCGGTTGGACCTGTTGAAACCCTGCGCGCGCAAAACGCGGCCACCTGGCGAATGGTATTCATTCATAGGATTTCCACGACCCAGGAAGCCGCCGAACAGGCCAATCTGTTAAAGCTTTTGACTACCGCACTGGTACGCTCCTCCGAAGCCAAACGCCTGGTACTCGACTTCGGCGAGGAGCAGGGATTCTGGAATGTAGTCACCGAAAACGAACCTCAGTGTGAATCGTTGCGCGACTGGTTGCAGGCGGAGGTAGACGGCGCAGAGAAGGGTGAAGCCATCCTCTCGGCCGAGCAGGCGGCCGCCATGGGTGAGTTCGCGCGGCTATTTGCACGCGGTGTTAAACAAACCATGCGTCCGGCTATAGCCGCCAAGGCACCAAAGGCACCTATTCCGCCACCCCCTGAACAGAAGGCGCCGGAACCTGCTCCTGTCGTGGCAGAAGCGGAGACCGCTCCGCCGGCAGCTACCCCTACACCCGCAGCCGAGCAACCGCTCGCCGTTGCCAAGGATCCAGTACCTGTGCCGCCGGTAGTCGAAGAAATCGCCGCCGCGCCTGAGCCCCGCCTGCCGGAATCCGAGATCCCTGCAACACCCCAGCAGGAAAAGCCCATAGCGGTTCCAGACGAAATTCCCGTCATCGTCATGTCAGCGCCTCCGCCCGCCGGTAAGGCGATGGCGGCAACACAATCCATCGGAGAATCGAAGCCACCCCTGGAGGGTGCCCCGCTTCCGCCTCGGACTCCGCTTCCGCCAAGGTCGTTCACTCCCCGTCCCCCGCCCCTTGTGCTTCCCGCCGATCCGCCGGTTACCCGCCTTGAGCCGGCGGCGCCTGGATCGTTCGAGACAGTAGAGGCCAAGACCGCTCAGCCGCCTCCCTTTGTATCGGAGCCGGCGCGCAATGCGTCGCCCGCGTTTACTGACGAGCGTGGCAGCCAGGCGGCGCCCGGCTCACTAGATGCATTGCCCGTGTTCTCTGACGATCCGCTCATCCCGGAAATCGTAACCGAGCTGCCTAAAGCCGTGGCCGACCCGCCCAAGGTGGTTCCCATCGACGGCAGGCACCATGAGCCGAAAGCCGAAGCGGCAAAACAGGACGCTATTAGACCAACGGAACCGCCCATTACTAAATCAGCCGGTCGGGGCGAACCGCCTGCCTTTGGCGATGCGCCACTGTTCGCCCATTCAATGCCGAAGCGAGCCCCGCTCAGCAAGATGGCGATCTTCTTTATCATCCTGGGCGTAGTGGCCTTACTGTTGGTTCTGGTAATCCTCTATTTATCCAACAAGACATGAAGAGCGTAATCTTACTTTTCGCGGCAGCCGCGTTCTCGCTGCCGGCCCAGGCGCCTGACACCTCAGTCAAGCCCAACTTCAGCGGCCGTTGGCGCATGGTTAAAGACAAAAGCGTGTTCGCGGGATTCAAAGTACCCGACTTGATTTCTCGCGTCATCGATCAGCGCGACCCGGTCATGAACGTCCACACCGTAACCACCGCCGACGGCAAAACCACCATCGCGGACGTTGTCTATGCCACCGACGGCGCCACCACCGACAATGTCATCAACGGACGCAACGCCCAGAGCAAGACCTATTGGGACGGCGGCGTCTTGGTAGTCCGCACCACTATGAAGACGGCCAAGGGCGACGATGAAGTAATTGAAGACCGCTGGGCTCTCTCCGACGATAAGCAGACCCTCACCACCGCCAGCCATATTGAAACCGACAAGGGCCAAGTGGATATGACGCTGGTTTGCGCGCGGCAGGCCGTCAAGTAGCCTGGCAGCCGGTCTGCCTAGCCCTTCTTGCGCAGATAAGCCAGCGCCCACTGTGCCGCCCAATAGCCGCACATGCCGTGCACCGCTCCCCCGGGCGGTGTGGACGAAGAACACAGGAAAACGCCAGGCAGGGAAGTTTTGTAGCGCATGCTGGTAGGCCGCAAAAACAATTGCTTGAAGTCCACCGCGCCGCCATTGATGTCGCCGCCCACCAGGTTTTCGTTCCAGCTCTGCATGTTGGGCGCCGAATAAGACGCGCAGGCAACGACGCAATCCTGAAAGCCCGGAGCAAAGCGTTCAATCTGNNGCGCCTGGATATTTGGCAACGCCGAACCACGATACCCGTTAGGAACGTGGCAATACGCCCAGACAGTGTGCCCGCCATGCGGCGCTCGTGAGCTATCGAACAAGCTTGGCTGCGCCAGCAACACGAATGGATTAGGCGGCACCTTGCCTTCACTTACCAGCGCTTCCGATAAGGCGATCTCTTCGTAACTGCCGCCCACGTGCACCGTGGCCGAGCGCAGGCACTCTTTCGCACGCCACGGAATTGGTTCGCGCAATGCCCAATCCACCTTGAAAACTCCAGGACCGTAGCGATACGCTTCCAGCTTGGCCCTATAGGACGGCTGCAGGCGCCCCTCTGACAGCTCCAGGAACTGGCGCGGCGTTATGTCGCACAGAGTCACATCGGCGCCGCCATGCTGTGACAATTTATCCACGCGCCGGCCTGTCACGATTTTCCCGCCCAGCGATTTCAGCACGCCCTGCAAGGCGCCGGCGATGCTTTGCGATCCGCCAGCCGCAATGGGCCAGCCCACAGCGTGCGCCGATGTGCCCAGCACCAGCCCGAAGGAAGCACTGAAAGCCGCATCCAGGGGTAGCGTGCTGTGCGCCGCCATGCCCGCGAAGAGCGCACGGGCCTTAGGGGTTGTGAACACTTTCCTGGCAAGCGACTCCGCCGAAAGATAAGCGTGCCTGCCGAAATTGGCGAATTGCAGCGGATGACGCGGCAGGCCCACCGGCCGCAGCAAGTCCTTCGCGAGCGCCGTCCAGTGACGGACCAGCGGATCGTACAGCTTGCAATAAGCCGCGTCGTCTTTGCCGAGTTGCGAGGCGGTGGATTCTAGGGACCGGTCCACCATCACCGCTGGACCATCGCTGAGCGGATGTGCCAGTTGGGCAATGGGTTGAATCCACTTGAGCCCGTGTTCGTTTAGCGGCAGACTGGAGAAAAAAGGCGAGGTGACGGCCATGGGATGAACCGCCGAACCCATGTCATGAATGAAGCCGGGAAGCGTCAGTTCGCCCGATCGGGTAGCTCCGCCCGCCACCGCCGCAGCCTCATAAACGGTGACGTTGACACCAGCTTGCGCCAGCACGATGGCGGCTGCAAGCCCGTTCGGCCCGCTCCCAACTACCAGGGCGGTTCGCTGCATCGCCGTTTGAACATATCAGTATCCTCACGATACCTCAGCAGCCTAGCGGCAAGGCCATCCCCAAGGGCCTTGTGGTCAGTCTCTCGAAAGCATGACCTCGATTTCTTCAATAGATAGTGCAGATACGAAAGCGAGAATACAACTTTCTATGAAGACTCCATGGACCGCCAACAACATCCCCTCTCAACAAGGACGCCGCGTCGTCATCACCGGTGCCAACAGTGGCATCGGCTTCCATACCGCGCTCGAACTCGCCCGGCACGGCGCGGCGCTGATCGACCTGGCCGACCAAAGCTCCGTCCGTGCGTTCGCCGCTCGCACCATCAAGCGCTTTCCCGGCGAGTCGCTCGATCTGCTCATCAATAACGCCGGCGTCATGGCTATCCCGACGCGTGAGGTCACGGTCGACGGCTTCGAGCGCCAGTTCGCCACCAACTACCTGGGCGGTCGCCGCACGCCTCTGGGAGCAATCGGAACGCCTCACCGGCACCACTTTTGCCAGCCTCGGAAGTCTCACCAAGGCCGACGCGCCTTACGTTCCGAGTGTTTGAGCCAAGGGTCGTTGTCCCATCCTGCATCGGGGCTCGGCAGCACATCTACCTGCAGCTATCACCGGAGAAGAATTGCGACCCCCAGGCGGAGCGCGGCGAGCCAACTTCTCGGATTCAGGGTATCCATGCCGGCAGAGAGCCTTCCAACCCGCACCAACTCTTCCATTGGAAAGTCGGCAGGCAGCCTCGTTATTATTTTCTCTGCCTTGTCTCGATTTAAAGGTGCCTTCTCTCGGTCTGCTTTTTCAAGCGAGGTTGGCAACTGCAGAATCGTTAGATCCAGGCAGTACGCCGGGGTTCCAGGTTGATAACGCCAAGATTCGGAGAGTGGGCCTGCATCCAGGGCGTCGAAGCCGATCTGGTCTATCAGAGCCATTACGCGCTGCTTCTTCGTATTGTCGTCGCCAGCTACGGGAAGAGCGATCCGATTTGCTGAACCCTTCGGTAGTCCTTTGTTCAGAAGGCTGACCGCCGCGATGTTATTGAATGCCTTGATGACCGGGCGCCCCAAAGCACTAGAGGTCCATTCACTTTCGACCATTCCTTTCTGCAGTTCTGGGATCGTCCCGTCGCGAAAAGCATAGTAGTTGCCAGTGTCGACGATTGGCGAAGTCGCGGGGAGGTCTACAAGCAGATCGCTCGGAAGCGAAGGAACGCTCTTGACCGGAATAGTGAGAACGAGCAGGTCCACGCCTCTGGCGACTTCCGAGATAGCGACTGGTCTAGCTCCGGTTT
The DNA here is from genome assembly GCA_003163855.1 of Bryobacterales bacterium. Taxonomy (GTDB): domain Bacteria; phylum Acidobacteriota; class Terriglobia; order Bryobacterales; family Bryobacteraceae; genus Bog-105. The sequence continues at coordinate 1,516 of PLRJ01000154.1, read as the reverse complement.
TTCGGCCAACCTCCTGAAGCGTGTCCGGCCCGCGCGAATTGGCAACACACGTCGTGTGTCCCACCCGCTGAAAATGCCCAGCGAGTGCTGATCCGATGTTGCCTGCTCCTATGATTCCAATCTTCATCGTCTTTTCCTTGACTCCTAGAGTGCGCATGGTTCGGCTTAGGAACAACGCTCGTTTTCCCTTCGATGCGAAAACGACCGTTGTAGATTCGGGCAAACATCTTTTATGCTGAATAAGTGGAAGTGCAAAGCCCGAAGAAGGCGGCAAAACGAATAGGGAAAGCTGCTATGGTTGCCGAAAAGCATCGCCTCATTGTGAAGGCCGCACGTGAGAACTTTCTGCGAGATGGCTTCGCGGGGGCTTCGATGGACGCCATCGCGCAGTCTGCCGGCGTTTCCGTAAAGACAATCTATGGCCACTTCGCGAACAAGGATGAACTGTTCCGCAAAGTGATAGTCGAGGCTTGTACCCACCATCTGCTGTCGCGCGAACTTCCCTCTCATGAGGAACTCGGGAAATTGTTCGGCTGGTATCGCAAGGCCACGCAGAGTGGTCTGTTCGAGGCTGGCCAAAGTTATTTAGACTATCTGCTTTCTGCGGAGCAATTGGCACTATACCGTGTGGTGACACGGGATGCCCACCGCTTTCCAGAAGTAGGCAGGCAGTACCAGAAGAACCTCGCTCGACGCAGAACCGACATCCTGGCCGCTTACATGAGAAACATTGTCCGCCTAAGGTCATTCGCAGATAGAAACCCGGAACAGGACGCCGTCATCTACGAAGCTCTGCTTCGTTCGGGGATCTACGAGGAAGTCCTGCATAGTGTAAAAGCCGTGAGCCAGAAACTAATCGACGCGCAGGCAGAGTTTGCCGCCAGAACCTTCTGGAACATGCTGAAGCAACGACCAGTCAAGTAGCGGGTGAATATGTTTCGGCTCGGCAATGGACGCCCACGAGTGCAAAATCCGAGGATGAACTTATCCAGGTACTCGTAAAGGCCCATTTCCGCCGCCGAAATTGGCACTAACCCATCTTCACCACCCCAGCGCCAGAGAACCCGCCAATCGCCATTCCCAAATCCAGCAAAAAAATTATCTCCAACCCGCTCAACCACATAACCCCTCCCGACAACCCACCTCCAAACGCCCCGTGGTCGATTGATGATCGGAAAGCCACGCTCAAAATGCCGCCGCTTTACCCATTTAAATCAACGGAGCAATCAAAATGACAACCGAGAAACAAATCCTCGCNNGAGAATTCTCAACACAGCACCGGCCCTGTTACGGACGCTGGCAAAGCCGCCGTTTCCCAGAACCGGACCACGCACGGCTTAAACTACAACCCCGACACCTTCCGCGTCCTGGCCTGCGAAGATCAGGCCCAATACAATGCCCTGCTAAAGGCGTTGATGGACGAGCAAAACCCGCAAGACACCACCGAAACGCTGCTCGTTACGTCAATGGCCCAGCACCGCTGGCTGCTCGACCGAGCCAATCGCCTGCAGGAGTC
>PLRJ01000215.1:4843-7620 GCA_003163855.1 Bryobacterales bacterium | reverse complement strand
GCTAGCACCTCAAGCTAGTGCGTCTGCCAATTCCGCCATCTCCGCTGGAAAAAACTATTTCTTCGGTTGCCCGCTCGGCGCTACTGGCTTCGCTGGTGCCGATTGTTTGTGTAGTTGAATGACGCTGTGACTGCTCGATCCCTGATTATTCGCCAGAATAACCAGCGTTAATGACGTCACCATGAACAAACCAGCAGCAACTGTGGTCGCTTTGGACAGCACTGTTGCCGTGCCGCGCGGGCCGAAAACCGTCTGCGAACCCATTCCGCCAAAGGCGCCGGCCAAGTCCGCCGCTTTGCCGCTTTGGAGCAGCACCACAATAATAAGAAACAGACAAATAATTACGTGCAAACACGTGACCGCTAACATCATGCCAGAGACGAGTATAGCAATCCTAAGGACCTATCATGACTGATTTTACGAAACGAATTCCCGCCGGTATGTCGCTGGAAGACCTGCGCGAGGATTATCGCTTGGCTTCCCTCGATGAGGCAAATTGCGATTCAAACCCAATTCAACAATTCCAAAGCTGGTTCCGGGACGCCAAAACCGCTCAACTGAAAGAACCTAACGCCATGACCCTGTCCACGTCGACCAAAGATGGGAAACCGTCGGGCCGGATCGTGCTGCTAAAGGAGTTTAACGAAATTGGCTTCGTTTTTTACACCAACTATGACAGCCGCAAAGGGTTGGAACTGGCGGCCAATCCGGCTTGCGCGCTTACTTTCTTGTGGGCTGAGTTGGAGCGGCAGGTGAGAGTCGAGGGCCACGTAACCAAAGTAAACCCCCAAAAATCTGAGGAATACTTCCGCAGTCGGCCTAGGGGTAGCCGGATCGGCGCGTGGGTTTCGAATCAGAGCGCCGTGCTGGAGGGAAGGGAATCGCTCGAACACAGGTTGGCTGAAATCGAAGCCAGGTTCGCGGGCAGCGATAACATACCCCCACCGAGCTATTGGGGAGGATACTGCGTCCAACCTGACACAATAGAATTCTGGCAGGGACGTTCCAACCGGCTACATGACCGCATTCTCTATCGACAAGAGGGTCAATCATGGTCGAAGGAACGTTTGTCGCCCTAGTTCAACGAGATTAGTCAGGATTGCGTCATAAACAATATGAGTCGGAGTTTAATCTTATTTTCCGTGGTCGCGCTGCTCTCCCGAGCGGCTACTCCGACCGATCAGGTAATTGATAGCGTACAGAAGCATTACAACTCCGCTCGCTCGATTGCGGTAAATTTCACGGAGGGCTATTCGGTGGATGGACATCAACGCCCGCCTGAGGCAGGCAAGTTAACCCTGAGAAAACAAGGCAAGATGAGGTGGGATTATACAGAGCCTGCTGGCAAGGTGTTCGTCTCGGACGGAAAAACAGTATTCCTCTATACCGCTGGCTATAACAAGGTAGAGAAAGTACCCCTAAAAGACACTGAGGATATGCGGGCTCCTTTAGCTTTTTTGCTCGGGCACCTCGACCTGCGCAGGGAATTTCGGGATATTACGGTCAGTCCGGAGGGCACGTCCTGGTGGCTGGATGCTAAAGCGAAGAGCGATCGGACGCCCTATAGCGAAATAAAGATGCTAGTAGCGCCGGGTGGCAAAGTGAGCCAACTCAAAGTATTAGGGCGGGACGAGACAATGTTGAGTTTCGCCTTCAGCCAGGAACAACTGAATCCTGTTGTGAACGACGCTTTGTTCCATTTCGTGATTCCGCCGGGCGCGGAAGTTGTGAACGCGGTAGAGTACACGGGACAGGACGAGTAGACTCGTGGCTGAATACTTACTGCGTTACGCCGATCCGCGCGGCCAGATGCATGAACAAACGGCGGTAGCCAGTACGGAGCGCGAAGCACGCGACCGGCTGACCCAGCAAGGGTATCTTGTTTACTCCGTCAAAGCTAAAGATCGGGCAGCCAGGCTTGGCGGCTCCGGCTCGCAGCCTAAGACAGTCAACTTAGAAAAGTTCCTGATTTTCAATCAGCAATTTGTCACTCTCATTCGCGCCGGTCTTCCCATTCTTAAGAGCCTCGACTTGCTGGCTGACCGTCTGACTGATGAAAAGTTAACTGGTCCCATCCGTGCTGTTCGTGATGATGTCAGGACCGGTACCATCTTGTCGGATGCCTTCGAAAAGCAGAAGGTGTTCCCGCCTATTTATGTCACATCTGTGCTGGCTGGTGAGAAGAGCGGCTCGCTGGTAGAAGTGCTCGACCGTTTTATCACTTATCAGAAGCTGACGCTGGCTATCAAAAAGAAGATCATCACCTCGCTGCTTTATCCTGCTGTGCTGATTGTTCTGGTAGCTTCGTTAATCGTTTTTCTAGTCACCTACGTTGTTCCGAACTTCGCGGATCTTTACAACAGCATGCAGGCCAAGCTTCCGCTAGCGACGCGCATGCTTATTGCAGTCGGTACAACGGCGCGTAGTTATGTGCTGGTAGGATTTGTTTGTTTCATCGCTTTCGTGGTTTTCGCTTACTTCTGGTCAAAGCGGGAGTCCTCGCAGGAGACGTTGGATTCCATCAAAATGCGCCTGCCGTTACTTGGTGAAGTTTGGATCAAGTATCAGGTAGCGCAGTTATCGCGCGTTCTCGGCACACTGCTGGTAGGTGGTATTCCGCTCGTGTCGGCGCTGGAAACGGCAGGCCGATCGCTTGGAACGGTCTTGCTGAAAAAAGCGTTGGACCGGACGGCCGTGTTGGTGAAGGAAGGACGTCCCCTATCGGAGTCTTTGGCCAGTACCGGCATCGTGCCGGGTCTGGCGGTAGACATGATGGA
>PLRJ01000215.1:0-4826 GCA_003163855.1 Bryobacterales bacterium | reverse complement strand
CTGCCCATATTCTCGTTAGCGGACACGATCAGATAATGGCAACCGACACCCTTACCCTTAAAGACCCGGGCAGCGAAACCGACCAGGCTATCGCTATCGCCCGCCGTTACTGCTGCGACTTTGTCGATTTGAAAACCAGCAGTATTGACCATGAACTATTCCGCACGATACCGGTGGATCTGATGTTCCGCTACCACTTCGTGCCGCTCCATTTACACGACGGAACGCTCGAAATTGCAGTGTCCGATCCGCGCCAGATCGTTCTGATCGACGAGTTGCAGGTGCTGCTCTCGCGCAAGCTCAAGATCAAGGTTGCCACCTACTCGCAGATTTCCGATCTGCTGAAGAAGACTGAACAATCGCAACGCGTGCTGGAAGAAGTAACTGAAGGCTTCACGCTGGATGTGGTTGGCGACGACGAAGCCAGCGAAGAAAACCTTTCTATCGATCGTTTAACCTCCGACGACGCCAGCATAGCGCCTGTCATCCGGTTGGTGGACACAACGATTTTCAATGCGCTGGAGCGTCGCGCGAGCGATATTCACATTGAGACGCGCGACCAGGAACTGGCTATCAAGTACCGTATCGATGGCGTACTGCAGTACGCTATGAATCCCATTGCCAAGGAGTGGAACTCGGCCGTCATTTCGCGTATCAAGGTGATGAGCGAACTGGATATTGCCGAGCGCCGCGTGCCGCAGGATGGAAGATTCCGGGTGCGCTACAAGACGCGCCTCATCGATTTCCGCGTTTCCATCATGCCCACCATCCACGGCGAAGATGCCGTGCTTCGCGTGCTGGACAAAGAATCGATGAGCGAAAAGTTCTCGAAGCTGACGCTGGATGTGGTGGGTTTCGCCGATCACGATGTGACCAAGTTCCGCCGCTACATCAAAGAGCCTTATGGAATGGTGCTAGTAACGGGGCCTACCGGTTCGGGTAAAACAACCACCCTTTATGCGGCCTTGAGTGAAATTAAGAACGACGAAGACAAGATTGTCACCATTGAGGACCCGGTGGAATACCAGATCAAAGGTATTACCCAGATCCCTGTGAACGAGAAGAAGGGTTTAACTTTCGCGCGCGGTCTGCGCTCCATTTTGCGGCACGATCCGGATAAAATTCTGGTCGGTGAAATCCGAGATCAGGAAACCGCTCAGATAGCCATCAATGCCGCTCTTACCGGTCATTTGGTCTTCACCACGGTACACGCTAATAATGTTTTGGACGTCTTAGGCCGTTTCTTAAATATGGGAGTGGAACCCTACAACTTCGTCTCCTCGCTAAACTGCATCCTGGCCCAGCGGCTGGTTCGCATCATTTGCCCGCATTGCAAAGACCGGGTGATTTATCCGGACGAGTTCCTGGTGGAGAGCGGCTTGCAGCCGGCGGAATGGCGGGACGTTCCTTTTTACGAGGGACGTGGATGTATGGAATGCGGGGGCGCGGGCTTTCGAGGCCGAACTGCCATTCACGAACTCCTGGACCTGACCGAAAAGATCCGGGAAATGATTTTAGAACGGCGCCCCACCTCGGAGATCAAACGTGTGGCGCGCGCTGATGGTATGACATTTCTGCGGCATTCGGCGTTAGACCGCGTTAAGCACGGCATAACCACTCTGCGCGAAGCAAATAAGGTGACCTTCATTGATTAGTTCAAAGGGCAGGAAGCGTGGCTAAGCTGGATTTTTCAGAGCAACTCCATAAGTGGTTTTCAGACCCTCCGCCGGATCTTGTTTTCGAGATTTCAGAATACGTGCTGATGGCGGCTCCGTCGCGCGCGCCGCAACAGCAGTGGAAGCAGGAGCTGGGTGAGCGCGGGTTAATTGCATCGCCCGCCGCACCCAACATGTTGAAGCCGCAGCTCTATCGCGAAGCTTTGGAGCGGGCTGAGGCCGGTCACGGCAGGAAGCAAACTTCCGCGCTGGTCATTCCCGATTACGCAGCCCGCATGACCGTGCTCGATTTCGAGAGTTTCCCCGCGAGTGAACCGGAGCGTCTTGCCTTGCTCCGTTTCCGGCTGCGCAAGAGTGTGCCTTTCCCTATTGATGAGGCGCAGCTTTCTTACTCCGTTCAACTGACACAGGAAAAGCTGGTCGAAGTATTGGTGGTCGTGATTGCAAAGCCCATTTTGCGGGAGTACGAGGCTATTTTAGTGGATGCGGGATATCGCGTGGGAATGGTTGTTCCCTCGGTTGTCGCAACACTGCCATTGTGCGATAAAGCGCTAAAAGGGCTGACACTGCTGGCTAAGGCATCGGCGTATACCTTGTCGGTCGTGTTGATTGAAGAAGGGCGTATGCGGTTAGTGCGCTGCCTGGATCTGGGCACCGGAGAAGGGCAAACAACTCTGGGCACCGACGCGATTATGCCGCTTCTGCAGCAGACGCTGGCGTTTGCTGAAGATCAGCTGGGCGAAAAAGTGAGCCAGGTCTTTCTTTGCGGATTCGGCGAAGAAGCGAACCGGGTGAGAACAGCTATCGCGGTTGACTTCGATGTTCCTTGCGCCATCCTGTCGTCGAAGTTCGGAGAGGCAGTCCCTGAAAATGTGGGACTGCTGGGAATGCTGGAGAAGTACGCGGCGTGAAACATCTTGACCCTATTCCGCTAAACCTGGCTTCGCAGCCGTTCCGCAAGGAACGCGCTCAATTGACAGGCTTTGTTATCTTGTGCGTTTTACTTACGTGCACTCTGTTGACGCTCTGTGGACTGATCGTAAAGTCGCGTACCCAGGCTGCCGACTTGCGGCGGCGTATTGATGCCGACTCGGCTAAGCTGCGCACGCTGCGGCTGGAACAGAGTAAATTCTCTTCGGTGCTGGCTAAACCTCAGAATGCTGATGTTTTCTCCGATAGCGTCTTTCTGAACCAATTGATTGCGCGGCGCGGGTTGAGCTGGTCGCGCGCCTTCCGCGACTTGGAAGAGGTGTTGCCGCCTGATATCAAATTGCTTGCAATTCGCCTTCCTCAAGTGGGGCAGGAAGATAGCGACGGTGTAAACCGGGTGCAACTCGACATGGTGGTGGGAGCAATAAAGCCACAGTCGTTCATGGTACTGGTGAAACGGCTTCAGGACTCGAAAGAATTTGGTTCGATGTCGATGACGAGTCAGACACCGCCCGCACAGAACGATCCTTACTACAAGTATCGATTAACGGTGGCCTATGCTCAAAAACTTTGACCTGGCGGCGCTATTCGCGGCCGGCACGGGCCAATTTAAGCTGCGCATAACGGGAGTCGTGCTGGCTCTTTTGAACGGGATCGCCTTGTATTTCTATCTTGATCCGCCCGGCGGGACGCGGGCTGAACTGACGCAGCAGGAAGCCGAGATCAGGGGTCAGATCCAGTCGGTTATGTCGCAGGGAAAACGCGTGCGCCTGATGGCTTCGCGCGTGCAGACCGGCAGCGATCAATGCGCCAATTTTGAGCAGCAATATTTTCTGAACCAGCGCGTGGCTTACGGTACCGTGCTCGAGGAGATTCAGCGCATGGCGGGCATCTCAGGACTGCAGGAACGCGATGCGGTCTATTCGGAGGAACCGATTGAAGGTACTGCCGATTTGTCGCTGTTGAACATCACTGCGAATTATGAAGGTTCGTACCCCAGCCTGATCCGCTTTCTGTATGAGACCGACCGTTCTCCTATGCTTCTCATGCTGGATGCTTTGACCGCTTCTCCCGAACAGAAGAATGGTCAGATCAGTGTAGCTATTCGCTATCAGGTTGTGATTCGTGAACCCTTGCAGGCAACCGGGATGATGCAGCCGACCGCAGCGCCAGGGGGACAGCGATGAGCGAAGTCAGGCCGATGAGCAGCCCCAAGACAAAGATCTTCGGCATGACAATTGGCATCGACCCTAAGATCATTGTGGGCGCGCTGCTGGTCGTTGCGGGGCTAGTGTACTATTTCAATTCGCAAGGTGACGATCGGCCGCCTGCTGCTGCAAGCGTGCCCGCGGCTGCGGTTGACGTGAACGCGGCGCATGCGCCAGGCGTTCCTGCCGTCTCCCGCTCGGCGGCCATGCGGCGTACCGAGAATGCGCGCTCCAGCGCTCGCGTCGGTTTGAAACTTGTGCCTATAGATGGTTCGCGCGGGGACGTAGATCCAACGCTCCGGCTTCAACTTCTGGAACGAGTGCGCAATGTGTCTCCGGTGGCTGGCCTGAGGAATATTTTTGAAGGGCCGGGCCAGGCTGTGCCGGTGAACCTGCCGCCAATACCCAAAACAGTAAAGATGCCCCCTAAGCCGCTGACCGAAATTGCGAAGAACACCCCGCAGCCTCTTCCGCCCGCTCCCCCGCCGTTCAGCATCCCGCTGAAGTATTATGGCTTCGCCAAACCGAGCGGCAAAGCGCCCGACGGCAACCGCGGTTTGTTCCTGGATGGCGACAATATCCTGATGGGCGGCGAAGGGGATGTTCTTGAGAAGCGATACTTGATAGTGGCGCTGACGCCGAACTCGGCGCGACTGGAGGATACGCAGATGAAGCAGGGGCAAGATGTTCCGGTGACCCCGGCGGCGCAATAAGCAGCCAACGAAATGATGAAAACAGCAAATCTTGCGGCGGCATTAGAACGCAGACGTAAGCGCCAGCGCGGCTCTGCTTTACTAATTGTGCTGGTGATGGCGGCCATCATCGCCATCATGCTTTATAAGGAACTGCCGATTTCCGCCTTCGAAGCGCAGCGCCAAAAAGAAGAGCTGCTGGTAATGCGCGGAGGTGAGTATAAGCGCGGTGTGAAGCTTTTCGTCAGGAAGTTCGGGCGATTCCCGGCGTCCATCGACGAGCTTGAAAATACCAACCGCATGCGGTTTCTGCGCCGGAA
>PLRJ01000231.1 GCA_003163855.1 Bryobacterales bacterium | reverse complement strand
CTTACGCAAGTAGGTACTAGCCAGTGGATCGTCACCGCCGGCGGGCTTCACAGACTCGCGCAGCCAGTCCAGAAACTGTCGAGCGCTGGCTAGATGTGCTTGGTCGCTACCGCTAGCAGCAAGCCTAAAAGCGTGATAAGCGACGGGCGCCACATTATCTTCGAACTCCAGGATTTTGAAACTGCTGCCTTCGCGTGCGACATAACTCGATTGAGGCTTTGAGCCAAGACTCGTAAGGTGAACCCGTGCGCCATCCGTACCATTCGGATCGGCCTTGGTCTGTATGAGCGAAGCAATCAAATCAGTAAACGCCTGCGCGGAGAGACCCGAACGCGCAACATATGATCGTGAGGAGTCTTTCACGCGTCTCGCAGCAAGGTTCAGTTCGGCGGGTGAATAAAAGGCCCTGGTATCGGCGCTCAGCAGCGACGTAAAGCCCTCCACGCTTACATCCGGTGAAAACGCCGACAGTGTGAACAGCATGACGGCATGCTCCGGCGAATCAGCCTTCAACGATTGGATGTCGAACGGCTTGATCTTGCGGTAAAGAGCCGCGCGCGCAGTTAGTTCACTGGCGTTCTTCGATCCGTTGGCGGCCGCGCTGAGAAGGTCGGCGGCCGCTTCATATTTCTGCATCGCCAACAGGATGAGGGAAGCGGTCTCTAGTGACGCGCTCCGCACTGCCGAGTCGCCTAGCAAGCTTTCGCCCTCGGCGACCGCTGCCGCGCTGCTATCCAGTTGGCTTATTGCCACCATGCGCAGCGCAGTGGGCACTTGGCCTGGCGCGAGTTTCCCCGTCTCCGCTTTCACTTCCGCAAAATGGCCCGCGTACGCGAGCACGTAAAGAAGGTTATTAGTTAAACCCTCCGATTGAAGGTCGTCACCCATGCCGCGATAGACCTTAATTGCTTCTTCCAAGCGAGGTTTGGAGACATAGCGCTGACCGTTTGCATCGTATTCCAGCAGTATTCCCAAGTTGCGCTCCGCTGTCGTGTCCTTTTCGTCAAGAGCGAGCGCTCTTCGCAGCGACTGTTCTGCGCCTGCCGCATCGAAGCCACGATTGAACTGACGACCAATCAAGTCGTTTAGCAGGACAAAGCCCTGCGTCTTCCATGCGGATGCCAGTTTGGGGTCGAGCTTTGTGGCGGTCAGGGCTTCCGCACGCGCCGCTTCGCCCATTCCTTCCTCGATTAAAGCCATTGCATACTGCACATGCGGCAGAGCTGCCGCTGGATTCTTCTTGCAGGCGCTGTCAAAGGCAGCCAGGCCTTCGGAAACTTTCCCGTCCTGCAAATACACTCGCCCTCGCGGCAGAAAGGTCAACTGGGCGTTCGATTGACTGCGGAATTCCGTCATCGCCTTGCGCAGACTTGTACCCTGTTCGGCCGTAATGACGCGGTGATCGAGCGTGAACGCATAGTCGGCCTCGATCAAGCCGCTGCTGTTCCGGTAATGAGCGCTGAAATGCGCCGGCCCAAGATCACGATCAACCGAATCCGGCAAACCCTTCATTTGATATCCGGCCGGCAGATGTATGCGGTAGTGCCAGTTTGTGATGAAGGCTTCCGGAAGCTCATAGTCATCCTTTCGTTCTTCCTTTTCGGCCGGGTCCAGCGGCTTAGTCAGTGCCGACGGAAGCCGATTGGAGATGGCCCTAAGATCTACATAGACATACGCGCCGGTCTCATCCACCAACCCGCGCTTGCCGTCAGGCAGTTCCAGACGGAGCTGAAACGGATGCGAAAAATCGTCGCCGCCCGAGTGCGAAATCTCAACGGTTCCCTTGCCCAGATACTCCCGGTGCATGTAATCGGTCAGGTTCTTTTTCGAATCGGGCGTCTCTTGAAAACCATACTCAGCCCGTTGATACGAGTCGGCGTTCCCCGTCGCTTCACTGATTTCGACCACCTTGGCCGGACCGATTTCCGGCAGGAAGAATTCACGAGTTTCCGTGTACGTGCTGTCGGCGGCATGCAACTCGGCGGTTTTAGTGAGCCCCTTACAGTCGTCGCTGATCACCAGCGCCAGCCTCCCCTGGTCAGCCGCAGGCAGCGAACCGACCGTGCCAAACTGGTCGGTCGCGTCAATCCATAAACTGCGTTCGTTGGCCGTTGCCGGAACGTAGACGATAGCGTGATCGAAAAGACCGAAGCCCGCGTGTTTTTCATCCACGTCCATGCCCGGGCCTGTGCTCAATAAAGCAACGAAAGCGGATATCCCCTCAGCGCGCAGCATCGCAACCAGCAGTGTGGCCTTGTCTTTGCAGTCGCCATACTTGTGCTCCCAGGTTTCATCGGGCTTAACAGGAATGATGGCGGCCTCGCTGAACTCAATGCCGGTATAGCGCACCTGTTTTTGCATTGCACGCAGCAGCGCGGCGATTCTTGCCTCCCGATCTTTCTTACCAGCGGCAGCTTCATCGGCAACTTTACCGATCTTTGTTCCTGCGAGCTTTGCTTCCACCAGCGAGTTGTAGGCACGCGCCACTGCGGTCCAGGATTCACCGGTAGCGAGAACGATGGAAGGCCAATAAACCACAGAAGACGGCAGCAACGGGGGCGGCGAAGCAAGCGGATCCAGCGCATCCATGCGGAACTCGATATGAGTTCGGTCTGCCGCGCTGGTCTTTTCTACTTTGAGCGCCGGCAGCTTCCTGGCCTCGTATTGAAGCGGCAGGCTATTTGGGTAATCTACCGTCAGAACACTGGCCACAACCCGGCTGCTGGTACGTCCGAAAAAGACTCTTTTCAAAGAACCCGCCGCAAACGCCGGCTGCGTTTCCTCGGAGGTGATCTGTTCCTCTACTACGGCGCCTGGCACCAGCGCGGGCAGAGGACACTTGACAACCCGCGCATCTGAGAAGGTGTCGGCGGCTCCCTGCTTAGCCGGACCATCGGTCACGGTTCGCGGGTCGAGCTGGTGAATAGTGCCGTCAGGGGCGATCACGCGGGCTTGAAACAGGGGATGCTTTTCATGCCACGGTTCCCAGTTTTCCTGGACCGTTGACCAGTCATCCACGCCCTGCTGATTTTGGACGGCGAAAATCATGCGATACGTCTGGTGCAGTTTCGAATCCGCATCAAAACTCTCCTTGGTCTCTTCCAGCAGCACTACGACATCGGCCGATTTATCGGACGCCAGCTTCGCCTGGGCCAAAAGTGCCTTGGCGTCGGCCGTGAACGGTGGTGCGGCTTGCCCCCTCAGCAGCGGAACAAAAGCCGCCAAAGCGAGTGCAGCGGCTAAAAAGCTACGAGGCCGGAGGTAGGCCTCTGGCGAATGAAGAATAGGCATTTATTAGCTGGGTTCCAAGAATCTATCGGCGGTTCAGATGTCGAAGTTTAAGGTGTCCTATAGATGTAGCAGATCAAGATTTACCGCCTTGTCAACCGATGTTTCAGGGGCTACGTAGCGCATCGCCTTCAACTCTAACTATCACCAAACAAATCAGGCCCTAGGGAATCCTGCGCAGATACCTAGGAACCATCTGAACTGTCCCGGATCGGGTTAGTTCGCGATAAGACATATGAGGAACAACTATGCCCCGGAAGACACTCACCTTACTTTGTGCGGCAGTCTGCCTGCTCATTGCCTCGGCAGCGTTTGCCCAAGTCCCTCAGCCTGACGGGCAAAAGCCGCCGGAAGATTCAAAACAGGATAGCGCAGCAAATCCATTCCTTGTTGATTTGGATTCACTGGCGAATATGAAGGTCACGACCGCTTCGAAATTTTCGGAGCAACTGTCCGACGCGCCCAGCGACATTACCGTGGTCTCCCAGGATGAGTTACAAAGATTCGGCGGCTTGACGCTGGCCGAGATCCTGAATCGAGTGGCAGGGCTAAATGGCAGCAGCTCCTACTTTCAGGATCGCAGCACCATTGCGGCGCGCGGAGACCAGAGCCGGTTGGATTCAGGTCACATCCTCCTACTGATCAATGGACGGCCGGTACGGGAAGTCATCGAGGGCGGTGTGGACAGCGACATTCTGGAGTCGTTTCCAGTCAGTATCTTGGAGCAGATTGAGGTGATCAAGGGCCCGGGCTCGGTGCTCTACGGGTCAGATGCATTTTCGGGGGTCATCAATCTCATCACTAAGAAGGCGGTCAGCGACAGCATCAGCGTTAGGGCGGCGGGCGGCCTTGGCAGCGCGGCGACAACCTCGGCCGAGGCGATGCTTGTGCGCGGCGATTTCAGTCTGGTCGCGGCTGGGCAATATCATCAATTTCCGCTATGGAGCACTATTTATGGATCTCCGGCTGGCCCTACCAACCCCGAATCTTTTAAATCAGCTTCCTTGCGCGACGACGGCGCCGGCGGCTATCTGGGTATCAACTACAAGGGCTTTAGTTTCATGTCGTCCTATACCGGGGTAGAGGAAGGAACATTCGTGCGAGGCTACATCGGAGACGTCCGCTGGAAGAAAGGATTCGCAGATTTGGGGTACTCCTTGAAGGTATCCCGTAAATGGCAAATGAACTTCAATTTCACCTACAACCGAACCGTCCAAGACGCGCCCGACTACCCAAGCATTCTGCGCGATTCGCATGAAGCGCTCCTGGAGTGGACCAACTTCTATACTTTCTCAGAGAGCGACCGGTTGACGTTTGGAGCTCTCTTCAGTCACGACGCCGGGGTCGAGACGGTATTGTCGAAGCCCAGTTTTATCGATGCCAACGGACAGCGTTCGTCAGGCGCTTTTTACGCGCAGTATGAGCACAAGCTAACGGACGACCTGAAGCTGATTGGCGGTTTCCAGGCCAACAAAATTGGCAACATAGCTCTCAATGTTGTTCCACGATTTGGAATTCTATGGAATCCAGCAGCGCACGTGACGCTCAAAGCCCTGTATGGCGGCGCTTTTCGCGCTCCTAGCCTGGATGAAACTTTGCTGACTTTTCCGGCACTCAAGGGAAACCCCAATCTTGTTCCTGAAACCGTTGGCACGCTTGACTTGCAAGCCAGTTACCAGACCCATCATTTGCTGCTAAGCGCGGATTACTTTCACAGCAGGCAAAATGATTTGATTCTGAAGGATGCCAACGTCTTCCCGAACATTTACATGAATTCCGTCACGCCGGCAATCTTCCAGGGAGTCGATTCGGAGGGCAAGTATTACTTCCGAAAAAGCTGGCTACTGATGGGCTCAGCACTCTACCAGGCAAATCACGATTCGGATATAACTGAGCTATCTCCCATCCCAGCGTTTTCCGCCAAAGCCGGCCTTAGCTACCAATCGCCGAGCGGAGCCGATGTTAGCGTGTTCGACGCCTACCAGGGGCATATTCCCGGATACTCGCTCGCCCTCAACCCGCGGCCGAACGCGTTCCATTCGGTGAGTGCTCATCTCCGCATCGATTTAACCAGGCGATGGGTCAAGACTGATCATCAGGGGATAGCCGCATTCCTCTATGCCGATAACCTCACCAACACACCCGTGTGGCTGCCCGCTTGGGGATCGGGCCAGCCCAATACGATTCCGGTCAACCGAGGACGCACGATCTTTTTCGGTATGGAGGTTTGGCGCAAAGCGGAGTAGCTGCGTGAATGGCCAACTTATATGCCAGTCCGGCTCATTTTCGTACTCCTTGTCGCCATGGCGGAGCTTGCTTATGCGGCTGACCAAATCGGCGAGGAATATCAGATTAAGGGAGCGTACCTCCTGAACTTCGTCAAGTTCGTGGACTGGCCCGAGCAGGCGTTTAAAGGGCCGGCCGATCCCATCGCTATCTGCATTCTTGGAGAAAACCCCTTTGGCCCAGGCCTGGAACAAGCGGCCAAAGCTATCGCGGTGTCCGGCCGGCGGGTCAGTGTCCGGCAAGTTCCCACCGCGAAACAAGCCTGCCAGTGCCATGTGGTATTTGTCAGTGCAAAGGAGACAAAGCTTTCGCGGGAATTGCTCAGCTTGGTGCACGATGAGAGTGTGCTTTCGGTGGGCGAGTCAGCGGGTTTCGCAAGCAGCGGGGGAGTAATAGGTTTTCGCTTGGAAGGGGAAAAAATTCGCATAGAGATTAGTGTGGCCGCGGCCGACAAAGCTAAGCTTCACATCAGCGCGAAATTAATGAGCTTGGCCCAAACCAGCAAGAAGTGATTTCTCGGATTGAACCCTACCGCGTCGCCAGCGGATGCTCAGGACTACGAAGCGCATTCACCTTCAGCTTCGAACTACCCGGCCCAATATGAATATGCGCACCCGTTGCCGCACCAGCCACCGCATTGCGAAACGCCAGGTACGGCACCTTATGAACCTCAAGATACTGCCGCAGCCACAAGCCCTCCGGCATCTCCGGATTCAACGCCACATCCACCCGATTCCGATGATCCAGCCCCATACTCTGGTGAACCAGGCTCTGCCCCAGCGCGCTCACCGGCAGCGGGTGATGAAACCGCACTTCAAACGCCTTCTCAATGCCTGCCAGCTCGTCCATGCTGAATAAGCCCTTACCGTCATACCGGATCATGGAACCTTCCAGCGTCGCCTCATGCGCTTTGCTCTCCAGCCGCTGTTCTTCCGCAGCCATCTGATGCAGCTGCTGCAGCAGCGTCAGCCGATTCTTCGCCAGATCCACCACATGTTGCCGCGTGGCGAGTTCGGTCTGAACGTTCGTCATCTCCGAGCGCGCGATAATGCCCATGTCTAACAGCTTTTGCAGTTCGGCGAGTCTCACCGTCTGCCGGTCCAAACGGCGCTGCGCGGCATCCACCATGCCATTCGCCTGCTCTACCGTCATTTCTTCTAACTTAGTGTCGCTATAAAGAGTGGCGGATAGCGTTGCCTCGTCCTGAACGTCCTCTAACTGGTCGTGCGCCTGCTGCAGGCTGCTGGGTGGTAATGTGCCATCGTCCACCAGCGCTTTGATGCGCGCCTCGTTCTCTTTAGCGCGTTGCAACTGGCTGGCGGCCAAGGCGGAATACGACCCGTCCGGCGCGCTCTTTTCTTGCCCTAACGTTAAACCAGGATGAAAGAGTGCCAGGGCGCAGAAAGCGACAGTACTCCGGACAAAAAACACCATTTACGCACCCGTTGCCAGTGTAGTACGCTGGGCGCAGGAGAATACCACACGACTCTTTCCAGCCGCTCCCTCAACGCGTCCCTTAGCATTGCTCCCAACCCCAGACCCGAACCCGAAATTCCGAACTGGCTGATGGCGGTTCGGAGCGCGGAATCGAAGAAGGCGGAACATATCAAGATCCTCGATCTTCGGGAAGCCACCACCTTCACAGATTTTTTCGTCATCTGCACGGCAACCAACCCACGCCAGGGCCAAGCCATCTGCTCCTCTATCGAAAAGGAGCTTAAGGAAATGGGCGAATTGCCTTACAGTATCGAAGGATACGACCCGGCAGAGTGGATTTTGATGGATTATGGCGATTTTCTAGTCCACATCTTCTCCACCGCCGCGCGCGGGTACTATGACCTGGAACGCCTCTGGAGGCATGCCAAAATCATCAATAGTCACGACGGTAAGCCCGAAAAATCCGCTGCTAAGGCTGCCGAAACGGCTGAGGCTATTACCGATTAAGCCTTATAGCGCTTGACATTAGAGCCTGAATATCACGATCCTTATAGCAAGGGATAGGTGTAATTGGTTTGACATTCAACGCTTGAAAGGTTGAACCGCTAACAATTCTACTTGGCGAAAAAATGAATTACTTGGGCGCGCTAACACCCCGGCACCTGGAAGTGTTGCATGTGATTGTGCAGCACTACATAGATACTGGCGAACCTGTGGCTTCTCGTACCATTTCCCGCAAGTACCCCATGAGTCCGGCATCTATCCGGAACATGATGGCCGATCTGCTGGAGCAGGGTTATCTGTCGCAGCCGCACACCTCCGCCGGCCGTGTACCCACCGAACTGGCATATCGAAGCTTTGTCAAGACACTTCTCGGCAGCCGCATTGTGCAGGCCGAGCTTGATAGGCTGCACGTCGAAATCCACAACGCAGGCGGCGTGGAAGCGCGTGTGGAGCGTTCTTCCCAACTGCTGACGGAAATTACCAAGAATTTTGGCATCGCGGCCGCCATTCCTACCGAAACGCAGACGCTCAATTCGATTGAGCTGCTGGCGCTGCCCGACCGCCGGGTACTGATGGTGGTGATTACGCGCGACCGCCTGGTGCGCAACAAGCTGATTCAGCTTGACGATCACGTAGGTCAGGACGAACTGACGTCTATCCGCAATTATTTAAATTCACACTTCGCTGGCTGGGCGTTGCCAAGCATCCACCGCGAATTGAAGCGACGGCTCGACCTGGAAACCTCGGCTTACGACGCCATCTTACGGCGCGTTAGCGTGCTTTATTCCAAAGGTCTCCTCGACTTGGGCATCGGCGCCGAAGTGCATTTCGATGGCGCCGAAAATCTAATCGGCCTCGACCTGCATCTCACCCGCGAGCGCATGCGCGAACTGTTCCGCGCACTCGAAGAAAAAAAGCGCATCGTCCAGTTGCTTGAGAGCTTTCTGGAACAGCGCGACGGCGAACTGGCTATTCAAGTCGGATTAGGCGATGTGCACCCCAGCATGAGCGAACTATCCCTCATTGGCGTGCGCATAGGTATGCCCAATGGATTGGAAGCGCGCGTGGCCGTATTGGGTCCCATGCGCATGAATTACCACCGTGCTGTTTCGGCCGTGCTCCATGTGGGTCAGGCGTTTCGCTCGGCTGTGAACCAGTAGTGCGCGTTGGTGGGGACTGCCTTCGAGTTCCCCAAGACCAACGCCGCTTTAATCACGTCAACCCAAGATGCGGAAACTCGCTGGCTCACCCCTCCATTGCACCGTAGAAAAAGCTAATCCACCGTCCTCTTCGCCCGGCGCTCGCGCCCGCAGGGAATTCCCTCCAGGATTTGATGCTCGCTCCGATTCAAATCGCATAAGTTCAACCGCAGGACCTACTCCGTCTTAAAGCGAAAAATCGTCGTGCTGTGGAACGTCTCCCCCGGGCGCAACTCCGTAGACGGAAAGTTCGGATGATTCGGAGAATCCGGATAATGCTGCGTCTCCAAACACAGCGCCCCATGCAAGTTATACGGGCCGCCAATTCCCGTCACAGAACCATCTAGAAAGTTGCTGGTATAAAACTGCACGCCCGGCTGGTCCGTATAAACTTCCAACACACGGCCCGAATTCGGATCCTCCACCTTCGCCGCCACCACTGTCAAATCGCCCTTGCGATTCAGCACAAAGTTGTGGTCGTAGCCATGCCCAAGCTTCAACTGCTCGTTGTTTTCATTGATCCGGCTTCCCACTTCGGTCGCATGCCGGAAGTCAAACGGCGTCCCGCCTACGCTCTCCACTTTGCCGGTCGGAATCAACGTCGAATCCACCGGTGTGAAGTTATCGGCATTGAGTGTCAGCAAGTCTTTCAAGATTGTTCCGTTGCCTGCGCCGCTCAAATTGAAATAGGAGTGGTTGGTCAGGTTCAGCACCGTGTCCTTATCCGTCGTCGCGCTGTAGTCGAGGTGCAAACCGTTCTTCTTGTCCAGCGTGTAGCGCACCGTGACATTCAGGTTGCCCGGAAAACCCTCTTCGCCATCCTTGCTCAGATAGTGAAGCGTCAGCGAAGGCCCCTCCGGCGTTTCCATTGTCTTGGCGTCCCAAAGTTTGGAATTGAATCCGTGGATGCCGCCATGCAATGTGTTCGGCCCATCGTTGGTCGGTATGTGGTAAACCTTTCCATCTAACTGAAAGGTGCCCTTGGCGATACGGTTCCCGTAGCGTCCAATTAAGGCGCCGAAATAAGACGTGTTCTTCGGCTGCGTATAGCCTTCTAAAGTGTCGAAGCCCAGAACCACGTCGGCGTAGTTCTTATCTCGGTCCGGCACTTTTATCGATTCAATGGTCCCGCCATAGTTCGTGATCTTCACTTCCATGCCGGAAGCGTTGGTAAGCGTGTAGAGAAAAACTTCGCGCCCGTCAGGCATCTTTCCGAACGGTTGTTTCTGAATGGTGGGTATGCCGGCGCTTAGCGCGCTCAAGGCCGCAAGCGTCAGGGCGGCCGATGTCAAAACGAAAACTGGGAGCTTCATGGTGTGTGTACAAAGAGATCAGCTCCTAATGTATGACAAAGGTCTTATGAAAAACGCTCACGCCGATGGTGGGCTTGTCCTTCGTTCCCGTGATGGAGATGGGTACTTCGAATCCCGCGCCGCCCTTTTCGAAGAACCGGTCGAAGGGTTTCAACAGCACTTCCTTTAATCCCGACTGCGTCTGCGATAGTTTCGCCTGCATTGCGAAGGTGCCCTTCATGTCCAGGCCGCCTGAACTCAGGTTGTAGTCGCCGGATAGTTGAATGCGCGCCCCGGGAACATCAAACTGCACCGGCGTGACGGTAGCGACGCCGCCATGCAAGCGGAAGCGCGCAGCCATGTTCGATGCCACCAGGCCGCTGTCTCCCTGCCCCTCTTTTTCTTCTTTTTTGGTGATGCCGCGAGCCCGGTCACTCAGGATTGCCAGCTGTTTCTGCGCTTGCTGGTTGGTGAATACCGCCGATGACAGTCGAAACTGGCCATCCAGCTTCAGCTTGTCCACCACCTGCTGTTTACCGGGCGGAATCTCGATCTTGCTTCGAAACTCGGTTTGCCCCTTCACCAGCGGCTTTCCGCCCACCACCAGCGCCAGAATATCTTCCATGCGCGCACCCTTCGTTTCGGCATCCAGCGTCACAGTCTTGCCATTGTGCTGTCCATCCTTCTGCACCACGCCTCCGCGGCAAATAAACTCGGAGTTCAGAAACTTAGCATCCACCGGATCCAGAATCGTATCGCCGTTCATGCCATCCACCGCCGCGTGAAAGCGCGTCGTCATATGAACCGCCTGACCACCCGTCCTCAATGAGAAGTTGGGCGTGTCGGTGGTTCCATCCACCGCAATATGTTGCAGTACGCCTCCGTACTTCCCTTTCGAGGAAAGGATGCCGCGGATTCCATTGAAGACGGAAAGGTCGGCATTGGTGAACGTGTAATCGCCCGACACAGGTGTCGAGCGCGGATCGTCTTTCTGCCACGGTCCGAAGTGTCCGCTGCTGTTGATCAGCCCCGGCGGCTTCGCGTTCATAAGCTGAGCCGTAAACGCCATCGCCTCACCCGGCCCAACCGAGTGCATCGTCAATTTGCCAATCCGAAAGCGCAGCGGCTCTTTGCCCTGAGTCTTAGGTTCAATCTCCAGCACAGTCCCATCGGCAACGATTGTTTCAATCACAAACTTCAACCGTGTTTTGTCCTGACCTGGTTCGTCCTCTGCGATGGGCTGGTTTGCTTCTGTCTTGTTATTGGTAACCGACTGACCCCGCGGCGGAATATGGATCTCCATTCCTTCCAGCGTCACGCTGTTTACGCGATTGCGCCAGTCGAGCAACGTTGTGTAATCGGTGGACGCGTGGAACCGCTTAATCCGTAGCAAAGGATGAGCATCATCGGCCCACCCTTTGTGCTTGATCGTCAGTCCTTCTCCGGTAACGCTCGCCAGCGGAAATATCGACGCGTCCAGGCTGTCTAGCTCCACGTCCGCGTCGAACCGCTGCGCCATGGCTTCCACCACCCGCTGCTTCAACCGGGGCGTAAGCGTCTTGATGTAATAGGAGAGGAATAGCCCCGCCGCCACTAGAAGCACAAACAGAATCAAAACCACATTACGGAGTGTTTTACCTTTGGTTGCCACTGGGCGGCTCCTGCTACAAAGATCCTCGCACTCTGGGAATTGTTTCAGAGCGCAAAGGGCGCGGATGCGCCGCCAGGGCGGAAAGGAACTCACCGGCCCTGCGGCGGTGCGCTCGCCACTTCGGCCGTAGGCGCGTATTCCTCAAAATTCGCCCGCATTCACCGATGAGTTCTTTATGGGCTCGGAATCAGCAAAAATCCGAGCCATCACTATCTTCAGCCTAGTGGCCGCATTATCAGGTTGTAGTCCGCAGTCCAACTCGCAGGTTCGAGACGCCCGTGTCTGCCTAGTCGCCGAAGTTTCGGCCACAGACGATGCCGTTTTAGTTAAGAACAGCGGCGACGTGCCTTGGAGTAGCGTCGAAATTACCTTTCTGGCCGGCACCGGTGAAACCAAGTCGTTCAAGTTTAAATATGCCCGGCCCTCCCTTCAGTGCGCTTCAATGATTAACGTGGATTTGAATCGCCTCATCAGCGACGATGGGGTCGCCTATGATCGCAGCAAATATAAATTGCAAGGCATCAGGGTCACCACCGACAATCCATTCGCCATCTTCAGCACCACTCCGGAAATGTCGCGCGATGACGATGGCCTCTATGAGAACGAGTGCAAGACTGACTACGAGTGATGCTGTTGCAACGCTAGCTCTTTACGAAAAGCTTCTTCGCGGTCTCTAATATAGGTCCGGTATCCTTGCGGATCAATGAACGGATTCACGCCGCTGTTAAGTCGTTTCAGCTTGGCGTCTAAATCGTAGTACACTCCATGCGCGCCTAGAAAAATATCGCACGGCAGACTCGCCAGCACCCGGAAGGTTTTTTCGTAATCGGCCGCAATTTGCGGATATTGTTTGTTGTCAACAAGCTTATATCCGGCATTCACGTTGGGACTGCCAACGATCACCACGTGATAAGAACGGCCGCCATCTTTTAACTCCGTGGTCCAAGTGGTGCAGCCTTTCGTGTGACCAGGCGTCAAATGCGCCGTCAGCGTGACGCCACCCAGTTCCACCTTCTCGCCGTCATGCAGCACCCGATCCACCTTCACCGGCGTCCACTTCTGCTTGTATTGAAAATCATTCGCTCCGCCATTTTCAACTTCGGCAACGTCGGCATCCATTACCATCAGCTTGGCACCAGTCAGCTTTTTTGCTAAAGCGCAGCCGGCAGCATGATCATCATGCGCATGGCTGATGAGAATGATCCTGATATCGGAAAAACGAAAACCAAGCTTCTCGACACTTTCCTTGATGACCGGGACCGATTGTTCATAGTCCGGGTTGATCAGAATGTCACCTTTCGGAGTGACGATCAGGAAAGAAGCAAGATAATTCGTCCCCACGTAATAGAGGTTTGAAACCACACGATGAGGAGCCAGCGGTTGGTTCCACTCGGGCGTAAAGTCCGCCCGCAGAATCCCGCTGAACGCAAATAATAGAAGCCAATAGCCGCGCATACAGGCCGATGGTATCAATCAGCTTGATCTAACCATCGGCCTTCCCGCCCCGCTTACTTGCGCCCATCCCAAAACGACGGCGGCGTGATGCCAAGCGAACGCAAGTACACGTAAGCCTGCCCGCGGTGATGGATTTCGTTGTCAAGGCCATAGAGGATAGCGGCCGCTCCCGTGCACTCCCATTGCCCGAAAGCCTTGTCCGTTTCCGCGAAGCGGGGCGCGGGAATGGTGGGCCACACTGCGTTCAGCGCGGCTGTGTCTTCGTCCCAAAGCTTCAGAAGTTCGGCTTTGCTGCTGGGCGCAGTCCGTTTGCTGCCCTCCCACTTGCCCGTGGCGACGCCGTTGGCAATGGGAATGGTCATTTTCAAAAGTTCAAAGGCCATCTCCCCGAACGGCCGCATACCTCCCAGTGTGAACGTAAAGATTTTATCTTCGGGAAAGGCTTCGATAACTAGCCGCGTCAGCCGCCGATGGCCTTGCCAGTGCTCGAGCAGATCTTCCTTAGTGAAAACGGTTGTTTCAGACGCATTCGCCATCATGTTCGTTGTCTCCTGTCTGAAATCCAGCCTAAAGTCCAATCACGACAAGGCATGCCGTAATTCCGTGGCAACATCGAATTTATGTATGACCCCATCATGCGCGTGCTTACTGTGCTCGAGATTCTGCAAGCGCGCGAACATGTCGGCGGCGCCGAACTGGCCGAGCGGCTGGAGGTGAACCTGCGGACCGTGCAGCGCTACATCACGCGGCTGCAGGATTTGAGCATACCGGTGGAGTCCGTGCGCGGGACAGCCGGGTTCTATTATCTGAAGCCGGGATTCCGGCTGCCCCCGCTGATGTTCACCGATGAAGAGGCGTTTGCCGTGGCTTTGGGGTTGCGGGCGCTGCGGCAACTCGGATTGTCCGCATTTGCGCCAGCCACCGAGGGCGCGGTAGCGAAGTTGGGGCGCGTCCTCCCGCCTGCGGTGCGCGAGAGCATTGAAGCGGTAGAAGAAGTAGTGGCAATGGAAGCCGGCCCGTGGGTAATTTCCACGCCGGCCGAGATCCTGGTCAGGATATCCATGGCCATACGCGCGCGCCGCCGAGTGGTGTTCGATTATGAATCGCATACGGGCGAAGCTATGCGACGCGAGATTGAGCCCTACGGGGTGCTGCATCTGGACGGCCGCTGGTATGCGGTGGGGCGCTGTCTGTTGCGCCAGGCGCTGCGGACTTTCCGCCTCGACCGCGTAACCCGCGCCGAGATGGCTGACGAACCCTTTGAGCGGCCTGCCGGCTTCGACATTCGGGAATACATGCTGCGCTCGATGCCCTTTGTGCAGTCGCGCTACCAGGTGGATGTCTGGCTCAACCTGCCGTACCCGGAAGCATCCAAGCATTTCGCAGCGCATCGAGTCGCCTTGGCGGAGGAAGACGGCGGAACTGCCATACGTTGCGGACGCGATGACCTCGGCATGTTTGCGGCGATGATTTCGAGTTTTCGCTGCCGCGTCGTGGTTCGTTCGCCGCAAGAACTGCGCGATGAGTTCCGGGCGTTGGCCCAGCGGGCGCTAGAGGCGGCTGGCAGCGGTTAGAATTAGCCTTAATTATTGATTGAAACTCTTGATTTGCGCGTAACAAAAGAAGCGGGCGACTTTCTGAAACCAGGCGAAGCTTCTACCATTCTTCCCGGCCTTTACTGCGTTGAGCTGAACGGGAAAGACCCGCGCTTGTCCGCCATGACAAAGGCCGGACTGAGGTAGCTCGATTGGCTTAGAGCATACTTATCTGGCAGTAACGTTCTGAAGATAAAACTCGTGCAGTTTGGCTTGTAGCAGCTTCTTATCAGGAAGTTTCGTCTGGTACTCGGCAATGAGCGCCGGAGACATAGTACGGCTGAGCGCGTATTCGACCACTTCATCGTCTTTGCTGGCGCACAGGAGAACGCCAATCGCCGGCTGCTCGTGCGCCTTCCGAACATCGCGGTCGAAAGCCTCCAGATAGAAGCCCAGCTTTCCTTAGGGGCCATTGTCAAGCGTCCCCACTCCCCACCAAAATCGTAGACGGTATCAAATTGCGAGACTAGGCGCAATGCCGCCACATCCCAGATTTGGACGGTTTTCTCGACAAACGCCGCAGCGATGATGTGGGATTCGCGACCACTCGCAAGAGAACGGATAGCAGAGGCAATCATGCAAGGGTGCTCGCGGCCTTCAGTCTATTAAACACGCTTGGAGATCCCCCCACCACAACCCAGTCCATATACAATTAATGTCGGTACTTGACCCTGCACTGATGGAAGAACCGGTCCCACAGCCTACTCCCGATCCGGAGATCCCCGACAAACTCTACTTCCGCATAGGTGAAGTGGCAAAACTCGCCGGCATCAAGCCCTACGTGCTGCGCTTCTGGGAATCCGAATTCCCCAACCTGGGCCCAAAAAAATCAGGCACCGGCCACCGCCTCTATCGCCGTAAAGACGTCGAACTCGTGCTCGAAATCAAGCGCCTTCTCTACGAGAAGCGCTACACAATCGAAGGCGCACGCAAGATGCTCGAAGCCAAGCCCAAACGCACAGAACCGTCGGCTAAATCGATAGCTCTAACCCCGCGTCAACAGGGCGAACTCTTCAGCCCTGGCAATGCCGCCTTCTTTCAGGAACTGCGGCGTGAGCTCGCTGAAATTCTCGACCTTCTAAGCCATCCCAAAACCTAGTCTTCGTCGCCGCTTTCAACCGCTTCGTTCAACTTCTGAATCATCAACTCGGCCGCATGCTGGCTTGCGCTCTTCTTGCTGCTGCCGTTCGCGCGGCTGGTCAACCGCTCCCCCACCCGCGCCTCCACGGTAAAGATCCTGGCGTGCTGCGGACCCGCGCTCGACACGGTCGCATAGCGGGGCGCCGGCAACCCCAGCGCCTGCGTGCGCTCCTGCAGGACGCTCTTATGGTTCAGCAATTCAATACCATCGTCCGCCAAATGGCCGAGACCGCTCAACACCCGCCGCTCAATAAACTCCTGCGCCGGAGCCAACCCGCGGTCCAAATGAATCGCCGCAATCAACGCTTCAATAGCATTCGCCAGCAGCGTTTTGCGTTCCCGCCCGCCGTTGCGCTCTTCGCCTTTGCCCAGCACCAGGTAATCGCCCAAGGAAATCGCAAGCGCGCACTGATGCAAATGCGTCGCGCTCACCAGGTGCGACTTCCACTGCGAAAGCTGCCCTTCCCGCGCCGCTGGAAACTTCCTTAGCAACGCCTCGCTGACCACGAAACCAAGCACAGCATCGCCCAGGAACTCCAGCGGTTCATTGTCCAGGCCATCCGGAATCACCGTTGCCTTATCCGAGATGCTCGACCTATGCGTCAGCGCCCGAACCAGCAGTTCTTTATTTGCGAAGCTGTATCCTATCAGCTCTTCTAACCCCACCCACGGGGATTCCATCCCTGCCACCCCAAGCGCCGAGACAGTTACTTCGCGCCGCCCTTCAATTTCGTCGCTACGTCTTTTTGGCTCTGCGCGAACTGTTTCACCACTGCTGGCGCCGACGCGTCCGCAATCACCTGATCGGCTGTCGTTATCGCGTCATCATACTGCTTGTTCTCCACATACGACTTCGCCAGGTACGCCTTCATCGCTGGCGCTGGATCGGCCGCTACCGCCGCCTTGTACTGCGTCAGGGCATCGGGGAACTTTTTGTCAAGCGTGGCTGCCTGACCCAGCGCCACGTAGGCACGCCCAGTCAAATCTTTCTTCACTTCCGGCCATTGCGCATCGGGCACACCCGCCGGGGGCGTGTTCGCCGTTTTCAACAGCTCCAAAGCCTTATTGGCGTTGTCCTGAATCTTCTTGATGCTGTCCGCTTTATCCAAATCGTTTTCGCGCGTGTGGCGCGCCGTCGCTTCTGCCAGCGCTACCCGCGCGTCGATATCGTTGGGATCCGACTGCAGCAATCTTTCCGACCAGGTGACGATCAACGCGTAATCGTTCTTCCGCTCGGAAGCCTGCAGCGCCATCACCAGCAGTTGTGGCTTAAACTCCGTATCGACGAAATTCTCCAGCACGTTGTTGATGGCTGCGAGTTCGTCATCCACATTGCCGGCCTGCGCCGCCGCCTGCACCTTCTGCAGCGCCTCCAGCTCTTTTTGCGTCTTCGGTCGCGGCTGCTTGGCTGCCTGTCCCGCCAGCAGCGGCATCATCGACAACAGCAGGAATGCTGCGCACACGGCCAATTTTCTTCTCATTGATGTTTCTCTCCTGAACTGGAATTGGTGCTATCTAAATCTTTTTGTGCCGCCTCTTTCGCCATCAGCGACGCTCCATCGGTACTCAAAGCCGACTGAAACTCCGTAATCGCCTTGCCCGTGTCCTTGGAAGCCAGCGCCAGCCTTCCCAGGTACACGTGCGACCAAGCCGTCAGCGTCGGATTCGGATTGGCATCCACCGTCTTCTGAAACAGTTGCCTGGCTTCGCCCGCCCGCTGCTGCCTGACCGCAATCCGCGCCAGCCCATAGTAAGCCCGCCCATGCATGGCTTTGTCAGTCGTTTGTTCCGACACCGACTTAAAGACTTTCAAGGCCTCGTCGTAGTTTCCTGTTTCATACAGCCCTTCTGCCGTCTGCAGAGCTTGCTCAGCCGGATCCAGCATCATTTTGGCCGGCGGTGCCACAATCTTTACAGGCGCGGACTGCGCAAACTCCTGGATCTTCAGTCGCTTCTGCTCGCGCTTGACGTCGATGGCCGCAATCATATCCGGATAATACAGGCGCAAGGCATCGGGCTGGTGCTCGTAACGCTGCAGCAATTCCGCAAACACAGCTGTCAGAATATAGCCTTCCCGCATGGCCTGGTCAACATAAGCCTGGCGCTTTTCTTCATTCCCATGCAGAAGCCTGCTATCCAGCGCCTTAATCAGGCACTTTGTCACCAGTAGACTGAAATCATCTTTATAGGCGACATCCAGCGCCGGCGCATCCGCCGCATAGCGGAGCAACACCTGCTTCTCCTTCAGTAGGCTTGAGTATTTATAGGTCAACGGATCCAGCACATAAGCGAAATACGCGTCACGAATCTCATCCACCACCGGCGTGCTGGTCGGCGTTATCACTACAAAGTAATCGTTCCGGTAACTGCGCACCTGTATCTGATTGGGTGCACCCAGCAAATCGAGGTAGATCTGGAACCGTCGTCCCAGGTAGCCTGAAGGATTCCGCAAATAGCCATTTGCTTCGAACAGAGCATTGATCACCGGGTCCTGATACTCTGCCATCGCCGCCGTATAAGCGTTTTGCGAGCGGTTCCACAACCCTTCAATATCGGCTTCCTGATAAAATCGCGCCAGCAGTTCGCTGAAGCCGTTTAATCCCTCCACCTCGGGTGGATTCTCGCTTGTAGTGATGGCAAATTTCGGCGCATCGCCCGCCACCAGCGCAAAGGAAATGTACTGCCCAAAATCGGCCGAGTCCGTAGGCTTTTTGTGCTCTTTATAGAACGCCCGCAACTCCGACAGACAGGGGATCGTTTTCTTGGCTAATATCTCGCGCAACTGGGTCCGCAGCTTGAACTTCTCGTTCAACGCCGAGTCCATACCGGCATCATAACCAGCAGCGTTAATAGCCGCCAGCGTGGCAAACATGTTCAAGCTAACGGCAAACTGGTTCTCGCCTGTGTCGCGTACCGGCATCCGCACCGGGAAATTCCTGGGTGCTGGCGCTTGTGGCGCACTTGGCGCTGGCGGCGCCGTTGCCGCTTGTGGCGCCGCTGCCAAAGGCAACGAAATTAGCGCCAAATAGCAGCCAAAACTGGAAAAACGATTCAAATTCGAGCCTGGTCTGTTCTCGCCAACAGTTTAGCCTAGCAAGCCCGGCCGCGAGGTCTCCTGCCAGCCAAACACGCCCCAGCCAGCACCAGCGCAACCAGACCGATCGTGGAGGGCTCAGGCACCGCGCCGATCAATTGCACGGAATCGACGATGCCTTCCCAATATGTATCTACACCGCCAAAATCGCTGTCTTCCTGAATACTAATTGCGGTATTCATAGCGCCATATCCTGGCAAAAGGTCCGCGGAATTTATCTCTGTGGGCATAGCCGCAGATTGTAAGAAACCCGCAGAACCAACCAGCGACAAGGTTATGCCGATGCCGCCATCATATCCGGCGTGTCCGTAGGTGGTATAGCTATCAAAACTGAAGAAATCGTTGCCGTTAAGAAGACTAGTTTGGTAACCAACCTCTGCTTGCTGGATAGCCTGCGTCGTTCCCACAGAAGAGAAGAAGTAGGAACTGCCAACTGAAATGGTGAGACCATCACTCGCACCCGTGAAGGAGTATTGGTTGCTGCCATTTTCAGGTACTCCTGGCAGCGTGTATACCAACTGTCCTGTGTATGCTAGCCCCGGTGACGGTGCAAAAGGGCTGGGAGAGGGAGAGTTGCCATAATCAAAGATCGTTCCCGAAAACTGAATCACAATCGTGTCCGCCATGGCGAGTTGAGACAAAGTCAGCATCAGGGCGAGGGCGCATAGCTTGGGATTCATCGAAGCCTCAAGCCTACTAACAGGCCATCGGCGAGACAAGTACCAGGGGTTCGCCATCACCCGAACTCCTTAGGCCCGCTTATCAAGCGTAAACATACCCATCCGCCAGCGCAAAATTGGCAACCGAGCAGACGGCAATGGAAACTAACGCCGAAATCAGCGGCGGAAGCCGCAAGCGCTCCACCAGGAAGTACGTCAGCAACATGTTGCCGGCGAGCGAAACCAGACCGTTGCTCAGGTGGAATTTCCACAGCCGGCCTTTCTTCTGTCCCCTATCGTGCCAAGTGAACCGCCCGTGCCAGTAAAAGTTATGCAGCACCGTGATTTCAACCGCCATCCCCGTCGCCAAAACGGGCTGCATATGAATTCGTTTCGTAAAAAGGGCGATCAGCGCTACTTGCATCACCACGCCTGCCAATCCAACCAACGCAAAACGGCCAAAGCGCTTCCACACGCCCGTCATAGCCGCGGCTCCAGGCGGTAAAGCGCCGCCGCGTGCCGCAGCATGGCCAACACCGCCATCAGGCTCATGCCACCAACCGCGACAACGCCCCCGATATCGAATAAAAGAAACTGCTGTCCGCCAATTTGCACAAATTTGTGCGAGCTCACGAACCAGTTGCCCGCTATCAGCACGATTCGGATCTCAGTCGGCCCGAAAAGGCCATGCGAAATGTGAAAGCGCCCCATTGTGTAAGTTGCCAGATAGCTTTCTATGGCCAGCACATAGAAGCAAAGCAGCAGCGCAACGGCAACGGGCCAGTGCAGATAACCGGAGCACCCAAGACCCGTCATCAGGGCCAGCGCACCCAGCGTGTCGACCACATGATCTACGTAAAAGCCATAGCGCGGGCGCTGCTGCTTCCGTACTCGGGCAAGCGTTCCGTCGAGGCTGTCGCCAAGCCAGTTCAGGACCAAAAAACAATCAGCCAGCCACAAAGCTCCGAGAGCATAAGCCAAGCCGGCAAGCACCTGCGCCCCCAGCGCCAACGCCGTCAGATGGTCCGAATGGATGGCCGCTGGCACCCGGTGGGCCAGCCATTCTAAGAGTCGCTTTTCATAGTTCGCGGTAAGAGCAGTATGTACTCGGCGCGCGTCAACAAACGTGATGTGTGGTTGCATAGCCGCAGCATGCTGTATTTCGCGGCAGTGAGGCAATGCATGCCGCCTCAGACGAACATCATTTGCGTATCAATGCCTAATCGATTGTCAGCAAACGGCTTAGCGCGTCGGCTACACTGACCGTTGTGTTTCAGTTCGGAGCGTTTGAGGTCAATGAGGAAACCGGCGAGCTGCGCAAGCACGGCATACGCATCAAACTTCATTCCCAGCCGTTCAAAGTGCTTCTACTCCTGCTGGAAACACCCGGCGCCATTGTGTCGCGCAAACAGCTTCAGCAGCGCCTCTGGGGCGACGGCACCTTTGTCGACTTTGAGCACGGCCTGAACACCGCTATTAACAAAATTCGTGAGGCGCTGGACGACTCCGCCTCCCAGCCGCGCTACCTGGAGACGATTCCCGGCAAAGGTTATCGCTTTATCGCACCAGTGACGCCTCCGTCCACGCCACAGAAATTGCCAGTCATCGAGGTAAACCCTCGCCTGAAGGCAAGCCCTCTCCTTGAGGTGAACGAAGATTGGCTCACCCGGCCGCATGAACTGCCCCGCGCCTCTCCGCGCGTGGTCAAAACGCTGCTGCTTCTTATACAGCTGATGTATCTGGCCTTCTACTTCAGCGCGCTCGCCAATCTGCAGGAAATCCGTGAAATCCTTCTAGACCTTCCCTGGCCGTCTGCAACATTCGCCATCCTGGTAATGACGGCATCCCTGCTGATCCCGGTTCGCCTGTTCCTCGGCGCGGCCGTGACTTTCGATTTTCCCTTGCTGCCCGAAAAGTTCCGGCGCCTCTTCCCCTTCCTGCTGCCAATGGACCTGCTATGGTCAACCTCGCCATTTCTGCTGATTCACCATATAACAATGGGCCTGGCTCTCGGCCTTTTTGCCGTGCTGGCCTACGTTCCTTTTGCTCAAAGGTCCTTGGTGCTCATGTACGGGCTCGAGAGATCATAAGTCGCAGTGTCTGCTGATTCACCAAATCGTTATCAGCCTGTCTCTTTTTTGAATTGCTTTCGAAACATGGCAATATCTTCGCCGGACGGGGGCCAATCGACATCGCAGGTATTACAGTGAAAAATCAAGGTCCCAGATCTTAACGCTTCGTCGAACCCTTGCTCGCTAAATTTGACAGTCTGATCATGGTTGTTGGGACAGACGATTTCAAATTGATGATGGGCGTTCATGAGCTTTGTCTTTACCTTTAAGCCCCGTGGTGCTTGAGTGCTTCGCGCACTTTCTTGGCATTGGTACCGTGGACGCGGATGGCTTCATGCAATTGCTGGCCCGTAACGTGAAGTTCTTTGGCCCAATAATGAATGTCGGAGGTAAGCTTTGGGTTGATTTCGTTAGGGTCGTGCGGCTTCTTCTCTTTTGGTACAGCCTGCTCGTCTGGAACTGCGTTTTGATCTGACATCAGCTTGTCTCTTTCTATCTTTCAGTGGACTCTTTCTGGACCAGGCTGTTCGCACTTGGTTTCGACATGTTTTCCGCAGGGCTCCGGCTTTCCGGAAACAAAAGACCGGTCTGACGCTCCAGTTTCAGCCACAGCCAAACAAGAGCTGACCAAACGAAGTTCTCTAAACTCCCCGGTTGCGTGGTGGTAACACAATTCCGCAAATACGAACCCACCAATTCTCGTTTTGCAAAACGCCTAAAACCACCTCCAAAAACCACCCGCAAAATCCCGGTGAACTAAACCGCTTCGCGG
>PLRJ01000103.1 GCA_003163855.1 Bryobacterales bacterium | reverse complement strand
ATGAAGCTCTTCATGCGCTACGAATCGCAGCATGAACGCGCCTACAACTCCTGCTTCAACCAGTTGCTAAAGCTAAGAGCCGAAAAGAGATCCGCCCAAATTGGCTTCGAACGGGAAACGCAGCTTTGCCAGCAGGTGGAAGAGCGCAAACAACGCCATGAAACAGTGCAAAAAGCCCGTCAGGTAGACATCGAATGCAAGATCGTCCGCACCTTGCGTACGTCAGCTAACAATCCGGAGGCTTTGGACGCCGCCAGAAAGGTCCAAACGCGCTTCCAAGCCTCTTAAAACACGTCGAAAATCACATGCAACACCAGGACAACACCACAACTGCGCCCCAACACTTGGAACTCGCGGCGTTTAATGCTTACGATCTTCCGCCGCAGCTTCTTTCCAGCCTTCATGCGCCTGATGCGCCGCCTCGCTAAGCTTCTTCTCAGCTTCTTTAGCTATTTTGCCGCTCTCTTTAGCCACGCCGTACGCCACTTTACCCGTCTTACCAGCAACCGTGTTCGCATCCCTCTGCCGCTCTTCCGCCGATTCCCGGTGCCCGCACGCCGCCAGCCAGCCAATTGTCAGAAAGACACCTATATAACGAACCATCACGCCCTTGATCATATAATGGCGAAGCTTATGTCCTCTTCCTCTCCCATCGCCCTTCTCCTGCTTCTCGCCCTCAATCTGCCGGCGCAGATTCCCGAACGCACCAAGGCCTTCGTTGAAAATCACACCGTAGCTGGAATCGTCACCATGGTGCTGAAGAACGGCAAGGTCATCGAATTCGACGCCGAAGGCATGGCCGATATCGAGGCCGGCAAGCCGATGAAAAAAGACACCATCTTTCAAATCATGTCGATGACCAAGCCCTTCACTGCCGTCGGAATCATGATGCTGGTCGAAGAAGGTAAGCTCGCCCTGCGCGATCCCGTCGAGCACTATCTCCCCGAGTTTCGCGACCTCCGCGTGGTTGCTACCAGCGGTCCCGAAGCCGCCAAGGCGGGCGTGCCCAACCACGCCATCACCATCCGCGATTTGATGACGCATACCGCCGGCATCTTCGACGCGCCGCCCGCCGACATCAAAGACTACAACCAGCGTATGGATATTCCGCTCTCCGAACTGATGAAAACCTTCGGCAAACAGCCCCTGCTTTTCCAGCCCGGAACCCACTGGAGCTACAGCAGTCCGGGAATCGACATCTTAGGCCGCATTATCGAGGTCTGCTCGGGACAGAAATATGAGGATTTCATCGCCAGCCGCCTGCTGAAACCGCTGGGCATGAAAGACAGTTTTTACTTCCCCGATGCCGCCGTCATACCGCGCATCGCTATGGTTTATGAAGGGCACAATGGAACATTGCAACGCTCGCCGGGAACCATTCTCGGTGGCGATCCGGCCAAACACCGGGAGGGCGCCAAGTATCCAGCGCCCGCATGGGGGCTGTATTCCACCGCCGAAGACTTGTCGCACTTTTATCAGATGATGCTCAACGGCGGCACCTATGAAGGTCGCCGCTATCTCTCCAAATTCACAGTTGACCTGATGACCCAGATTCAAACCGGTGACCTTGAACCCTCCGGTTGGTTGGGCGGATCGGGTTACGGTCTCGCTTGGGAAGTAGTCAAGAATTCCTACGGAGCCTTGGCTGGACATTCCATCGGCACCTATGGGCATGGTGGCGCCTTCGGTACACAGGGATGGATAGATCCTAAGGAAAACCTGATCACCATCATGATGATTCAGCGTTCGAACGGCGGCACCGATTCGCTTCGCGACGTGGTCATGATGATGGCCGACACTGCACGCGAAAATTAAGCGAAGTTATCCTAGAAAATGCCGCAACCCTTGACGATGAGAACAGAGCATGAAGCGCCTCGCTTACACCCTCTTAGTAGCATTGATGATTATCGTGGCAGGTCTTGTACAGACCACTCTGCGGCAGCATGATCGGACGGTTACGGCGTCACGTTGACTAGCCTAAACCGGCGCCGCGAAAACTACCTTGGTCGGCTTTGTCGGCTGCGATCCCATCGGCTCTAAACTTACCGCCATCGCGGTCCAATCGCCCACATTCACCGGACCACGAACTACTGTAACGGCACGGCTTCCCGGCAGTTCCGGGAACGATTCTACTGGCTGCGGAGCGCCCTGTTTAGGCACGATCCAGCTCTCGTATTTCCAGCCGGAAGGAGCTGCTGGAAGATTTGCCACAGTCATCGCAACGCCTAGCTTTGCGTGAATGAACAAGCTGCCCTGCGGCGCATCGTCTGCTCTGCCGAAGCTTACCTGCTTAGTTCCAGGCGCCTGAACAATTTGCAGCATCGCCGCCATCCGGCTCGATTCTTCCGACAGCGCCGCCATACGCGCATTCTCCATGGTGCGGCTGCGTTCTTCATATCCAATACCCACCACAAGAGCGAGAACCGCCGCCGTAACCAGTGCCCACGGCAAAAAGTTCCAGCTGCGCTTAGGCTCTGCCTCAGGGAGGAAACTGGCAACTATCCGCCGCCGCAATCTAGCGGGCGGCTCAACCTGCGGAACAGTAGCTGACAGCAAGGCTGTTTGTTGAAGTGCAAGCCGCATATTTTCCGCACAGGCATGGCAGCCGGTCTCCAGATGTTCCTGCATCGACTCAGCCTCAACATCTTCCAGCGCACCCAGAACGTAAAGTTCGAACAGCCCGTCGAAGTCGTTGCAGTTCATTGCAGGGCGCCCCCCGTTAACGTTCCGGGTGTCATAGCGTCCCTAAGTTTCTTGAGTGCTCCGCGAACCATTCCTTTAACCGTGCCAAGCGGCTTGCCTAACCTCTCCGCAATCTCGCTTTGGGTCATTCCTTCGAAGTGAGTCATCTCAATCACTTCGCGCTGATCTTCCGGCAGGCTTCTAAGCGCGTCGCTTACCGCCTTCTTCTTGGCCAGGAGTTCGGCCGGACCTTCACCCGTTCGAAAATGGCCCGAGCGTTCCAGGTCTTCCAGATTCGTGGCGGCCAAGGTTGGCGATGTGGCCGTGCTGCGCAGATAATCAAGCGCCCGGTTCCGCGCTACTGTCACAAGCCAACCTTCAAAATTACCCTTCTCAACATTGAAAGTGTGGATACGGTTCCAGACCTTTAAAAACGTTTCCTGCGCCAGATCCTCGGCTGCAGCCTGATCACGCACCGTGCGCAGAATGATCGAATACACCAGTTTCCCGTAAAGGTCGTACAATGCGACCATTGCCTGGCCGTCCCGCCTTTGCAGGCGGCCGATCAAATCTTGGTCTTCAGGGACTCTCAAACTGTGGTATCCACTCTTAGCAACTTGCTCCATTGTCACAAACGCGCGGAGAAAGTCCAGTTTGCCCATCGAAAAGAAATGAGGCAGGCGACACTGGCCGCCTGCCTCCGTACGTTCTCAAACTAACCAATCAAGGGGGAACTTAGTTAGGTTGCAGTACGGTATCAATCACGTGGATCACGCCATTCGACTGCATCACGTTGGCGATCGTGATGTGCGCTGTCATGCCTTTTTCATCCTTAACGACGAGGTCCGATCCGTCCATCGTGAAGGTCAGGGGCTCGCCCTCTACCGTCTTGATGGTGGCCGTTCCGCCGTCTTTCATAACTTCTTTCTTCAGCTTGGCCGCTGTGTACTTGCCAGGCAGAACATGGTAGGTAAGAATCTTCACCAGCATGGCTTTGTTTTCAGGTTTCAACAGTGTGTCTACTGTGCCGGCGGGCAGTTTCGCAAACGCTTCGTTGGTGGGGGCAAACACCGTGAACGGTCCGGTTCCTTCTAAAGTATCCACCAGCCCTGCTGCCTTCACCGCGGCAACTAGTGTGGTGTGATCCTTGGAATTAATCGCGTTTTCAATGATGTTCTTGTTGGCGTACATCGGCGCGCCGCCGACCATCGGATTATCGGCGGCGATCACCGCTAATGTGCAACCCAAAGCTAGCAGGAATAATGATGTAATCTTCTTCATAGTTTCTTTTCTCCTCGAGTTATTTTTCTCAACTCGGCTACTGATACGCGCCAACGCGCCATCTGGATCAACCAGCCCAATATTCTTCCTGCTGATTTAATAGGAGGTTCGTATGAAGCTGAATAGTTACACCATCACCCAAGGCAAGGATAGGGCTCCGGCACGATCCTTTTTGAAAGCAATCGGATTCACCGACGAGGATCTGAAGAAGCCCGTCATTGGAATCGCCAATACCTGGATCGGCACTATGCCCTGCAACTTCCATCTGCGGGAATTGGCGGTAGACGTCGCCCGCGGCATTCGCGAAGCTGGAGGCACCCCCATGGAGTTCAACACCGTCGCCATCAGTGATGGCATCACTATGGGTACGGAAGGCATGAAGACCTCCCTGATAAGCCGCGAGGTGATCGCCGATTCCATCGAGCTCGTAGCCCGTGGCCATATGTTCGACGGCATTGTGGCGCTGGTTGCCTGCGATAAAACCATCCCTGGCGCCGCCATGGCGCTGCTGCGCTTGAACATACCGGGCGTCATTCTGTACGGCGGAACCATTCTGCCCGGCAGGCACAAAGGCAAAGACATCACTATCCAGAACGTATTTGAAGCGGTAGGAGCCAACGCTGCCGGCAAGATGACTGACGCCGAGTTGCTGGAAATTGAAAACGCCGCTTGCCCCGGCGCCGGCGCCTGCGGCGGTCAGTATACGGCCAATACTATGGCCACCGTGATGGAAGTGATTGGGCTCTCGCCGTCTGGGCTGAACGCCATACCTCAACTGGATGCGCGCAAGCACGATGCCGCCCACCAGTGTGGCCAAGTGATCTTAAATGCGGTCAAGAACAATCTGCGCCCGCGCGATATTGTC
Source organism: Bryobacterales bacterium (assembly GCA_003163855.1). Taxonomy (GTDB): domain Bacteria; phylum Acidobacteriota; class Terriglobia; order Bryobacterales; family Bryobacteraceae; genus Bog-105. Next base: position 36,456 of record PLRJ01000103.1, on the reverse strand, counting down.
ACTCGCCACGCCATCGACAATGCCATCGCCAGCGTCGCGGCATCGGGCGGATCCACCAATGCGGTTTTGCACCTGCTCGCTTTTGCGCGCGAGGCGGAGGTGCCGCTTACTATCGACGATTTTCAGGAACTGTGTAATAAAACCCCTCTGCTGGCTGACCTGATGCCGGCTGGAAAGTACACTGCCGCTGACGTCGACAAGGCAGGAGGCATCCCCGTTATCGCACGTCGCCTCTATGACGGCGGGTTCGTCCACTCTGACGCCATGACCATAACTGGCCAGACCTTTGCCCAGTCAGTACAGAACGTAAAAGAAACTCCCGGCCAGGACGTTATCCGGCAGTTAGACAACCCCATCAAGAAATCGGGTGGCTTAGTCATTCTTAAGGGTTCGCTCGCGCCCGAGGGGTCGGTTATTAAAGTCACCGGTTTGAACCGCAGCAAACAAACCGGCCCGGCACGTGTCTTCGACACCGAGGAAGCCGCCATGCACGCGGTTCAAGCAGGCGAGATCAAAGCCGGCGATGTGGTGGTTATCCGCTATGAAGGGCCGCGCGGCGGACCCGGTATGCGCGAGATGCTCGGCGTCACCAGCGCGATTGTCGGTCAGGGACTTTCCGAAAGCGTCGCCCTTGTCACCGACGGCCGTTTCAGCGGCGCCACCCGCGGGTTCATGGTGGGGCACATCGCTCCCGAAGCCGCCGTGGGTGGTCCTATCTCCGCCATCAAAGAGGGCGACATGATCACTATCGACATCGACAAGCGCCAGATCACTTTGGATATTCCCGATGCTGAATTGGAACTGAGAATGGCATCTTTCAAGAAGCCGGCGCCAAAATACACTAGCGGAGTAATGGCCAAATACGTCGCTCTGGTTGGTTCCGCATCCGACGGGGCAGTTACTTCCCGCCCGTCGCTTTAGCTTCGTCCAGTTCTATCCATGCGGGCTCTGGTTCAACGAGTAACAGAAGCCAGTGTAAGTGTTGCCGGAGAAATTACCGGCCAAATACACACTGGTCTATTAGTGCTGCTTGGAGTCGGGCTCTCCGATAACGATGCCTGCGCAGCTAAACTGGCACACAAAGTTAGTCATCTGCGTGTGTTTAAAGACGCCGCCGGCAAGATGAACCTCAGCCTGCTGGATATTAAGGGAGAAATGCTGGTAGTGTCACAATTTACGCTTTATGCCGAAACAAGCAAAGGCAATCGGCCCTCCTTTATCGCGGCAGCCAAGCCCGATGCAGCTTTAGCTATGTATGAGGCTTTCGTAGGCTACTGCCAGTCGCTCGGTGTTCCTGTATCTACCGGTATATTCCAGGCCGATATGCAGGTAAGTTTGGTCAATGATGGTCCTGTTACTCTAATCTGCGAAGTAGACCGGTAAGTGGCCTGTCATTTAGTGAAATATTTGGCTTTCTGTGTTACTTAAGTTGATGTATGGCAAAAATGATGGCAGCTCCAAGTAGGGAAATCCTGGAAGCTGCACTTACTGGGCTGGAAGCACAAAGAGACAAGATAGACCAGCAGATCTCCCAAGTGCGAACCATGCTTGGAGGAAAGGCTGGGGCGGGCAAGGTTGGTAGGCCCGCGAAGGCTTCATTTGCCAATTCCCTTGTCTCCAATGCCTTCGCTGGCGAGCCACGTAAGCGCGTGCTGAGCCCCGAAGCACGCAAACGAATTGCAGCCGCACAAAAGAAGCGCTGGGCCGCATTCCGTAAGACGCACAGCTAGGATTTGCAGAACAGCGGTACTTACGTTCCGTAAGTCAGGCACTAAGTTCCGATCACGAACATGATTATTGGAATGGGTACCGATTTAGCCGAAGTTAAGCGTATTCACGCCAGCATCCAGCGCTTTGGCGACCGCTTCCTCAATCGCATCTTTACCCCTCTGGAACGCCGCTACGCCTTGAGCAAAGCCAACTCGGCCGAGCGATTTGCAGCGCGTTTCGCAGCCAAAGAGGCCGGCATGAAAGCAATCGGCACCGGCTTCAGCAGCGGCGTCTCCTGGCAACATTTTGAGGTTTCCAATCAAGCTTCCGGTCGTCCCGTTCTACGGTTAAGCGGACGAGCGATGGAAGTTGCCAATAAACTTGGAGTGAAAGTCATCCAACTCTCGCTGACCCATACGTCTGAGATCGCGATGGCCATCGTGATACTCGAAGATGGCGCTTAGAGGGTTTGCGAGGCGGTTGCCGCGCGCGTGCGCAGTTGTGCGTCTTCCAGTCGCTTGGCTTCCTGGTAGGTAAAGATCATGCGGTGGATCACCGTAATGTTGCCGAGAATGGCGATGATCCACAAAACCGGCGCCATCCGATCGAACAAAGCTCCAATGATCAGCAGCACCACACGTTCCGGCCGTTCCAGAAAACCAACTTTACAAGTAGGAATAATGTTCTCTGCCCGGCTGCGCGCGTAGCTGATCATCACCGAAGCCGTCATCACGATAGCCGTCAGAACAACATAGAAAGGCCGGTTAATAGTGCCGTAATAGACAAGCAAACCAACTAGCAGCGCCAAGTCGGAATAACGGTCCAGCACGGAATCGAAGAATGCCCCGAAACGCGTTACTTGATTGGTGAAACGCGCCACCCGTCCATCCACCATGTCGAACAGTCCCGCAAAGATAATGATCAATCCAGCTTTGCGAAAACTGCCCATCGCCAGGAAGACTGCGGCCACGGCATTGATAACAAGTCCCAGGAACGTCAGCACATTGGGGTTGATCTTGGAGAGAGCTAATCCCTGGACGATCAGCCGGATAATCTTGTTAGCTCCTAAGCCGATGGCGCGGGTATAGGTCATAGGGGGTTAAACTTCCTTGCTGTTCTCTAAGATGCTGTTATGTCGTGAATGGTTTTAAGGCTCAGGATTTCCATCTCGCGCACACCACCCGGAATCGTGATTTTCACAGTGTCTCCCACTCGCTTTCCCATCAATCCCTTTGCTATAGGCGAACTGGTTGAGATCTTGCCGTGAACAGCGTCCGCTTCCTCACTTGTCACTAAATTGTATGTTAGTTCTTCGTCTTTGGATAGATCAAGCACTACCACATGCGAACCAAGCCCTACGCGGTCATGGGGTATCTTGCTCATGTCGATCATGGAAAATTCACGCAGACGGCTTTGCAGTTGCCCCAGGCGCGCGCTTACCATCGATTGCCGCTCTTTAGCAGCATGGTATTCGGCGTTTTCGCTCAGGTCGCCATGTTCGCGAGCTCTAAGAATTTCTTTCGGAAGCTCCGTGCGTAGCTCGTGCTCCAGGGCGTTTATTTCGTCCTGTATTTTCTTTTTCAGCTCTTCCATGCGTAGATTACCCCATTATATGGAAGTAGTTGCATGAATTATGACGGACCAGTGAAGAAGCCGTGTACAGGCGGCTCGACATAGGATAAGTCGAACTGTTACAATAACCTGAGAGGAATTCTAACAGCCAATGGCCACAAAACCGGCATTTGCTACGGGAGCCCAGGTCGAGCACGGTAAATTCGGGCTTGGCTCGGTACTATCCTGTAACGACGAATACGTCGTGATTAAATTCGATGACCATGGCGAGAAGAAATTCGTTACGTCTATTGTTCTGCCGTCTCTGAAGAAGAGCGATCGTCAGCCGCCGGTGGAAAAACGCCGTGCAGCCCGAAAGAAAGCGGCCGCTCCTGCCGCGAGCGGCGCTTAAAAGTAGCCAGGAGACAATCCCGATCCGATGAAAATTGGAGTCGTCGTTTTTCCCGGAAGCAATTGCGATCACGATGCGTGGTTCGCCTTATCTGAAAATCTGAAGCAGGAAGCCACCTTTGTGTGGCACGATTCGACAAATCTGGGTGCGCTCGACGCGGTTGTCCTTCCTGGTGGCTTTTCGTACGGCGATTATCTGCGTTGTGGAGCGATCGCGAAATTTTCTCCAGTTATGGCGGCGGTTAAGCGATTTGCCCAGGACGGTGGCTTGGTACTTGGTATCTGCAATGGGTTTCAGGTTCTAACCGAGGCCGGACTGCTGCCTGGGGCCTTGGTTCGCAACGCCGGTTTGAAGTTTGTTTGTAAACCTGTCGCGCTGGAAGTGGCAACTGTGGATTCACCACTGACCAGCGGAGCCAAAAAGTGCCAGGTCGTCACCCTTCCGGTCGCACACGGCGAGGGCTGCTACGTGGCCGATGAACGAACCTTGGATCAGTTGGAAGCCGAAGATCAAGTACTATTCCGTTACCGGGACGAGTGTAATGGTTCCATGCGCCAGATTGCTGGAATTGTCAACGCCGGGCGCAATGTGATGGGAATGATGCCGCACCCGGAACGGGCGGCAGACCCTCTCATGGGGAACACAGACGGATTGGTGCTTTTGAACTCGCTGATCCATGCCGGCATCGTCGCATGAGCGTGATATCGCCGGATGTTATTGCATCTCATCAACTCACTCCGTCTGAATACGAAAAAATAATCGTTCTCTTAGGCCGCGAACCAAGCCTAACCGAGTTAGGTGTGTTCAGCGTGATGTGGAGCGAACACTGTTCGTACAAAAGTTCTCGCGTCCACCTTAAGAAATTGCCTACAGAAAGCAGTCGGGTGCTCCAAGGGCCTGGCGAGAACGCTGGCATCGTGGATATCGGAGACGGGATGGCCATCGCGTTCAAGATTGAATCGCACAATCATCCCAGCTTCATTGAGCCCTTCCAGGGAGCAGCCACGGGCGTAGGGGGCATCCTGCGCGACATCTTCACCATGGGCGCACGGCCCATCGCGGTGATGGATTCCATTCGTTTCGGAAAACTGGACGATCCGAAAACGGGCTCGCGGAACCAGCGCATTCTGGAAGGTGTTGTTTCGGGCATTGCGCACTATGGCAACTGCTTCGGAGTGCCCACGGTTGGCGGCGAGTGCGTCTTCGAGCCCAGCTACGACGGCAATCCGCTCGTGAACGTCTTCGCCCTCGGCGTTTTCAAGCACGACGAAGTCTTCTACGGCCGCGCCAGCGGAGTCGGAAATCCTGTCATTTATGTAGGCGCGAAAACCGGGCGCGACGGCATTCACGGCGCGTCCATGGCCTCGGCGGAATTTACCGAGGAATCGAAGCAGAAACGTCCCAATGTGCAAGTGGGCGACCCGTTCATGGAGAAGCTGCTGCTGGAAGCCTGTCTGGAAGCCATGAAAACAGGCGCCATCGTGGGCATTCAGGACATGGGCGCAGCCGGTCTGACCTCCTCCAGTTGCGAAATGGGCAGCAGGGCAGGGACGGGCATAGACATGGACCTGGACCTGGTGCCGCAGCGTGAACGCGGCATGACGGCGTACGAGATGATGCTGTCGGAATCGCAGGAACGTATGCTGCTGGTGGCCGAAAAAGGCCGCGAACATGAGGTCTATTCGGTCTTCAAGAAGTGGGGCCTGGATGCGGTGCAGATTGGCATCGTGACCGACGATGGCATGCTGCGGGTGAAGCATAAAGGCGCAGTTGTCGCGGAGATTCCCAACCGCGCCCTGGCCGATGAAGCGCCGAAATATAATCGCCCCTTCACCAAACCGCTGCGAGTAGCCCCAATGCAAGGGCCAACAGTTCATAGCAGCGGTCTGACCGCAGATTTGAAGAAGATGCTGGCGGCAGGCGATAACTGTTCGAAGCGCTGGATCTACGAACAATACGACTACCAGGTGAGGACAAACACCATCGCCGGTCCAGGCGCGGAAGCAGCCATCGTCCGCATCAAAGGGACGAATACCTCGGTGGCGATGTCGCTCGACGGGAACGGCAGATACTGCGCCCTCAATCCGCGCGAGGGCACGAAGTTGATCGTCGCGGAGTGCTGCCGCAATCTCTCTACCGCCGGCGCACTGCCCATCGCGACGACGAATAACCTGAACTTCGGTAATCCTGAAAAGCCGGAGATCATGGCCCAGATTGTCGAATCTATCGAGGGTCTGGCCGAAGCTTGCAGTTTCTTTGAAGTTCCCGTAACCGGCGGCAACGTAAGCCTTTACAACGAGACGCTGGGCACGCCCATTTTTCCCACGCCCGTGGTTGGAATCGTGGGCATCCTGCCAACCAGTCAGCCCACTGGCATTCACTTTCAGCAGGCGGGTTTGCCGCTGATTTTGATCGGTGGACTCGGCGATGTCGGACTGGACGAATTCGGTGGTACCCAATATGCAAAGTCCGTGCTCGATGCCATCTGGGGCTGCCCGCCGAAGTTGGACATGGACTACGAACGCCGCGTGCAGACCGTCATCCGAACCCTGGTCCAGGAGAAGCGCGTTGACTCGGCACACGATTTAGGCGAGGGCGGTTTAGCCTTGGCTCTGGCGGAGTGCTCCTTCGGGTCCGGCGGAATTGGTGCGGCGGTAACCCTCGACTCCGATATGACACCGGAACTCCTGCTTTTCCACGAGGGACCATCGCGCGTCCTCGTTTCTACCCAAGATTCTGAATACATATTTTCAATTTGCGCAAAGAACCATGTCCAAGCGGTGACAATTGGCGCTACACTCGAATCGAGAGTGACCATTCGCAATCGCGACAAGATCTTGATCGACAGTTCCATTTCAGACCTTAAATCCGTTTGGAGCAACGCACTAGAACACCTCCTCCATAATCCAGTGCTGGTGTAAATAATGCTTGATTGGGAAGACGAAACTCCCTTCGATAAACTTCACGAAGAATGTGGTGTGTTTGCGCTTTACGGGCATCCGGAAGCCAGTAACCTGGTGTACCTGGGCCTGTATGCGCTGCAGCATCGCGGGCAGGAATCCGCCGGCATCGCCTCCAGCGATGGCCGCAAGATTCATTGCATGAAGCAGATGGGCCACGTGGCCGAAATCTTCACGCCGGATGTGCTGAATCAATTGCCCGGATCGTTGTCCATTGGGCACACCCGCTATTCCACCGCCGGCGACACGGCCATCCGCAATGCCCAGCCCTTGTCGGTGGCCTGCAGCAAAGGCCAAGTGGCAGTGGCGCACAATGGCAACCTGACCAACGCTATCGAGCTGAGGCGCGAATTGGAAGAAGACGGATCGATCTTTCAATCGACCAGCGATACAGAAGTTGTGTTGCACCTGGTAGCGCGTTCGCGCGAACGGACGCTGGCCGGAGCATTGCGCGACGCCCTGCTGCAGATTGAGGGAGCGTTCTCACTTGTCTTTCTGGCTCAAGACAGAATCATCGTAGCGCGCGATCCGCATGGCTTCCGCCCCTTAGCAATGGGCCGCCTGGACATGCCGGATGGAACGGTTGCCACCGTTTTCGCCTCCGAGACCTGCGCTTTCGATTTGATCAACGCCACGTATGTAGGAGAAGTAGAACCGGGCGAAATGGTGATTGTCGGTCCTGAGGGCATCACCCGCGAACATTACACAACGCCCGAGCCTACCGCACATTGCGTATTTGAACACGTTTATTTCGCGCGTCCCGATTCGTTGGTTTTCGGCACGGCAGTAGCGGAATCGCGTGAACGTATGGGACGAATGCTGGCCCAGGAACATCCGGTTCCGGCTGATGTCATTGTTCCGGTGCCGGATTCCGGCGTCGCGGCGGCAATCGGTTATGCGGCCGAGTCCGGCATCCCATACAAGCAGGCGTTAATTCGCAATCACTACGTGGGGCGGACTTTCATTGAACCCTCGCAGGCGATTCGCGATTTTGGCGTGAAGCTGAAGCTGAATCCGGTGCGCCATCTGCTGGAAGGCAAGCGCGTGATCCTGGTTGACGATTCCATTGTCCGCGGCACCACCAGCCGCAAGATCGTTCGCATGGTGCGAAGCGCCGGAGCCAAGGAAGTGCATCTTCGCATATCCTGTCCGCCGACCATTTCGCCCTGCTATTACGGTGTGGATACGCCGTCGCGCGAGGAACTGATTGCAGCGAATAAGAATCTGAAGCAGATTCAAGATTTTGTCGAAGCAGATTCGCTGGCGTATTTATCGCTCGGCGCATTGAACAAATCGGTAAAGGATAGCGAGAACAAATATTGCTATTCGTGTTACACCGGCAAGTATCCGACGCTTGTTCAGATAGACGAGTTGATTCTGGCTAAGACGGGTTGCTGTTAGATTAGGTTAACGTCCACCGAACAAGTAGAAATCTCTTTCGGCATCGTCACCGGTCTTATGTGCCAGACCGATCAGCTTCGGGACGGCGGGTAATCCCGACCGAACTGGCATGCGATCTTGCCTCAATCATCGGTTTGCCGACAATACGTCCAACCGACATTGCAAATCAAAGCGACCAACTGGATCGCACGGACTTGAGGAACATATATCAATCTTGGATTCATCCTCGTGGCCTACGGCATAGGGAATCTTTCGCGAGTGGTACCCGAACTTGGCTTGAGCTAAACGACGATATCGCGCAGCTACAGCCAGGACTTTGTGAAGTTGCCAGGGTGATTACTGCGGACCAGTTTGATGAGTCCGTAACTTTGCTTCTGCCATTCGTCGGTGCAAAGAGGAAAAGTAACCATATATGCACAAGGCGCGGAGCATGTCTTGCGAAGTCCTCATAATAGCTTTCCAGAGCCTATCTTTTCTCTCGTTTCGATAGTTGAAAAGGCTCATAGGGGTTTGATAGCTATGGGACGGTACAAGCCAGAGTAAAACCATAACAAATAGGAAGGCGCCTGGAAAAACAACAATGCCCAGCACCCTATCCAATGCCAACAGAGCATTGTTCAGAGTCAACTTTTCCGGGGCAGAAATCTTATATGCCGCTATGACACACCCGAAGCTGAACAACCACCTACCCACCTCACCCGGAATTTCTGCAAAGTGGGCGGACCATTCCTCCATCATCCTTTCCTTTTCCTGGGGCGCTAGACGACTTGCGGCGAAGGTAATTAGGGATCGGCAGCCAACTGGGGTCCATGCCTTCAGTTCCGCTGAGCATTGTCGTCCGACTACCTCAGATATTAAAGTCAATATTATTTCAGTTGTGCCCAAGCAAGCCCTCCAACCAATGATTTGATTTCCGAAATTTGTTTACCCATCTGCCTCCCTCCAGTCGCGGTAATTCGATAGAACCTGCGACGCGGCCTCCCAAGAACTGATGGATCGCCTTCTTCCCATCTGCTGGCTAACCAGCCTGCCTTTTCTAGCCTTAGAAGAATTGGGTACAGCGTCCCCGATGCGAGGGTAGTGGCCCTGCTGATTTCGCTTCCTGGCAATTCTCCATCGCTACCGGCCGACATAAGGGCGGCGAAAACTTTTATTACTTCGCGTGTGATCCGTGGCTCCATATGCTTGTCCTATATTTATTTTTGTCGATACCCTTAATTGTAAGTCTACATAGGGGCAGGTCGCGAGTCAACTAGTCAATATTTTAATGTGCGGGTTGTGGAAACATACTGGCTTGCCCTCAGCATTATGAATGGTTAAGTCAGCGGAAGCCTGAAATGTTGCCAAGAACTGCAGATCGGGATTGCGCGCGTTTCCGATCACAGGTCGAGAAAAGTTGTTTTGTCACGTTCACGACCCGGTTTGGACAGTGCCCGTTGTTCGCCAATCCAGCCCGATGTGGTCGCCCTGAAGCTGACGTAAAACGCGCGGTGATGATATTTGCAGCCCCGTGAGTATTCCGCCAGTGAAGCAACAACGTTCCGAAAGTAAGCGCTTTTTTTCCGGGTTGGCATTTCATCCCGCTATCAGACACACTTTTTGAAAATCGAACCCACCGCTAATTCGTTTCGCAAAAACGCCAAAACACCCGTGGCAGAACTCTGCAAAAATCCCCGTTCCGAAGTTACAAGTTTATTTTCTGAGTCCGCTCAACGACTTACCGGGATTTTGGCTGTTCGCGGAACGCAGGCATCCGGCAAACTCAATGCGAATGAGACTTTTATGTCTATCCGAAGCGCAAGCAGCCGCCGCGCGCTCAACCTACCGGCTGCTACTAGTTACTTGAGGAAGCGATTGATAGCCGTTTTCGAGGAGCGTGGCCGCGATCATCTCCCGTAGCGTTTCTGTCAGCGCGCCCCGGTCCTTCAACGTCAAGCCCGAGGTGGAAATCGGCTTGAGTAAAATCAGCTTCACCTTGCCCGACTCCACCACGCCGCCGCCGAAGGGCAAAACTTTGTGGGTGGCTATAAGCACGGTAGGCACTACCGGGACACCTGCGCGGATGGCGATGTAAGCACCGCCCTCTTTGAATTGCTGCAAGACGCCGTCCCGCGAACGACCGCCTTCGGGAAAGATGAGAAGCGAGATTTGCTTCTGCTGGATGGTTTCAGCAGCCACCTGCATGGTTTTTACCGCCGCGCGCGGATCTTCACGCGGTACCGGGATGTGCCCGGCGCTGCGCAGATGTGTGCCCAAAAGTGGAATCTTGAAGAGGCCGCTCTTGGCTAAGAAGCGGAATTGGACGGGCACGCTGGCCAGCAGCACCGGCGTGTCCATGTAGCTCAAGTGATTGGCTATAAACACGTAACTACCGGCGGGATCGATGTGCTCCAGTCCTTGGACTTCCAAGCCGACGCCGCTGCACCAGAGGGCGGTTTTTGCCCAGACCCGCGCAATCACATTCTGCTTGCGGCCGCTGGGGTCGAAAAAAGATGTGAGCAGGCTTATGGTGCCGAAGAAAAGAGTGCCCAGAACAATGGCCGGGTCGGCTATTAGCAGACCGCGCAGACGTCGCATGCAACACCAGTTTACGGTATAAGAGAGAGTGCTTCGCCAACCAGGAAAAGAGAGCCGGTGAAGAAGACGACGGCGTCGGCGGGCGCGGCAAGGGCGAGGTCGATAGCGTCGCGGACCTTCGGGGCGATGGTGGCGTTCGAGTGCGGGTGTAACTCCAGAATGGATTCCGGCCTGAGGGCGCGCGGAAAGTCAGGAGCGGTGACGATCAACCGCGTCGCTAGCGGAAAAAGAACCGACGTTACTTCGTCGATGGCCTTGTCACGCATGGCTCCGTAGACCATCCACACCGGTCGGCCCGAGTGGAATTCGAGAATGTAATCGGCCAAGGCCGCCGCTCCGGCTGGGTTGTGCGCACCATCAAGCACAATATCGGGCGAACGAGAGATGAACTGCAGGCGTCCGGGCCATTTGGCGCCGCTGAGACCGCGTTGAATTGCGACGCTAGGCAAACCGAACTGGCGGCACGCAAGTATCGCCGTGGTGGCGTTGCCGATCTGATGGCGGCCGGGCAGGGGACACTGGTAATCAACTTCGTCGAGCGTGAAAGATGATCCATACGGCGTTACCTGCACGTTTGAAATGGCTGCATCGCGGCTAAAAGTAAGGGGCGAGCTCAAGGAGCGGGCATGCTGGGTAATGACCGATTCGGCTGCTTCCGGCTGTGCCGCAATGATGGCGGGAACGTTCGGCTTTAGAATGCCGGCTTTCTCGGCGGCAATGGATTCAATGGTGTTCCCAAGGAAAGCTTCGTGATCGAAAGCGATGGGCGTAATAACGCAGAGTTCAGGAGCCACAACGTTGGTAGCATCAAGTCTGCCTCCCAAGCCCACTTCGATTACTGCGATATCGGCGCGGGTTTTGAAATACTCGAACGCCATGGCCGTGACAGTTTCAAAGTAAGAGGGGTGGGCGTCGATAACATTGTCTTCCATCAAACGCTCGGCGACGGCATGAACGACGCTGAAGGCGCCGGCGAAATCGGCTGGCGTGATGGGAATGCCGTCGATCTGTATGCGCTCCGTGGGCGCAATCAGATGCGGCGAAGTATAAAGACCAGTTCGGTAACCGGCAGCCGTCAATGCGGACGCAATCATCGCGCTGGTGGAACCTTTGCCATTGGTGCCGGCGACGTGAATGGTGCGGGTAGCAAGCTGCGGCTGTCCGAGAGCCTCGAGCAGCAAAACCATACGCTCTAAGCCGAACTTCGCTCCCGCCTTGAGCTCGTTGCCCAACGCATAAAGGTATTGGACAGATTCGGGATAGCTCAATGTGGAGATCTCTTCAATAAAGGGGCAATCAAAGCCAGAACATCGCGGGCCACAATTTTGTTGCCTTCTTCATTGGGATGGATGCCGTCGGGCTGCATCAACGCGTGGTTCTGATAGACATGCAGCAACAGGAACGGCATGAGCTTGATGTGGTGCTGCGCAGCCAGATCGGGAAAAATAGCAGTGAAGGGCCGTACGTATTCAGGGCCATAGTTAGGCGGTAAAGTGATTCCCAGCAGAACGAGCGGGATGTGCGCCTGCTGGACATGCTCAATCATCTTGTTGAGATTGTCACGCGTGGCTTCGACCGGGACGCCGCGCAGACCATCGTTACCGCCGAATTCGAGCAAGACGAGCGCTGGTTTAGCGGAGATGACGTTGTCGATGCGTGCAAGACCGTCACTGGTGGTGTCCCCGCTGACTCCCTGGTTATCGACGCGGTAGCGATAGCCTTGCGCATCAAGCAGATCCTGCAGGGCTTCGGGATAGCTGCGGCCGGAAACCCCGGCGGTTAAGCTGTCACCGAAAGCGACGATTACGGGGCGCGTATCCGATGGGGGCGCCGGAGCAGCCATGGAACTTGGTTCAGCTTCGCTGCGTTGTTCCTTATGTTGGGCTGGAGCGTCTTTGTTGCAGGCCGTTGTCAGCAGGACAGATGAAAGCAAGATTGCAACAATAGGATGTAACGGCGTTTTTCCCACACCTCTAAATTGACATGACCAATGCAAGCAGCACCACGAACGTAATAGAAGTGTGCGATTTGAAGAAGACGATTGTGAGTTCAACCAGCCGCGTCGACATCTTGAAGGGCTTGTCGTTCAATGTGCCGCGCGGGCAATTTGTGGCGATTATGGGCGCTTCGGGCAGCGGCAAGAGCACGCTGCTTGGTTTGCTGGCGGGATTGGATACGGTTACCTCAGGCACCATCACGCTGGATGGCGTCGAAATCAGCCGGCTGAAGGAAGACGACCTGGCGCGCTTGCGCGGCCGCAAGATCGGTTTCGTCTTCCAGGCTTACCAACTTGTTCCGACGCTAACAGCCGAAGAAAATGTTTTGCTGCCTGCCGAACTGGTTGGCGCCAACGGGCAGCCGCGATCGCGCGCCAAAGAACTACTGGAGCGGGTTGGGCTGTCCAACAGAAGCCACCATTATCCAGTGCAGCTTTCCGGTGGTGAGCAGCAGCGCGTTGCGCTGGCTAGGGCGTTTATCACCAAGCCCCCGATTCTGATGGCGGACGAACCGACAGGAAATCTGGACAGCGCCAACGGTCAGCAGGTGCTGCAACTGCTGATGGATTTGAACAAGCTGGACGCAACCACGCTGGTGCTGGTAACGCATGACCGCAAGCTGGCGGAACATGCCGACCGGATCATCACGCTGACCGACGGATTGATTATCAGCGACGAGATGGCGGCGTAACCGATGTTTCTGAAAACGGCGTGGAACATAGCGTGGCGGGAACTGCGCGCTACGCCTGCGAAATTCGCGTTTGTCGTGCTGGCGGTGGCGGTCGGCGTGGCGGCTCTTAGCGGTGTGAAGGGCTTCGGCTATGCATTTCGAGACATGTTGCTGCGTAATTCGAAGCAGCTGATAGCGGCCGATGTGCAGGCGCAAACATGGGAGGATCCAACCGCGAACCAGATCGCCAAGATGCAAACTTTGGGCGGGAAAGATGGATCGATGACGCGGGTGACCGAGACTGTTTCGATGGCAAACTCAGCCACCCAGCATATCCCGCAGATGATTTCGGTGAAAGCCGTGGACCCCAACGTTTACCCCTATTACGGCGATCTGGGTCTGAAGCCGAAGGAGTCGCTGGCGAAGTTGTTGAGCAACGACGAGTCGGTCGTCGCGTCCCAGGAACTGCTAGTGCGGCTGAAGGTGGGCGTGGGAGACAGCATCCGCCTGGGCGGAAAAGAATTTCGCATTACCGGCGAGATAACGGCGGAGCCAGACAGATTAGCGTCTGGGTTCGGCCCCGGTATGCGCGTGCTGATGAGCCGGCAAGGACTGGACAGGACTGGATTAATCCAGTTTGGGAGCCGCGCGGCACAGAGGTTCCTATTCCGTCTTAAGCCGCAGACGAACCTGGATTCGGTGAAGAACTCGATTCAGGACACGTTTCACCGCGTGTTCATCAGCGACTATCGCGACGGCAGTCCCACAGTGGGCAAGGCAATAGACAACACCACCATCTTTCTTAGTTTGATCAGTCTGATTGCGTTGATTGTCGGATCGTTAGGTGTAGCGATGGCCATGTATTCGCACTTGCAGCAGCGCATGGACACCATTGCGGTTATGAAAGCAGTCGGTGCGCGCTCGAGTCAGGTGATGCAGATCTATCTGCTGCAAACGCTTTTCTTGGGGATAGCAGGCGGGGTTATTGGCGTGGCTGTGGGCGCCATTGTCCAGAAGTCGTTTCCGGTGATGATGCGAAACATATTCGCCATGCTCCCTGAAGTCGGCTGGGACTGGTCATTCAGCCTGCAAGGTATGAGCGTCGGGATATTGGCCACACTGCTGTTCACGGTTCCGCCCTTGTTGAGCATTCGCAACGTGCGTCCCAGCCTGGTATTTCGCAGGAACATGGAGGGCGAAACGGGAAGCAAGGGCAAGTGGTACACGAATCTACCTGCGTGGGCGGGAGTGCTGCTGATTGGCGGCGGCTTCTGGTTGATAGCGTTCTGGCTTAGCGGTTCAACCAGGATGGCGCTGTATTTTGTCTCGGGACTTGCCATAAGCATCGTGCTGCTGTTTGGCGTGGCGACGCTGTTGCTGTGGGTTTTGCGGCTGATGGTGAGGGCTTGGAGCGCTTGGCTGCCGGCGACGTTCAGGCATGGCTTCGCCAATCTTTATCGGCCTGGTAATCAAGCGAAGTCGGTACTGGTAGCGCTCGGTGTGGGAGTGATGTTCACGTTAGCCATCTATTTGATTCAATCGACGGTGTTGCGCGAAGTGAACGGTGAGGCTCCCGGGCGGGAAGGCAACCTTTTTCTGCTGGACATCCGCAATGTACCGGCGGTGACCTCCGTTGTGGAAGCGCAACCGGGTGTCAGCGGCAAATTACAACTGGTGGGCTACGTGGTGTCGCGCATGCTGGGCAAGAACGGAGTGTCGACGGAACAACTGGAGCTAACCAAGCAACGTAAAGACCAACTGCAAACGGCGCGAATTACCACAGCACGTTCGCTGCCCGATGGGTTACAGGTGATCAGCGGACATTGGTGGAACCCGGAGACAGCCGACCCTGAATTGGCGGTATCGGAACAGGCGCAGCGTGATTATCATTTGCGACTGGGAGACAAGCTGAAGTTTCAGATGGCGGGCCGCATTTTTGAAGCGCCTCTAGTAGCCATCTTCCGGAGGGAACAGCGGGCGCCGGTGCGCTATGACCTGGTGTTTCCGCAAGCGGCACTCGCGGGCGTTCCGGTGGTCTACTACGGCGCGGTGCATGTGGAGCCTTCCTGCATTCCGCAAGTGGAAGAAGCGATCTTCGAAAAATTCCCGACCGTGACCGTGATGAACCTGGCCGAGGTTCTGACGCGCATTCAGGAGGCCGTGGACCAGGTGGCCCTGGTGATTCGTTTTCTTGCTTTGTTCGCGATATTGGCCGGCGTCATTATCCTTTCAGCGAGCGTGGCGGGAACGCGCTACCGGCGGGTTCGCGAAGTGGCGATCTTGAAATCGCTGGGGGGCACGCGCGGCAAAATCGCGGGTATATTTTCGGTGGAGTTTTCTCTGCTGGGCGCGGTCAGTGGATTAATTGGCGGAATTCTAGCCAACGTGTTCACCAAGATTGTGGCGAACAGATTCATTGATACCAGCTTTGATTTCGATTGGAAGGCGCTGGCGGTGGCGATTGTAGGAACCATGCTGCTAGCGAACATCGCCGGATGGCTGGCCAGCGCGAAGATTCTGGATCAGCGACCGTTGGAAGTTTTGCGTGGCGAATAAGGGCCGAGAACAGAGGATAATTCCCGAGAACGGTTTAGGCGGGGCACCCTATGAAAATGAGGTTGCGAAGACTTGGGTTGTTGGCGGTGACGTTAGCCGTGTGCGCCGTTAGTTATGGCCAGCTTTCGGCCCTACAGTCAGAATCTGGCTGGAGCCTACTCTACCGAGGGCCCTAAAAGGTTGGATGTCGAAGATGACCTAAGGCACGCAAATCCGGCAGATCTTACGGACGACGTGAAGGCGATCGAATTAGGTACGGTGAACGGCCGGAGGATTTATAGAGTCACGCACACAGTGCAAAGTCCCGATTTGAAGAAAGCTAAACCATTGCAATTAACAACAGGCGCGTGCTGAAATCAATCGATCAAGATATGAAAACGGCAGCAATTGAGTATTGGGCCGTAGACGGCGAAGAACCTGTGCTGCTGAACACAGGGGCTGTCTCGTCCGCCATCCGTGAGAGCGCGCCGAAAGGTGGGGAATGGGATTGGCAACTGAATATTCAGAGCACGCTTTTGAAAGTGAATGTATGGAAAACGATACTATTGGTGCTCTCGAGCTTGACTTAGATGTACAAGGAAATAAGCTGGTAGCCCGCGACAAAACGTGGATACCTGCGGCACGCCACTAATCTGTTTCAATTGCAATCGAAAACCGTGTTCTAAAGTTACTACAGCTATCGTTATAACTGCTGCAGCCGCGTTTGGGAATCGCCGAACTGTTCGAGTTTGACGTCGAAGCGGTCCATCAGCGAAAGATAGAGACTGCACATTTTGCGATTCTCTTCGCTCTCGTTCAGGTAATTCAAGGTGCGCCCGGTTTTGAGCGTGCCGCCGAGTCCGCCTGCCAGCACCAGCGGCAGCCTGAAGTTGTCGTGTTTGCGGCCAATCCAAAGGTTCGATAGAAACATCAGGCAGGTATTGTCGAGCACCGTTCCGTCGCCTTCCTTCATGCTGTCAAGTTTGGACGCGAGATAAGCGTACTGGCTGACATGAAAGCGGGCGATGCGCTCATAGCCATCTGAGTTGTTGTTGTGAGACGCGGCATGGTGCCCTTCTTTCACATCCAGGAACGGGTAGTACATGGCGGAAAGATCGCGCGAAATGATCAGCGAGGCAACGCGTGTCTTGTTCGTCTGGAAAGCGATGGCAATGATGTCGCACATCAGGCGGGCGTGATCGCGCAGATCTTCAGGAAGTCCGTTGGCCGGGCGATCCATCGTTGCGGCGACGGTGTTTTTCGCCTTGGCTGCGTCTTCCGCATCCTCTTTGCCTTTGCGCATACCTTCTACTCGTTTTTCAACTTCGCGCACGCTGGTTAGATATTCATCCAGCTTGCCTTTATCGCTGGCGCTTACGCGTTTTGCGAGGTCCTGGGCGCGATCTTTGACACGATCGAGAATGCTCATGTTAAGCAAGCTGCCGCGGTTGTCGAACAGGTTGTCCCAGGCGAGCGAGGGATACACTTCCACCGGCACCGGCGATTCAGGCGTCTGCCAGGAGATGTGCGAACTGTACGCCATGGAGAAGTTAGTTTCGTGATAGCCAGTCATGGGCTGTTCGCACGCCAGCACGATGCTGCTCTGCGGAGTGCTGTCGCCCACATGGTTGGCGATCATCTGATCGATGCTGATGCCCGAGTGGATGATGGCGCCTTTCGAGATATGCGCGCCCGATAGCAGGCTGCCGGTCTGGCCCGGGTGAATTCCCTGGCCGGTTAGCGCCTTTACGAAAAGGCCATCAATGACGTTAATCTTATGTTTTAGCGGCTCCAGCGGTTCCAGCGTCTTGCTGAGTTGCATGGCCGCGCCTTCGCCGCTCGCGCTCCAGTGATCTTCGTTGATGCCATTGCCTAGAAACACCACGCCGAAGCGTTTGGGGAAGGCGGAAGGCGATGGCGAGTCGGCCAAAGCGTGAAGCGATTCGAGCCATGGCAACGCCATAGTGCAGCCTGCGCCGCGCAGAACCGTACGGCGTGAAATCTTATGACGGGGCATTAATTCGTCTTCCTGGATTGTAATTTAGTTTCGAGCGTGCCGGGCGCTTGCGGCAGGCGTTTATTCAAGAATTGCGGGCTTGTCACTATGGTTTCGACCAGCGCATTGAATTGATAATGTTTCGCCGCAAGCTGCGTGGTCATGCGGTCAACCAAGGCTTCATCAGAGAGCTGCAGCGAGCGGTTGAGAGCATAGGCGAGCAGTTTCCGGCTCAGGTTACTGATAAATTGCTGCTGCCGGTGGTTGCGGATGAAGTCCTGCAAGCCCCGCAGTCCATCACCTGGCACGCCGCCCGGATAGACGACGGACGTATCCACATGCCTGCCGGCAAGGTCTTTCGTCCGGGCATCGCCTACCGGACCGTAGCCTTCAAACGCAAGCCCGAAGGAATCAAACCGCGCATGACAGGCGGCGCAAACCGGATTGGCGCGATGTTGAGCGAGCATCTCGCGTACCGGCAGATCGGACTTCGCTTCATCGCCCGGCAGTTCAGGCACCACCGGCGGCGGAGGCGGCACGCGTATTCCAAGCACACGCTGCACAACCCAATTACCACGCTTTACCGGACTTGTTCGCAAGCCGGGCGAGTTCTGGGTTAAGAACACGGCCATCGGCAGCAGACCGCCGCGCCCATAACGGCTGGCATCGTCCACCCGCACCCAGGTATTCGCGTCGCCTGTTATGTCCGGGATGCCGTAATGCTTAGCCAGCGGAGGATTTACGAACGTATAGTTGCCAAACAGCAGGTCGAGCACGGATCGGTTGTTGGAAACAACGTCGTTCATAAGGCGAACCGGTTCTTCAAACATCGCTTCGCGCAGGTTGTTGTCGAAGGTGGGGAAGCGCTGGCGGTCGACCGAGTTGTTGGTCTGAAATAGCCGGAAGCTCAGCCAGTTGCCGGTGAACTCGGTGGCAAGTCCATTCACGCGAGTGTCCTTCAGCATGCGGCGTGCCTGAGCCAGGAGAATCTCTGGCCGCTGCAAATCGCCTTTCGCAGCGTACCGCAGTAATTCGTCGTCAGGCATGCTGGCCCACAGAAAGTAACTCAATCTGCTGGCCAGCGCGTAGCCGGAGAGCGGCGCAGTGGTTCTTAGCGCGACTTTGCGCAGGTTGGATCTTGGTGCAGCCGATGTCTCGTCAGAAAGGTCAATCCGATATAGAAAATCGGGAGACATCAGCACACTGGCGATAGTGTCGCGCACCGCGTCTTCGTGCGACAGTTCGTTGCTTGTGCGGAGCTTGTGATAGTAGGCCAATAAATCGTCGCGTTCCGCTTTCGCCAGAGGCCGCCGATAGGCACGGCCGGCAAACTGAAGAAGGGCTTCCAGATGCTTCTGTTCCGCATCGGCGCGTTCCTTTTCAAGCCGCCTGAGGGTCGCGTTCACGCGATCAAAATGATCGCGAATCGCCAGCGCCGCAACTGGGTCGTTGTTCGGATCAGCCGCGGCTTTAGCCAGATAGGCATCGCGCATTTGCAGAATGACTGCCGCATCGGTGATCTGGTGGTCCGCCGGACGAGCGGTGCCGGACTCGGCGCCTTTGCCTTGAACCTCGCCACTCTGGTTGAAGAAATACTGGGTCCAGGTACGCGCGGTGAAATCCGCAATGAAATCGAATTCATCCCAAAGCCGGTCGAGATCCCGTTTTCCTTTTTCGTCGAGGATCAGTTCCATCAGCGGAGTATCGTCGCGAAAGAAACCGACCACACTGTGATAGCCGGCGCTCAGGAGTCGGCCCTTGTCTTCGGAGTCGTCCGGAAAATAACGGCCGCGTTCAGTGACGTAGAAGGTGTCCGGGAAAACGGAAGCGAAACGCGAGAACGCGGCCTCATAACGGGCGCGCTGGGCCGCCGGGACGACGAGATCCATATCGCCTGCCCGCGCCTTTGCCGAGAGTGCGGCCCAGCGAGGAGCGGCTTCCTGATGAAGGCGGGCGTAATCGGGAATGGCAGGAACGGTTTCCGGTGGATCGTTGTCGTTGCGCAGATCATGCGGATCGCTATCACGACGATGCGCAGCGAATTCGCGCAGCTTCCAATTCAGCAGAGGCTGCGATCCGGGCGGTAAACCCTTCACCACCGGCGCGGCAAATTGCATTGCCGTGTGTGCTCGGATTCTAACGACAAAATCGCGCATCTCAAGGCACTTTGCACGCACCATATCGGGCTGTTTGGCAGCGGGCGCTGGCAGAGCCTTCCACAAACGCTGAAGCTTCAGAATGGGGCCAACAGGATCCTGATCATGCAGAATCTGCCAGACCTTTGGCAGATATTTGGGGCTCACTTTCGATTCCGCGGCAACGCTCGCCAAGGTTGCGCGCGGTTTACCCAGAGCGACGCGATAGCGAAAGCGCCACGCGGCTTCAAAGTAATCCGCATAATCGGTGGGTTGCTGCGCGTAGAACTTCAAGATGCGCTGGATTGAGTATTTATCGCGATCGGTCTCAACCAGCATCGGATTCGGCGAAAAGTTGATGGTGTCCGGAGAGAGAACAGCATGATCGGCCACGGCGCGGGCGGCTTGGAGATACTTGTTCAGCAGAGCCGGCGACATCGTTAGCGATTCTCCGGAGTTATCGAACCCAGCCAAGTTCGCCGGGTCTACTGGGAATTGCCGCGCGACCTGCAGGTCCTGGCCGGTGAGATCGCGAATGGTGTAGTCGTACTCGGCGTTACTCAGGCGGCGAGCCAGCACTAACCCCGGATCGCCCGCAGACTTCTTAATCTCTGTGGCGCGCAACGCTTCAACCCAGGAAATAACTTTCTGCCTTGCCTCATCGGGCGGCGCAGGCATTGGTTTGGGCGGCATCTCCTTCGCGGAAAGCCGCTCCATTAGGAGCGCCCAGCGAGGAAAGTCCTCCGCTACCATGTCGGCGTTGGTGTAAGACTTGAGGTCGAACTGCGCCGCAGGCATCTTCCCGCTGTGGCAGCCAATGCAGTACTTGGTAACGAAAGGCCGTACGGTCTGTTGGAACTGAGTATCCAAAGACGGGCTGGCCGAACTCGCGAGGCAAAGGCAAGGAAGCGCAACCAACAAGAAAAATGCTCGAAGCTGCATCTGGACCACTATTATTTCACTGCTGGAAACATCGGGAGTATCGTCATGGGCGAGGGAAGGCCGTCCACGGTATGATCCTCCATCAATTCGATCCTTGTCCCGTCAGGGTCATATAAATTCGACTGACGCCGATGGTTTCTTCCAACGTGAACCTCAATGGGCCGCTTGTACTCCTGTCGAGCAGGGTTGGCGTTCAATTTAGCGATGGCTGCGCCCATATCCCCGACCTCAAGAGCAATGTGGAACATGCCGCCCAGCTGTGCGGGCGTGGAGGGAAGCGGCGCCAGCATGAATTCGACGTAGTCGCAGCCTTCCGGGACCATCAGGTTGGAGTAAGCAGCTTGCTTGCCGTCAACAGTCCCGCGCCAGAATTCGCGAAAACCAAGAACATCAATGTAAAAATGGGCTGTTTCAGGCTTGGAAACGTGAAAGCCAACATGCAGCATACGCTTCGCTATGCGAGTGTCAGGCATATCCTTACCAACGTCTTTGATGCTTTCGCCGGCCGCATCATACTGCGTCACATCAATATGATTGCCGTCGGGATCGACGAGCCCCGTTCCAATGTTCCCAATCCGCCCCTTGGAAGCAGGTTTTTCAGAGGCGTCAAAGCCCTTGGACTTGACGTAGAGTCGAAGCGCTTCGGCATCATCCGTTTCAAGGGCGAGATGGATAAAGCGCGGCTCGTCCGGTTTGGCTTCCGGCGAAAGCTCAATATACTGGCGATCGTTGACCTTGATGAAAGTCATGATCAGTTTGCCATCGGCAGCTTTGATGGAGAATGGCTCGCTGAATCCCAACAGGTCTTTGTAGAATTGCCGGGAAGCAGCGATATCGTGAACCCGGAACGCGGCATGAGGCACGCCTAAGATTCGAGGCCGCGCAGTCTGCTGCTGTTGTGCGCACAGAAATGCACTCAACAACAGCAGGACTACGAGGCAGAATTTCACCACAGCCCTACTAGAGGCGCGAAGATGTTCCGCGCTGCTTTAAGATCGCTGCCAGTGAGCGTATGCGCTCTGTGTCGGCTGGTGACTTAGCGGTAGCCGCATCCTTCTCAAGACTCACCGCAAGAGCCTTGAGCCGGGATACGTCCTTGCGATCGGAATGGGCTTCGACTTTGGCGATGGCGGCATTCACGGCGGCGAGGCGCTGCGGCGCAAGGCCGCTGCTACGGGTCAATTGATCGATGTATGCGCGTGCAACCACGAAGTTGGACGGCCATGTAATCTTTGGTTGATCCTGAACATTGAGTTCGTCGAAGTGCACTTGATTGGAGGCGTCGATTTCATTTTGCGTGATGTACTTGTTGGGCACAAGCTTGAAGACATCGACACCGCGCGCAATCTCCGAACCGTAAATATAGCCGTTGTACCAATACGTGGACCACTGGCCGCCCAATGCGCGCTTGGCAGTGTCTATAGGACCACGATCAAAGTAGGCAATCTCAAATGGATGGGATGCGTCTGTGAAGTCCACTACCGAGATGCCGCCCTGGTACCAAGCCTGCACCTCGATGTCGCGGCCGGGTATGGGAACCAGCGATCCGTTATGCGCCACGCAATTCTCGAATTCGGTCTGGGGCGCCGGCATCTTGTAATAAGAGGCGAGGGTAAGCGCTCCCTTGGAAAGCTTAAAGATGGCATCCGCACCCCAGTTCATAGGATCGGTTGCGCGGCAACGCGGTTGTCCTCCGCCACCCCACTCGTCGGTGAATAGCACCTTGGTTCCATCGTTGCTGAAATTGGCCGAGTGCCAGTAAGAATAATTAGGGTCGCTCACCGCCGCGATGCGAACGGGATGGACGGGGTCCGAGATGTCCAGCAGGATACCGTTGCCGGAACAGGCTCCGGCCGCGAGTCCAAGCGCCGAGTAAACTGTGATGTCGTGGCACTGGTTGGTGCTGGATGTGGTCTGAGTGCCTTCCCCATGATTGCCGCCCTTCCAAAGCCCGTTGATGTTTCCGGTCTTGGCGTCGGTAAAGATGCGGGGACTGTTTACGATCTTCGCCAACTCCGGATGTGCCAGCGGAACCTTGATGATGTCGATGCGAAATAAGGCGGTATTCGGATTCTTTTCAGGATCGTCACCGGAACATCCTTCTAGTTCTTCCGACTGGCGAACGGCGCCGGTACCGGAAATATAAACATAAATATTGTCTTTGTCCTTCGGATCAATCAGAAGAGTGTGGGTGTGAGACCCGCGGCAACTCTGAACGGCAGCGACTTGCTTCGGATTTGCAAGATCGCTGATGTCAAAGATGCGCACGCCGCGAAATCGGTCAGGACTTGGCGGCGGCGGCGGGCGGCGTGGACGCGCCGGGGGAGCGCCGGGCGCAGCAGGCGGGGCCGGAGGCATCGGCGGAGGAACATAGCCGGCAGGAAGTGGAATCCCTTGCGTGCCGCAGTCGATCCGGCCGTTAACTGCTTCTGCCGACATAAATAGGAGATGACCGTACACCGAAACGTCGCCTTGGCCACCAGGGCAGACGATGGACGTCCGCAACTTGATCTCTTTCGGGTTATCGATGTCGTAAGTGTTAATGCCGTTGTAGTTGCCGACAAAAAGATGGTTGCCGCTGAAAGCTAGATCTGAATTAGTTGAACCGTACTGCGATAAAGGAGCGCGAGCAGGTCCGGGAGGCGCGTTACCCGGGGTTGCTTCGCCACCGGAGCCCGGCGCCGGATTTGCTCCAACAACATTCCCCGGAGCGAAACCGGGCGGCTTGGGCAACGAGTAGAGCCTTTCAAGACCGAAAGCGGCTTCGCCCGCGTCGTATAGGCCGGCTTTCAGTCCCACACGCGGGTCGTCGGCAGAAGCACGCGGATTAGAGTAGACCGCCGGAGCGGATGATGTTGCAGTGGGTGACGCAGACGGAGGAGCTTGGCCGATGCAGAGCAATGGAAAAACCACTGTAACTGCGGCTAATGCCCTGCCTAAAGGGGCGGAAGTGCGTCTTGAAATCATCGTTTCTCCTTTGATAGCAATCCCTGCATAATTCTAATTTCCGCCCGTTGGGTGTTATCCACGTCGGTTGCAAAGTCAAATAAAACGTTATCCTGCCCCGCTCCCGGCGTGTCGAACAGGTCTTGAACCATGGTCAGCGCTCCTGTGTGATGCTGAATCATTCCGGTGAGGAACAGATGGTCAAATGCCGGGCCGGTTGCTTTCGCCAGAGCGTCCATCTGTTGAGGCGACAACATACCCGGCATTAACGGCATGGCATCCATATTCATGTCGTGATCGCGGCCCATTTCCTTCATATCGCCCATATCATGGCTCATCTCAACCGGGCTCATCTCAACCGGCTTGCCGCGATCTTCAAGCCATTGCTTCATATACTTGATTTCGTCACTCTGCGAAATGCTGATGCGCTGGCCTAAAGCCTGGATATCTTTGTTATGGCTTCGTGTCCGCAGCAGTTCAGTCATCTCCACGGCCTGCGAATGGTGCATAATCATTCCCTGCATGAAGCTGACGTCCGCCGCGTTCACGGGGCGCTGTGGCGTGGCTGCGGTGGCGGGCGTAAGAATCTTGGTGTTTTGGCCCGGCGCGCCCGGCTGAACAATTGTGGGAGGATCGTTGCGAGCTCCTGCCTGCTGGGCCAGCGCCGCCTGATTCAGGGAAAGCAGTGCGACGGGAAAAAACAATAGGTGATGCGCCATTGAGCAACTATACGAAAAATGTAGGTAAAGTAAACGGCGGATGCCGTTGCAGTTAGGTTACTCTACTCCTAAGCAAAGTCAAGCGCAATCACTTCGTGGATATCGATGGAAGGAACGGCCACTTCAATAAAGCCGCCCTGTTGTCGATAGGGCACATCCTGCTTCGCCACCAATAAGTGGGCCCTTGCTACACGCTTTCCCGCAACCATTTGAATCCTAACTTCCTGGCGTCCGATCGGGATGATCTCCCGCACCGGCCCCTTCATCATCATTGGATTGGTCAGGTTCACCAGGTGCACGGTCATTGATTTTTCCTGTGACCAGATGGAGATGTCCAAAACGCCTTTGCCCGTTACGGTTAGTGGCTGCTGTGTCTTCGTTGCCCATAGGACGGCGTTCCGCAGCAGCTTGCCATGATCGACATCCAGCACTTCCCAGAAGGTCCGATCTGCATCCCAGGGAAAATACACAACGCGTCCCGCTCCAAACTGCCTTATGAAAACTCCCGCATCTTTCGTTTTCACGGGACGCGGAAACACGGCTTCCATCGGTAGATCAGGATAGGTTGGAATGACCGTTAAGGGCGATGCGACCGTGCGACCGTCGTTCATCGGACTGACCAGGACGCGGTGGACGCCATTCACGATGCGGGTTGCGTCTTCAAAACCTAGCAGAAGCGGATGATAGTCGCCAGTTGCCGGATCCTTTTCCAAGTTGAGATACGAGTTCAACATCGGACCCTCAGCCTTGCCGGCGAACGAAGCACCGAATAGAGAAGCAAGACCGAAGTCCTGCCGCCGTTTTCCCCATTCGTCATAGAGCGAAGTCTCGTAGGTGGCTATTAAGCTGCCACCATTGTCTACGAACTGTTTAAGCTGCTCGCATTGCTTCGTTGAGAGAGCAGCGATGTTTGGCAGAATCAGAGTGCGAAATGTCTTCAGGTGTTCCGCATCCAGCAATCGGTCGTGAACCATCTCGAACGGAATTCTTGCCTCCACCAACGCCTGATAGAAGCCCAGAGCCGGATCTTCCACCTTTGCGTGAGCAGCCTCGCCACCATAGAAGGTGGCAGTCTGCTGTGAGTACACCATTGCCACCACCGCCAGCGGATCGAGGTTGCGCAGGTAGCTCTCGTTGGCGTAATGCCAGGTGTAGAGTTCTTCCACAATGGGAAGCCAGCGTCTGTCGATAGGCTTGGCATTGAACTTGGTGAACCAGGGGCGTAGACCTTGCGCTATTCCGTCCGCCACCCACAAACGAATCTCATCTCCGTTTTGCACCGAATCTTTCCAGCGATACTCTTCCTCCAATCCGACGCTAAAGATGCCGGCAATGGCTTTTTGACCGAGCGTGGCTCGATACTCCTTGCCGTTTTTTCCATTCGACCAAGGGGGCATTAATCCACTCCGAGCCTGCCGGTCCGCGAAAAGCGTTGGAGCGAGTTGGCCTACCGTGACCATATCGAGTTCGCTTAGCGCTCCGCCACCGGCGTTCGCAATGTAACTAGCCTCCGGGTTAATGGCCTTGATGCGCTCATCCCAAAGCTTCCAAAGCTTAAACAGTCGCTGCTCGCGCCAGATTATGTATTCGCGGCGGGATGCGTCCTGCGGATCTTTCGTCCGTGGAAGATCGAGATGAGCGAAATTTCTGAAGTTTTCCTGGCAATGCTGGCAGTAGCACATGCCTGAACCGGCCCAGCGATTCGAAAAGATGCCGTCCACCTTATACAGGGAGACAATCTCTTCTGTCACGGCTGTCATGAACTCGAAGTTATAGGGCCCCAGCGGGCACGTTACCCAGAGTTCACGATCGGACCAATGCCGATACTTCTTACCGTCGGCCTGGACCATAATCCAGTCAGGGTGGGCGTCGTAGACATCCTGATGGACCGCATGGGGATCGGTTCGAGCAATGACATTCATACCAAGGCCGCGGCATCCTTTGACAAAGTCACCAAAAGAATCGTGGTCGCCCAGCCACTTGCTGCGATAGTGAAGCGGGATCTTGGTAGGGTAAAAGGCGACGCAGCCACCGGCGCTTAGGCAGGCGGCATCGACATGAAGTCTGCGGAAATAATCCAGCCAGAACGCCTCGTCGTAATTGCCTGGGTCATCTTCGACAAAAGCCACCTGCGCCCAGCGCATCGGCCGGCTGTACCAGCCTTCCTGTGTTGCGGCATCGACACTAGCGCGCGCGGCCGGCGGGAGCATCAAGCCTGAAACAGACGCCTTTACGAAGTCACGACGATTCATGTTCATTAGCGCCAAATGTATCTGATTCAGGCTGACGCCAGGAATGTTGCTCGACTTGCAGCAATTGCCACGGGACGCGTTCACAGGCGTCGCAGAAAAATTTCGCAGCAAACTAGGCGCCGCTAACTTATTGCACTGCAACAAGTTGCTGTTTGCCCGACAGCTTCTGGTTCCGGTATCGGGTGGCAGTCCGGTGCGGCCCCGTTGTTTTCTTTAGTTGGAAAGGAGCACGACAGCTTTTGCGAAGGAAGCCGTCGATGTCAGACGTTGCTCATCAATGATCTCTAATACTCTTAAAACCTATCTACACGCGGGTCTTGTCGCTCGCAGTTTCTGCAGGCTTGCAGTTGCGCTTATACTCCTGGTTACCTGCGCCTTTGGGCAAAGCATCACGACCCTTAATTTGGGTACGCAGTCGCGGAATCCCGATTTCGCAAACCTTACGTTCACGCGCCCAATTGAAGTTGGCGCTACGTTGCCTACAACCTGCTTGGTTGGGCAACTCTTTTTTGACAGCGCCGCTGCTGCGGGCAGCAACATCTACGGCTGCACAGCCAGCAACACCTGGACGCCTATAGGAGGCAGTCCATCAACGCTCGTCTTGCCTCTTTCCATAGCGAACGGCGGTACCGGGACAGCAACGCCGGGACTGCTCGCCGGCACTAACATCACCATTAGCGGAAGCTGGCCGAACCAGACCATCAGCACCAGTGGCAGCAGTGCCAATGCGACTGCGATACAGGGCGTGACGGTTGCGTCTAACGCACCAGTCAACAACCAGGCATTACTTTATAACTCGACCAGTTCTTCTTACGTTCCCTCCAGTCTCTATACGCTGCAGGCCGGCATGGGAACCACTGCAACTGGATCCTCAACCCTGCAGGTCAACATCTCTATGGGCATCCGGACAGTCTCTGGCACTAGTGATGCGCTGCTCCCAGCCGATTGCGGCGGGCTGGTTACATACAACAGTGCCTCAGCCGTTGCCGTAGCTTTGTCGCAACCATCACTCGGCGGGAACTTTCTTACCGGTTGTCCGATAACGATTCGAAATTACGGCGCCGGCACTGTGACTCTTACGCCGGCCAGCAGCACCATAGGCGGCAGCGCCAGTTATGCAGTTGTTCAAAATCACTTCTGCCAAGTCGTAAGCGATGGAACGAACTACCAGGTTGGAGCTTGCAACTAAATGAAACTCTGGATTTGGCTACTCGTCACGCTTCCACTGGCGGCGCAGACCGTCACTTTTAACGAAAGCTCCGTGCTGCGAAGTAATCCATACAAAATTGGATTAAATATCGGGACCATCTCGTTTTATGGTTCCGGTCAGGTTTACAAAAATCTGCTCGCTGAAGCGAACGCTGGATTTGAGCCGTTGCAAACGCAGCAGGTTTGGACCCAGACGGTGGCCGGAACAACCACTACATTTACCGTTCCCGACATCTATCCTACTGTCGCCGCAAATCGCTTTGCGGGTGCCACATACACAATCGTTGAGTCGGCCACAGCAGCTAAGGGATGTGCCGGAACTATCACCTCAAACACTGCCGGCAGTTATCCGAATGCGGTGGTCTATACGCTTGGAACGCCGTGTGCCGCATCCACCAGCGCAGGCGACACCATTCTTATTAAGTTGAATGAACTTCCGACCGCGGAGGCCGCTTGGGAGGGCAGTGCAAACGGTGTCTGGGGAGGCGTTACCGGTACCGGTAAACTCACAACCGACACCACAACTCCTTACGACGGTTCGCAGTCACTGGTGCTGGATACCTCTGGCGGAGGAAGTTCGCAGGTTACCTTGTTCTTTGACTCTGAAACTGCCGATCGGTTCGTCAACCTTAATGGCACGTACACCATGAGCTTGGCGGCGAAATTGATATCCGGCACTGGCCAATCGCTCTTCGTCACCCTGACGCGAGGCAGTCTCTCGTGTACCTTCACTGCAACTCCTACCAGTACGTGGGCAGTTTACAGCACCACCTGTAGCGCTGCTGAGACGGCCTCCACCCCGAACAATTTGGCGGGAGTTGCGATCGGTATGAATGCCACTGGCGGCAAAATTGAAATCGATGATGTCAGCCTTGTGAAAACAAGCGGCACCGACCCTACAAATACCTCTGTTTTTCGTGACGAAGTGGTGAATACCATTAAAGCCTACTGCGGCGGCACTGCCGGACAGACTTGCCCCATCCGCGACTGGGTGAACCAGAATGGTGAAAATTTGGATGATTGGATCGCCACCAGCGATCTGAACGCAAAACAGACAGTAGCGGGCGATGGCTCGGCGACTAGTTCATCGCCGACTCCCCGACTGCAGGAGTTCCTGCAACTCGTTCACCTGGTAAATGGAGTTCCTTATCTGGAAGTGCCCGTCACCTTCACCACGACAGACGCTGCCAACCTTATTGAGTTCCTGGAATCGACAAATGTAAGCGCGGGTTATGGGCTAAAACGCGCGAATCTTGGGCAGACAACGCCGTGGGTGGGACCCACCGGAGTTTTTCCTGAAATCTACTTGAGCTTCTGTAATGAATGCTGGAACGGCTCAACAGCCGGCCAGGATATGCCGTATCGTTCTTCAGCGTCCACTTACTATTACGATTACGCGCGACGGGCGTCGGACATCTACAAGGCTATGCGCACCGACGCATCCTTTATTCCCGCTGCCACGCACTTAGGGTTCAATATGCAACTCGGCGTTACCTATCTGCTGGCTACCGATATCGCCAGTATGGCGGCAAACTCCGGCGCGCCCGATTACATTGAACAAGCTCCTTATACGCAAGCCACGGTCTCGAACTACACGAGTGACGCAACCTTGTGGGGATCGGCCATGGAGGAGCCCTATGGCGACGCAGCCGACCCAGCCAGCAGTAGCGGCTACTATCAGGGTGTCGCGGCTATTCAGGCTATAAAGTCGTGCGGACAAAGCGGCACGGCGGCATGTATTGCGACCGATTACGAGCAAGCTAACTCGACCGTAGCGACGTGCGGAGTTGCGGGAAATCCCGCATGCGGCGGCACTGGGAATACCGCGCTCGATCAAACTCATTTGGATTACATGAACGCGGGAGCGGGCGAAGGAATAATCGCCCCGCTTCAGGCTCTGTTAAATGCGCAGTTGCTGAATGTCGGCATGCAAAATTACTTTGCGCTGACTGAGTACAACAACAATACCCTTTATTCAAATACTGCCAAGCTATGGGGACTCATTGTGGATATGGGGGGCGCCGCCTCGTTAATGAACGCGGCTAAGTTCGGTGGATCTTACATGCCCCGGCCTCAGATGCTTGGGGTGATGCTAGCAAACCAGGCCGTTATCGGCTCTATGTATTCTTGCCCTATAACCAATAACGTGACTTATAACTGGGCAGGCGATGCCGTAAATGGCCCAACTCATGCCTTGAATACTGTTCCTTATCTCTATGCTTTCTGCTTTCAATCAGGGAATACACGCTCTATGGTCCTGATTAACACTGATATGACCAACGCGCATAGCCTGAGCTTCGCTGGAAACAATCCGCCCAGCGGCACAGTTGCCGTCGGTCTCTTCGCGCCTTCTTCTCTGGACAGCCTGAACGAGGCAGCAACTCCCTCAAACACCGATACCATCGGTGCAGCCGTGAGCAACTCGACCAGCACCTTAAGCAGTCCCACGGCCTATTCCTTGCCGGCCTCCAGCGTTTCCACTTTGACTTGGAACGTTGGGACGACTGCAGGACCATCCACTTATTACGTTAGTAACTCAGGCAGCGATTCCAATGCTGGAACAAGCTCAACATCACCTTGGCAGACTGTGGCGAAGGTGAATGCCACGATCCTGAATCCAGGCGACACAGTGCTGTTCCAGAGCGGCGGTATTTGGAGGGAAAAGCTGGTAGCTCCTGGTTCAGGCTCGAGTGGTAAGTTAATCAGTTTTGGCAGTTACGGCTCAGGTGCGCAACCCATTATTACTGGGGGCAATCTTGCAAGCTGGACCAACGTAAGTGGCAATCTCTGGTCCACTCCACAAACCACTAATCCCCTCTTTCCCAATTTCGCGGGAACGCCCGGCGTTCAAGAAAGTAGCGAGGCTGCTTTGACAGCGGCGAATGAGTGGTTTTGGGATGGCACCAGTACCCTTTACGTTTACTCGACGACAAACCCCGCTAGCATTGTCGAGATTCCCGCGCGTAATTTTGCCTTTGATCTGGCAAGTAACAGCTACATCAGCATCACTGGACTGGAATTGAGAGGCGCCCAAAATTATGGGTTGCAATGCCAATCTTCAACGGCCTCAGGTTGCAGCTACCTAAATATAACCAACAATAAAGCTGACCTTAATTACTCCAACGGCATTAATGTTCTGACTACGGCTTCTGGCGATTACTCAACAAACGGCACTGCGACCGGAAACACCACGACGAACAACGGTTCTAGCGGCCTTAAGATTGGGGGCTATTGGAACACCTGGACCATCAGCGGCAATATCTCAACTTATAACTGTCTGAGTCCCTCCTCCAGTGCTTCGTTTGACAACCAGTTCTGCGGCGGCATTTATGTGTATAGCGTTTCGGGAACCGACGGAATCGGGACCACTATAAGCAGTAATCAGGCCAACTACAACGGACTTACCGCGCAGGCTGACTCGAGCGTCGGGAACGGCATTTGGGCAGATACGGTCGCTGGTGTTACCGTCTCCAATAACACGGCTCATGACAACGAGAGCAATGGAATCTATCTGGAGAAGACGACTAACTCGGTGGCATATCGCAATCTCGGCTGGAACAATTCAACCTTAACGTTCACGGGATGTCTGGTCGTAGCGGCGGGACAGACCCATAACAGCACGAACAATCTGGTTTATGAGAATACCTGTTCGGGTGGATACGCAGCTTTGCAGATGAACTTTGAAGACAGCAACGGAACCATGTCCGGCAATGTTATTCAGAACAATATATTTATTGGAGCTGGATCTTCTATTTCGCTTCTCGCCTCGGCTCAGGTGAACGACGGGACCCACGGCACCGGCAACGTATTCACGCACAATGCCTTTGGCGCCCCACGGAGCAATCAGTTCTACTGGAATTCTAATTTCTACAGTACATATGCCTCTTTCGAGGCAGCTTACGGCAGCAGCACCTACAGTCTGCAGGTTGACCCCGCGTTACTCAGTGTTTCCAGCAACAATTTTAATCTCTCCGCGAGCTCGCCAGCTCGAGCCTTTGGGATCATTTACAGCGGCTATCCCAACGTCTGCGGTGACACAGATCTTGGAGCATTGGCTTACCCGCAAGTTTGTCCGAGTGCGCCCACAGCAGTCGAAGGACAAACAATTACAGTGGCCGCCAGCTATGCAGCCAGCTTTTCGCTAGCTGGTTCAGGCGCATGTACCGGTTGTGGAGTGGCTGGCGCCAGGTCTGTCACCTATACCGCGCCCGCTACCGTGACACCGCAGCATGTCATGCTGGGGTGTCCTGTTATGCCGAACGACACCGTCTTCAACACGCGGGTCGACAGTTTGCCTTTAGATTCTCGCAGTTCGACATGGGCGTCAAATAGCAGTCAGGTCGGCTTCCAATTCCAGCCAAGCTGGGGCATTTCATACGCGGACTCATCCACGCCGACTCGGGTGCTTAAGAGTTACTACGGTAACTTCGTTAATGTTTTCCCATGGCCCACTGGGGGCGACATGAAGCGCGAAGGCGGAAACTATATAGGCGGAACGGGCTTTGCTTCGCCTGATCATCACGTGATGACGGTAAGAAGAACCGATTGTACGTTCTTTGACTCTTACGGCGACAAACTTAATAACGCCACGGTAACTTGCCAGGACGGAGTTACTCAGGGATGTAATTTGTCGAGTGCCATCACTTACCCATGGTCGAACTATCAGGTTCAGCCCGCGGGCGGAACAGACGCGGCAGGCCTTCCCTTGGCGCCGCTGGTTATGCACTTGTCCGAAATAAAAGCTGGTGCCATCAACCATGCGCTGCGCTTCACAACAGCTCTTGGATACATCCAGGGTAGTGGCAACACCGGAACGCCCTACCTCTGGCCGGCGTCGCTGTCCAATGGATGCCCTACGTCCACCTGCCCCAACGTTCCCATAATCGGGGCCAGAGCCAGGCTGAAAGCGAGCTTCAACATCAGTACTTTTTCCACAACAGCGCAAATCATACTGACAGCGATGCAAAGATATGGACTTGTTCTTGCCGACATCGGTACTTCCAATGCCATTACGACTTCCACCGATGTAACCGCTGATGCAACAGCGACCTCTGCGCTGAATGAAGTTCAAGCGGCTGGCATTGGAATGAGCGATTTCGAATTTGTTGATGAATCGAGCCTGGAAGTTAACGCCAACTCTTACCAGGTTTGCCCTCTTAACCAAACCTGCGCCGGTGCGACGAACACTTATGAAGCCCCGGTGAATTCCGCAGTGATAAGCGCGGCACCAACGTCTGGCTCGGCGATTACCGTTCCCGTGGCTCTGCAAGGCGTTTCAATCGGATGCAAAGTTGGGCCAGACGTTCTGGTTATGGCTGGCACTTACTCATGGACCATCAGCACCTGGGTTAACGGATCGTCGAATCAGAACGTAACTTGGTCACTGGTTAGCGGGGTGGGAACGATTACCTCTGCCGGCGTTTATACTCCGCCGGCAAATACAACCGGTGGAACTGCGGCTGTGCTGCAGGGTGTCGCCGCCGCGGACTCAACCGCCACAATCACGCTCTACGTGACAATTCTGCCGCCGGGAACCATTCGCTTGGATACCGGGGCTACAGCGAACACAACCGATGGCTCTGGAAATACCTGGTTGGGCGGCATGCAGCCAGAGGGCTGGGCGGTTCAATACAACGACAACTATCCAGGCTGGACCACCACGAGCCCTTTTAAGATCCAGTATCAGAGTGGCGTCTATACGTATAGCAACGATATCACTTACTACGGCATCATAGTTCCAAATGGAAATTACGATGTCAGTTACTTGCTTGGGTTGAACAACCAATGCGGAACAACGCCCTGCGGATCCTACCCCAAAACCGGCCTATCTTCTATTTACAGTTATTCTCCGGTGCACCTTGAGAGTCAAGGCGAGTTTGGAGCTTTCAACTACGATTGGCTGCTGCCGATTGGTTATGTTAGCGCGGCTCCAAGCCCTATCATTGCCATTCCGGCCAAAGTAACGAACAACGTTCTTTACGCTTCCATAAGAGGTGTGGCGAATGATGTAGCTCCTTACTACGCACCAGGTACCAACTTGACTAAAACTACGGTGCTTCAAGGCTTGACGATTTCCGCTGACACTGGCAGCCCGCATTGGACTGTCAGCACTCAGCAACAATCGACCATCGCCAGCGGACAGACACTTAATCCCTTCTTGGTCGTCGACTGGTTCACGGGCGTCAACGATCCAACCTGGAGCGTAGTCGGTCCTCCAGGTATCAGCATTAACTCTTCCACTGGAGTCTTAACGGCGGCTGCCGGAACCTATCTTGCGGGACAACCTGTCACAGTTACTGCCACCGATGGCACCTACAGCGCTAAAGCCACCATTTACACGGCGAGCGTGAAGTACGCGATAAACCCGCTGCCGATTCCGAATCATTACTATTTCAAGCGAGCTATCGTCATCAACCACGCCCAGGTGAGCTCGGCAGACCAGTCTAACTTCCCCGTGGAGATTACCATTACGGACCCGACTTTAGCTACGGTCGCCAATGGTGGCCATGTTCAAAATGCGAATGGCTACGACATGATCCTGACGTCCGATGCGGCTGGCAGCACGCTCTTAAGCTGGGATGTCGAAAAGTACGATCCAGTAGCTGGCTCGTGGGTTGTGCATGTGAAAATACCAACGCTGTCACACACGGCTGACACGACTATTTATGCGTTTTACGGTAATCGAGTTATCACCGCTCCCCAGTTCGTGGCTAAGAACACATGGGACGCGAACTACAAAGGTGTTTATCACTTCGCTGGACCAACTCTATCGGTGGCGGATTCAACGGCCAATGCGAACAACGGTACGAATGCCGGTTTTGTCTACTCGGCGACCGGCCAAATTGGTGGTGCGGCGTTGACAACGAATGGCAGTGTGACGCTGCCGGCCGGCGTTCTCGATTCCACTGCGGGAACGATAGAGATGTGGATCGACACGCTTAATAAGCCTGAAAACAGTACTGAAAACTGGGCGCTGGTTAACCAGGACTGGGCCACTCCCGGCACAAACTATTTTCAACTCGGTTGGAGTGCCGGCGACAACGCAATGGACATAGGCTGGAAGTCGTCAGGCACGGATTATCATTTCTCTTTACCGGCGGGAACAATTCCTATCAGCGAAAACAACTGGTACCACCTAGCTTATACGTGGGATTCGTCAGTGCCCGTTC
Organism: Bryobacterales bacterium; assembly: GCA_003163855.1. Taxonomy (GTDB): domain Bacteria; phylum Acidobacteriota; class Terriglobia; order Bryobacterales; family Bryobacteraceae; genus Bog-105. Next base: position 1,275 of record PLRJ01000103.1, on the reverse strand, counting down.
AGAATGTCTATTTGAACGGCGCTCTGGTCTTTACAACGGCCAATCCGTTTACAACATACTCGATTACTTCTGCAGCGGCGCTGAGCTATCCGCCGAATCCTGGCTATTACGGGTTCGACGGGTTAATGGATGAAGTACGATTTTCAAATATCGTGCGAACGGCCAATTGGCTTGCAACGCAATACGCTAATCAAAGCTCCCCCGGAACCTTTGCGAAAGTGGGGGCGGAGCAGAGTAATTAGTCGCCGTTCAAGGCGCTATAGGAACAATCTCGATCCCGTTAATAAAAGCGGCGCCTTTATGCGCCAGGAAATCGATTCTTATTTCATGGTTCGATACTGTCACGTCAAATTGCTTGTCGATCGCAGTTTTGGGACCGCTTATGCTATCGGGATCGAAGTTACTTAGAACCTTTTTCCCGTTTATGCCGACGTCGAAGCTGTAGTTTCCCGCTTCGTCGTGGGCGTAGTCGGCGAATTTCAATGTGACGGCATATCTTCCATTGGGAACGTCGAAGTGGAAGTTAAACGGCTGATCGGCGTATCGATACCGGGAGTATTGGTACAGCGGCTGCATGTCGGGCGTCGTTCCTGCGATTCTTACTGGTGTTCCGTAGCCTATCGTGTCGCTGCTGTACCCGTAATCGGTAGACCAACTATTGCCGCTGGCGTCTTTAAAACCCGGACCGCCGCCGCATCGAATGCGGATTGGTTCCATCGCCGATTTTACAAGCAGGTTTGCCGACGCCACCTTCTTTGGATCGTCCTTGCTCTGAGCATGAACAGTTACGCGAGCATCTTGCGCCAGGTAATCAGGTGCAGTATAAACCCCGTCTGCGCTAATAGCCCCAAGTGCTGGCGTTACTGACCAGTTCAACTTGGTATAGTCAAGTGCTCCAAAGGTCGCTTTGAACTTCTTCGATAAGCTTCTGACGACTGTCCCGCTTTTCGGAGTTATATTCAAGTCACCGGTCTTCAATGTAAAAACGACCTTCGCAGCGATGGCACTCTCGCCTTGGATGCGAGCCTCAATTCGCACATTTTCATCATGCAGCCCTGGTGTAGCTGGTGATTTGTAGAGCCCATCGGCACTCAGTGATCCCGGTCCCGAGAGCGACCACTGAATGTCGCCCTTCGCAAACCAGCGAATCGCATAAAACTGCCTTTGTTCCCCTGTCACCAGAGAAGTCGTCGCCGGCGCCACACTCAAATGCGGCGGATCGGGATCGGGAGCTATAACAAACGCATTGAGAAGCGTTATGCCTCGATGAGTTTT
>PLRJ01000159.1:57638-191437 GCA_003163855.1 Bryobacterales bacterium | reverse complement strand
ATGAAGAAGATTGTGTCCATTTGCGTATCAGAAGATTGCCACACCAAGGGCGGTGAGCAGCAGATTTATGAGAGCACAGGGGAACAAAAAGGTCCAGGCGAAATGCATAAGCTGGTCGTAGCGAAAGCGCGGCAGGGTTCCGCGCACCCATATATAGAGGAAGAGAAGAGCGCCGGCTTTGCTGGCGAACCAGAAGATGGGGACGAGNNGTCTGGAGGATGAAAATCAATGCCACTCCGAGGAAGGCAAGGGTAGGAACCCAATTCGAATAGGGCGCGGGAAACAGGGGCTGCCATCCACCGAGAAACAAGAGAGCAGCAACACAGGTGATGGTAACCATGTTGGCGTACTCCGACATGAAGAAACAGGCGAACTTCATGCTGCTGTACTCGGTATGAAAACCCGCTACCAATTCATTTTCAGCTTCGGGCAGGTCAAAAGGAATGCGATTGGTTTCGGCGAATCCCGCGACCATGAAAATAATGAAGCCGAAAATCTGCGGGAAGGGCATCTGAAAAATGCTCCAGCGCGGAATGAAACCTAGATAATAGCCAGCTTGCGAATCAACGATGCCGCGGAAGCTAAGCGTGTTCGCCAGCAGCAGTGGAGAGACAATGGCAAGCGTCAGAGGCAGTTCGTAACTGATCATCTGGGCGCTGCTGCGGAGACCTCCGATGAGCGAGTATTTATTGTTGGAAGACCAGCCGGCCAAGGCGATGCCGTAAACACTTACAGCACTGATGGCGAGAATGAAGAGAATGCCGACGTTCAGATCGGTAATCTGGAGCATCGTCGAGTAATCTCCGAACAGATGCACTTCGGGGCCAAACGGAATAATGGCAATCGAGATCAGCGCCAGCGAAACGGCGATGAAGGGTGCCAGCAGGTAGAAGAATTTGTTGGCGTAAGGAGGAAGCAGGTCTTCTTTGGTAAGCAGCTTGACGACATCGGCCATTGGCTGTAACAGGCCGTGCGGACCTACCCGCAGCGGTCCCGTGCGCGATTGAATGTGCGCCAGAACTTTCCGTTCCACCCACTGCAGATAAGCCAGAGTTGTCATGAAGATGGCGAAGACAATCGCCATCTTGATCAGGGTGACAACAATGAAGAAAGTCATCTGTGTTCGCTCGTCTCCAATTGAACGCTGCCCGGCCGGATCATGGGTTGTTTATGCGGATCGTGATAAAGCTGACCGGGAGCTTCCAGGACTGAGCCTAACATCTTCGAGTAACGTCCCAGGGTACCGGATGTAAAGAGCGTGTTGCGGGCGGACTGAACCATCTCGGGGCGGGGCGTATACTCAACCCTGCCGTTGAGCGGAGTGGTGTGGGCGGCACCGCCGGTCTGAACCACTTCGAGGGAGACGTCGTAACCGCGCACGAGGCGCCGAATTTCCTCGAAGACTGCATCAGGTTTGGGGGCGCCGAGATCGATACGCATGTCGCGCGCGATAAGGGAGATGATCTCAAGATCCGTTTTGACGCCCATGGTTTTGGCAGCGCGCATGATCTTTTGCACCTCGCCACAGACGTTTGTTACGGTGCCGTTCTTTTCGTAGGCCGATGCGGCGGGGAAAACAACGTTAGCACGGCGCGCGGTTTCTGTCGGGAACATGTCCTGCACGACAATGAACGCATTCGGAGACGCCAGTTTGTAGCGTGACAGAGGATTAGCGCCAACCACCCAGAAAACATCGAGATCAGTCGCAGTCAGCATGCTGAAGTAGTTCAAACCGGGTTGCAGACCGGCATCGGACACCGGGTAATAGCCGGGAAGAAGATCGGGCAGCAGGCCCATGTCGGAGGCGCCGCGCGAATTGGAGTAATCGACCAGGCAGACGTACTTGATGGGAATTCCGAGGCTGTCTCCAAAGGCGACTAGCTGACGGATTTGCTGACCTTTGATGCAGTCATTGAAGATGATGATGAGTTCAGGCTCGGCGGCCAGTTTCTCGCGAAGGCTTTCCAGCGCCTGTAATTCATCGCCGGGTTCAGCGCGGAAGGCTACGGCGTAGTTGTCTTCACGAACCGGGCTAGGGGTGACGGCGTAAACGTGCGCCTTATGGTGGCGCCAGTTGGCGCGGAGTTGGTAGGCAATGAGGGGATGTTCCTGGGCGAGATCGGCACCAATAACCAGGGCGGCCTTGGCGTTGTATAGATCGTCCATGGTCGCATTCATGCCGGTTTTGCCGTGCAGAGCATCCACAAGCGAGGCGACATCGCCGGTACGGTGATGATCGATGTTCGAAGTTCCCAGGTGCTGGCGAACGAATTTCTGGAGCAGGTAGTTCTCTTCGTTGGTGGTGTGGTTGGAGCCAACTACGGCAAACTTGCCGCCGCGAGACTTAACTTCCATAAAGCGCTTGGCTACGGTAGCCAGGGCGACGGCCCAGGAAACCGCGCGGAATTCGCCATTCGGACCGCGGACCAGGGGACTGGTCAGACGGTCGGGATTATGGTTGAAATCGTTGCCATAGCGACCTTTGATGCAGAGGAACTCACCATTGATGCCGGAGCGATCTCGATTGTTCGCGCGCATGATCTCGCCGTTGCGAATTCCAAGGGTGGTGGTACAGCCGTTCGAACAGTGTGTGCAAACGGTGCCGATGTGGTCCATCTCCCAGGGACGGGTTTTATAGCGGTACGTACCCGAGGTGAGCGCGCCAACGGGACAGATATCGATGCAAGCGCCGCATTCGTCGCATTCCAGATGATCGCCGCCGTTGGGAACAATTTCAGCGGCAGCTCCGCGATTACCAATACCGAGAGCACTGACGCCCAGACCCTCGCCACAGATGCGAACGCAGCGGTAGCAGAGAATGCAGCGCGGCGCATCGTAAAAGACGACGGGCGACCACTGTTTCTCATCCACATGCAGTTTGGTTTCCACGTAGCGACTCTGGCCGGCACCGTAGCGGAAGACCATATCCTGGAGTTCGCATTCACCGCCTTTGTCGCAAACCGGACAATCCAGCGGGTGGTTGGTCAGCAGAAACTCCAGCATTCCTTTGCGCGCACCGCGCACCATCTCGGAATCGGTATGAACCACCATGCCTTCTGCTACCGGAAGAGTGCAAGCGACCTGAAGTTTCGGAGTTTTTTCTACTTCCACCAGGCACATGCGGCAGGCGGCCTGGAGAGACAAACCGTCGTAATAGCAGAATGCGGGAATAGCGATGCCGGATTCTTTGGCCGCGTTGATGAGAAGCGTTCCAGGCGCCGTCTTGACCGGCTGGCCGTCAATAGTTAGATTTATGGGATCAGCCATGGATTTCTTTACACTACTACCAATTCTGGATGGCTCTGGGTAACGCTGCGCGACTGCTTTAGCTTAGCCTCGAACTCATCTCGGAATTTTTCGATGAAGCCTCCAATGGGCATGGCAGCGGCATCGCCCAGAGCACAGAAGGTGCGGCCTAACATATTTGCAGCCAGATCGCGGATCAGGTTGATATCACTTTGCTGGCCGCCGCCTTCGTCGAAGCGGGTGAGAATCTTCTTGAGCCAGGTTGTGCCCTCACGGCAAGGGATACACCAGCCGCAGCTTTCATGAGCATAGAATTTGATGGTTCGGAGCGCGACTTTCACAATGTCGGTATCTTCGTCTAGAATCACCAGGCCGCCTGATCCGGCCATGCTCTTAGCCTTGGCTATGGAATCGAAATCGAGCAGGATGTCAGTGCACTCTTCGGCGCGCAACACCGGCGAAGACGAGCCGCCGGGAATCACCGCCTTCAACTTTTTTCCATTGCGCATGCCGCCGCAGACTTCATCAATAAGGCGCATCATGGGGAAGCCCATGGGCAGTTCGTAAACCCCAGGCTTGTTGACATGACCTGAGACGCAGGTGAGACGTGTGCCGCCATTCTTGGGAGTGCCGAGGCCGGCGTACCATTCGGCTCCATTGCGGAAGATAACAGGAACTGCAGAAAAGGTCTCGCAGTTGTTCAGAATTGTCGGCGATTGGAAGGCACCGACTACAGCCGGGAACGGAGGCTTCAAACGAGGGATGCCCCGCTTGCCTTCCAGCGATTCGAGCAGGGCGGATTCCTCGCCACACTCATAGGCGCCGGCGCCAGTGTGCGTGTAGACATCAAAATCCCAACCCGATCCGAGGATATTTTTTCCCAGATAGCCGTGTGCGTACGCTTCCTGGATGGCGCGGTCCACGATGGGGATCAGATAACGATACTCGCCGCGAATGAAGATATAGCCTTTAGTGGATTTGATGGTCCAACCGGCAATCATCATGCCTTCGATAAGTTGATGAGGGTCGTTCTCCATGAGCAGGCGGTCTTTGCAAGTGCCAGGTTCGCTTTCGTCGGAGTTGCAGATGATGTAGGTGGGTTTGCCGGTATTTCGAGGGACAAAACTCCACTTCAAACCTGTAGGGAAACCGGCGCCGCCTCGGCCGCGCAACGAGGAAGCCTTCATCACATCGATGATGGCCTCGGGAGTCATCTCCAGGGCTTTCTTGATCGCCACATAGCCTTCGGTCGACAGATAGGTGTCGATAGAGGCCGAATTAGGCAGATTGAAGCGCTGCGAAATGACTTTAACTTCCAGCGGACTAGGTTCGTTGTAAAGCATGCCTTCCTTCTATGAGCTCTGGTAACTGCCTGCGCGCAGGGCGGCTATTAACTGATCGAATCGTTCAGCCGTGACATTGTGATAGAAATCGTAATTCACCTGGATGGCGGGGGCCCATGAGCAGGCGCCCATGCACTCCACTTCTTCCAGCGAAATTAAGCCGTCCTGAGAAACCTGTTTGTTGCCCAGCCCGAGTGCCTTACAGGCGTGGGCGTAGAGTTCTTCACCACCAACCGCCTGGCAGGCGATGTTGGTGCAGACCTGGACGTGATAACGGCCCAGGGGCTTGCGATGAAGCATGGAGTAATAACCAATTACTTCATCCACCTGGAGGTTGGTGACGCCACAGCGACGAGCGATTTCCTCCACCAGATCCTGACTGACACAGCCAACCTCGTCCTGCCCGTAAAGCAGCATAGGGACCACGGCCGAACGCTGGCGGCCTGGAGGATAACTGTTCAGCAGCTTTTCGAAACGCGCTTCGAGTTCGGGTGAGAACGTCATAAGCCTACCGGTCCACATCTCCCAGCACAAAATCCATACTTCCCATGATGGCAATGGAGTCTGCAATCACTTCACCCTCCAACATCGCTCCCAGGGCCTGCAGATTGCCAAAACTCGGAGTACGCATGAAAACGCGATGCGGGTTGGCGGTGCCATCCGAGACGATGTAGTAGCCAAGTTCACCGCGCGGCGACTCTACGACTTGATAAACCGAATTTTCTTTGACCCGGAAGCCCTCGGTCACAATTTTAAAGTGGTAGATGAGCGACTCCATCTGAGTTTTCATCTTTTCGCGCTCGGGCAGAACGACGTGCGGGGCGTCGGCCTGCCAAGGACCGCCGGGCATTCCGGCTAAGGCCTGACGAACGATGCGGACGCTCTGGCGCATCTCCTCCATGCGAACTTCAAAGCGAGCAAAAACATCATTTTCGGTTCGCGTGGGAACATCGAAATCGAATAATTCGTAGCTGGTGTGAGGACAATCCTTGCGCGAATCCATCATCACGCCACCGGCACGAATCATAGGACCAGTGACGCCCAGGTCGAGCATGAGTTCAACCGGAAACACGCCCACGCCCTTGGTGCGATTGCACCAGATGGGGTTTGACGACAAGAGATTGTGATATTCGTCGATGCCGCGCGAAAGCTGATCGACCGCTTTCGAGATCACTTTGTGCCAGCCGCGCGGAGGTTCCAGCGCCAGGCCGCCGATGCGGATGTAGCTGGTCATCATGCGCTGGCCCGAGAACATTTCGAAAATCTTGAGGATTTCTTCGCGCTCACGAAAACAATAGAAGTAGACCGACATCGCTCCGATATCGAGAGCATGGGTGCCCAGCCAGGTGAGATGGCTGCTGACGCGGGCGAGTTCGCACAGCATGACGCGCATCCATTGCGCCATGGGAGGAATTTCGATCTGGAGTAAGCGCTCCACCGCAAGCGCGTAACAGAGGTTATTATTCAGGTTCGAAAGATAATCGACACGGTCAGTCAGGGTGACACCCTGCTGATACTTCTTAACCTCGAACTCTTTTTCAATGCCGGTGTGGAGGTAGCCGATCTCGGGACGGGCGCTAGTGATGGTCTCTCCGTCCAGTTCCAGTACAACACGAAGAACACCGTGCGTGGAAGGATGCTGCGGACCCATGTTCAGGGTCATNNGCTAAGCGAAGCTGAGTCTTGGCGTCAAGCGAATCGACGGCTGTTTTACCTTCTTGCATGTACTATCTACTCATCCTGGTACGAATACTTGTGCCCGTGTACGGGGTAGTCTTTGCGCAGCGGATAGCCTTCCCAGTCGGCCGGCATCATGATTCTTTCGAGATTGGGGTGATTACGGAAAGTGATTCCAAACAGGTCGAATACTTCCCGCTCGTACCAATTTGCGCTTCTCCAGACAGCACAAAGAGACTCGACGATTTCGTCCTCATTCAGCCGCACAGCCATACGCAGGCGGCGATTGTGCTTTAGCGAGTGCAGGAAGTAAATGACTTCGAAACGCGGCGTCTGTGGCCAGAAATCCACCCCGGTCACGGCCGTCAGACGGCCGAAGCCGGCCTCTCGCAACTGGCGGCTTACCGGCAGAAGTTGCAGCGGATTGATGTAGAGAACTAGACCATCTATGGCTATCTTGGCATCGACAATCGCTTCCGGATATTCATTATGGATAGCGACAGCGGTTGGATTTTCAGACGCTATCTCAGGCAGCACGCTCAGTCTCCTCCTCGATGGCTGGTGGTTCTGTGATTGGAGGTTGGTACACAGGCGCTTCGGGCCGGTCCACCCGGCCTGACCAATCGAGAACTCCCTTTTTCCAGATGTAGAAAAAGCCGCAGAGGACTAGAACAATGAACAAAACCATTTCGATGAAGGGGAAGAAGCGCGCGGCCTTGTTGAGGTCACGATAAACAACTGCCCAGGGGTAAAGGAAAATGGCCTCTATGTCAAAGAGGATGAAGACCATGGCTACGAGGTAAAATTTAACGGAAAAACGTTCGCGCGCGTTGCCGACGGGCTTCATGCCCGATTCGTAGGGACTTGATTTCACGGCGTCGCGAACGCGATGGCCGAGGATAGCGGATAAACCGATCATGGCTCCGGCTACTCCGACAGCGATGATGATCTGGATCAACACCGGAAACCAGGTTTCAGCGTAAGTGGTTGGCATTGGATTTCTAAAGTATTAGAGTAGCAACCGGAAGCGGCAGTAGCGCGAACTGTTTTAAGGAACCCGCGCAAAACGGGCACGCCGAGGGCGCCTCGTTCAACGGGTTCGTCCCCTGTTCGGCGGCACGGCCTTGTGCCCTTTGCGCTTTTAATGGACCCGCGCAAAACGGGCACGCCGAGGCCGCCTCGAGCGACGGGTTCGTCACCTGTTCGGCGGCACGGCCTTGTGCCCTTTGCGCTTTTAAGAAACCCGCGCAAAACGGGCACGCCGAGGCCGCCTCGTTCAACGGGTTCGTCCCCTGTTCGGCGGCACGGCCTTGTGCCCTTTGCGCTTATACTAGGTGCGGGAAGTAACGCGCATTTTGCCGGCCGACGAAATCCAGGTTTTCATCAACGGGGAGCCGCAAAGCTTGCCGACAAGTGCTTCGATTGCCGGACTCTTAAAGTACTTGCAGCTACCGTTAGACCGGGTTGCGGTGGAATTAAACAAGACATTAGTGCGCAAACGCGACTGGGACGCCACGCGAGTAGAGAACGGTTCGCGGCTGGAAATTGTCGAATTTGTCGGCGGCGGCTGAGTGCAGGCAATCAGCTGTTTAGAAAACACTTCTTGACAGGGTTTGCAGGTCTAGTACAATTCGGGAAGCTGTAAAAATCCCGAACGCAAACTAGGCGTCATGTTCAAAACAAGGAAAGTCCGTCCTGATTTAAACGCGGAAACCGCCTCGGTTCGGGGCGATAAAGCTGCGGTGAACCGCAATTACACGAGCGCGGATGTTGCTCGCATAGCGCAAGTCAGCCTGAGGCAACTGCAATGGTGGGATGAACGTAAGGTTGTCTCCCCGCGGCACGAAGGCCACAAGCGAGTCTACCTAGCGGAAGAAGTGATCGAGATCACCGTGATCGCCGAGCTGCGCCGAAAAGGCTTCTCACTGCAGAAGATCCGGCGTGTGCTTCGGTTCCTGCAACGGGAAATGGATAAGCGCCTGGCCGAGGTGCTCTCGGTGGAAGCTGGGTTGCACCTGCTGACGGACGGAAAGTCGATATATCTGGAAGACCAGCAGGAACGGATCATCGACTTGCTGAAAAACGCCAGGCAGCCGATGTTCCTGGTGTGTGTCAGCGACCAGGTAAAACGGCTGGATGAGGCGCCGAAGAAGGGTCCGCGCAGTGAAATAGCGGCACCGCGGCGGGTTCGAGCCGCCGGCTAGAGGCCTTTTCAGTAAAATCCGGCAAACCGATTGTCCGGTGAAAACGTCCTATACTGGTATTGCAAACCGGGAGGTTTGATTTTGTCCAAGCGGCGCTATCTCCTTTTTATCCCCTTGTTTCTGGCAGCATGTGCTTTCGTTGGCGGTCTTTTCGGACCGGGAGCCACTCCTGCGGCTGCCCAGTTGCTGCAACGCAACGCCAGCGGCACCTCCGATGAAGACCTGAAAACCAGTATCAAAAGCTTCACCAAGGTCTACGACATCGTCGATCAGAACTACGCGGATAAACTGTCCGCCGATAAAGGCATTTATAAGGGCGCTATCCCGGGAATGCTGCGTACGCTTGATCCGCACTCGAATTTCTTTGATCCGAAGGAATTTGCCGGGCTGCGTGAAGAGCAGCATGGCATGTACTACGGCATTGGGATGCTTATCGGACCGCAACCGCGAACCGGGCGGCCGATGGTGATTCATCCGTTCGGCGGCACGCCGGCTTATAAAGCGGGCATCCGGCCGGGCGACATGCTGCTTGAAGTGAATGACAAGCGCGTGGACAGCTTAACCACCACCGAAGTGGCGGACATGCTGAAGGGACCGAAGGGCACCAAAGTTCAGGTGATAGTGAATCGCGAGGGTACGGCCAAGCCGATCACGTTTAACATGATGCGCGATGAAATTCCGCGCAACAGCGTGGATGTGGCGTTCTGGGTTAAGCCAGGTATTGCCTACATGCGGATTCAGTCATTCACGGAAACCACCGGGCGCGAAGTGGAAGAGAACCTGAAGATGCTCGGCGAGCAGAACATCAAAGGATTGATTCTGGATCTGCGCGAGAATCCGGGCGGCCTGCTAGACCAGGGTGTCGCCACTGCCGGGCACTGGCTTGATCGTGGTCAAACGGTCGTCTCGCACAAGGGCCGCGCTTATCCGGAGAAGCCTTACTTAGCGCGTGGCAGCCAGTATGGCGAAAATTACGCCATTGTTGTTCTGGTGAATCGCCTGTCGGCCTCGGCTGCTGAAATTGTGGCGGGAGCGCTGCAGGATCATGACCGCGCCTGGATTTTAGGCGAAGTTACCTTTGGCAAGGGCTTGGTGCAGACGGTTTATCCACTACCTGACAACACCGGCCTGGCGCTGACCACACAGCATTACTACACGCCGAGCGGCCGCCTGATACAACGCGACTACTCGAATATTTCTTTTCTGGATTACTACTACGGTAAGCACACAGATCAGAAAGATCCTCTGGATGTGAAGCAGACCGATCTGGGCAGGACGGTTTATGGTGGTGGCGGCATTACGCCGGACGAGAAGTTTGAACCAGCCAAACTTGACCCGTTTGAAATCTCGATCATGCGGAAGAACGCGTTTTTTAACTATTCAGCGCAATATTTCTCAGGGCATGACACGAAATTGGCGAAGGGGTGGAATCCTGACGAAGCTGTCCTGGAAGGTTTTCACGATTACCTGATGAAGCAGGGCGTGACGTTCACCGAAGCGGATTGGACTCGCGACCATGCGTGGATACGCGACCAAGTAAAGGCTGAAATGTACATCACGGCATTCAGCTACGAAGATCATCAACGACTGGTTGTGGAGCAGGACCCAGAAGTGCAGAAGGCGATTGAAGCGATGCCTAAGGCGTCTAGCTTGCTGGGCCAATCGAAAGCCAAGTTTGAAAAACAGCGGGCGAGCTTGCGTTAGTTCGCGCTCGCTCCATTATCCTTAGGTTTGGCTTCTCCTGTAGAGCAAACGCATCATTTAAATCCAACCGCCATTGGCGTTCCGCAGATCACTGTTTTAGATACTGGCGGCCAATATACGCACCTTATAGCGCGTCGCGTGAGGGAGCTTGGCGTTTATGCCGATGTGCAGCCCAGCGACACGCCAGCCAGTATGCTGGCTGAACGTAAGGGAATCATTATTTCCGGCGGCCCCGGCAGCGTATTGCTGCCCGGCTGCCCGGATATCGATCCGGCTTTGCTGGAGGCCAGCGTGCCGGTACTGGGCATCTGTTACGGCCATCAATTGCTCGCGCAACACCTTGGTGGACATGTCCAGAAAGGCGAGCGCGGCGAATACGGCATCGCCCACTTAACGGTTACCTGCGAAGACGATCTGTGGAATGGGCTAAGCGGGTCGCAGATCTGGATGAGCCACTTCGACACGGTTTCGGCGCTTCCCGACGGATTCCGGGTGACCGGCTCTACCGAAGTTTCGGGCATCGCGGCGATGTCCGACCCCGCACGCAAGCTGTTCGGTATTCAGTTCCATCCAGAAGTGTTTCACACGCACGCAGGGCAGCGGATATTGGAAAACTTCGTCTTCGGCATCTGCAAAGCGACTTCGGATTGGGATGTTTCGCGCCGAGTTCCACTGATTGAGGAGCAGATTCGCACTACCGTTCGCGAACGCAGCGTCTTCTTTTTCGTTAGCGGAGGAGTTGATTCCACTGTCGCGTATACGCTTTGCCTGCGCGCACTCGGGCCGGAGCGCGTATTCGGCATTTACGTTGATACAGGACTAATGCGGCTGAGCGAAACGCCCTTCGTGCGAAGCGTTTTCGAAGAACTGGGCGCCGAGAACTTCATTGTGGAGCGCGCTGAAGACGAGTTTCTGGCCGCCTTGGAAGGCCTCACCGAGCCGGAAGCGAAGCGCCGTGCTATTGGCGAGCAGTTTGTGAAGGTGCAGGCGCGCATTCTGGCCACCGAGCACTTCTTAGACGGGCGCTGGATTCTTGGGCAGGGCACGATTTATCCTGACACCATCGAATCGGGCGGCACAGTGAAGTCCGATTTGATCAAGACACACCACAATCGCGTGGCGGGCATTCAGGCGCTGATGGAAAGCGGCCGAATCATTGAACCGCTGACTGCGTTCTACAAGGATGAAGTGCGGGAGATAGGCCGCGAAATCCGTGTGCCGGAGAAATTCCTGGCGCGGCATCCGTTTCCCGGCCCCGGGTTAGCGATCCGTTGTTTGTGCGCCGATGCTGCAGCCGATGTAACGCACACACCGGACGGCTTTCTGATTCCCATTCGGTCGGTCGGCGTGCAAGGCGATGCGCGCAGTTATCGCTTTGTGATGGCGCTGCCGCACGCGCCCACCCGGCAGGATGTCGAGCAAACTGCGCCCGCCCTGACGAATGCCAGAGCGGATATTAATCGGGTGGTTGCTCTGTGTGGAGCAAAGGGCGAGTTGAGCAGGTTTTCGGTTCGGGCGGCTACGCTAAGCAAGCTGCGGCTAAATGTTCTGCGCGAGGCGGATGCGATTGTTCGCAAGTTCTGCCTCGCCAGTGGGTTCGAGGAGAAGGTGTGGCAGTTTCCCGTGGTGCTGATTCCAGTAGGTAGTGGGGAAGCGCAAGAGTCGGTAGTGCTGCGGCCAATTTATTCTGTGGACGGTATGACCGCCGACGTCGTGCTGATGGAGCCTGGCGGGTTGGAGCAGTTGACGAAACAATTGCTCGCTTTACCCGCCGTTGCGGCCGTCTTCTATGATTTAACCAACAAGCCGCCGGGCACTATTGAGTGGGAGTAGCTAAATCCGCAGGGGAAAGGTCTGCAATAGCACCTGCGGGAATGAATGCGTTCAGATGCTCGCGGCGGCGCATCTCAGCCCTTAGCAATGCTCCAAAGCGCCTGCGGCGTAATTGGTCGTCGCCAAAGCAACTATTGAAGGCTGCTGAAAAACCCAGGAAATTGTATGCCTTCTCGGCCTTGCCGATCCGGGAAGATGGGAACAAGGCGGCGAATCTGCGCGTTTGCGCCAGATCCTGCCGGCGCGCCACCCAATAGTGTTCGCGATTACAGGCGTGACCTGTATGGAGACGATCGCTGTACGTGACGCCCATCAGGCATCCGCAAGGATTCCTGAAACTCATGTGACCGTCGGCGTTGAAAGCTGCGACACTCGCCAGCTTTTGATCGGAGAAGTTGGAGCGAACCCACTCGCGAACAATCCGTTTTGATTTTTGCAATTCCGTCTGAAAGTTCATGCTGACCTCCTGAGGTAAATTGGCCCTAGCTTCGATGCTAGCGTTTTTTGTTGAGCGAATGTAGCAGAGAGATTACCGGCACTCCTCAGCCAGCCGCTTATACACTTCTTCCGCATTGCCATAGGCTAGTCGCGCGGCGTTTTGTTCCGCCGCCGCAATGCGCGCCGACTTTTGCGACCAACACTGGTGAACCGCCGTGAGCGCCCACTCAGCACTGGCTTGTGACGCGCGGACGGGCTTGCCGGCCACAGTGACAAAAATGGGATTGGTATGCGCTGCTGCTAAAACGCGAATCGCGACCCAACTGCTCTTTTCAATTGGCAAATCAAACGCTAAATCTCGCACGGTGCCATCAGCCACGACTTGCTTGCGCGCAACAGCCGTTCCATTTACGACGAGCTCGGCGGTAATCTCGTTCGAGTTGCCGATTCTGGCACGCTCGAGGGTCCAGTAGGGCTTTTGATCGTAGGGCCGCGTTTTCATGCTCTGGTCGGGTAGCGTGTCGAGAAGTGCGGCCACGCGTACGGTTGCGTGAACTTTGCCAGGTGACGGCAGCGTCACTTCACTATGGTGCGTGCCAACTTCGACTCCGTTCAAGGTGAAATCCATCAGGTGCGTTCGTCCATCAGACACATAGCTGCGTCCGGCCTTGAGACCGGCAAGCCAAGAAGCATAGGTTAGAGGACCATCTAGTTTCACATAAGAACGAGCTTGCCCAACGCGCGCGTCAGTGATGCAGGGGAAATCGGTCTCGCCTACAATCCGCGTGCGAAAGCCGATATTCAAGGTGTGATACCAACTGCTTAATTCCCAGACAAGCGGCGTGTCGCCGATAGAAAGAAAGTCAACCGCATTTGGCTGGGTTACATCCACGATGTACTCGTTCGCTCCAATGCCGTCGAAGCCGGGCATCTGAAAACTCGGAATCTTGTCGTCTGCGACTTGCAATCCCCAGCCCGAGTGCGCGAAGCCAACCACAGCGCCCTGGTCATGGGCCCATTTCAAAATTGGTAAATCCCAGGTGGGCCAGTCTTCGATCGTTTTGGTGCCTGGGTAATCCTGATCTTTAAGCCCCAACAGCACCAAGTGGCCGGCGTGGCTCGAGGGAAAGCCGGAGACCTCAAGATCGTAATGCATTCGATTACACGTGGTGGAAAGAGGATCGTCGTGGCTGGAAAAGAATTGCTTCTGGTAGTAATAATCGGGCCCCCACGTCAACACCGATCCGACGTTGAGTTTCTCGCCCACTATCTGGCGCATCATGTCCGCAGGCAGCACGCCCTCGGCCGGATTCTTGTAATGCGAGCAGCCGGCCGCGTGAACGTGGGTGTCGCCGGAATACCAGCCCAGCTTTGACGGATCGATCCATCGTTTCAGTTGAAAAGCCAGTTCGCCGGGACTATCCTGCGTAACCTGAAATTCTTTCGTCTGTGCCTGGTATTCAGGGCCGCCTGCCAAAGCGACGGTGTAGTTACCGGGCGGCAGATCGATGCTTTCGCCATTGGCCCGGTAAACCTGCGGTTGAAAGTATAAGTCAGGAGCGAGGCGTTTTGCAGGATTCGGGTAAAGGCGGTCGTGGCTATCGCGAAACGTCAGTGAGGCGATAGTTGGCTTGCCTTCTTCATCCAGGATATGCAGCGTTATGGGGTGCGCAGGTTTGGCATGAAAGAGTACGGTCAGTTCGTTCCGATAGCCGAGATCCTGCGTTCCCTGCCCCACACTGAACGAAATGATGGCGGAACGGTCGCCGGCATCGCGGCTGTAGATGTCCAGTATTTGATACTCCAGCGGAAAGCCCGAAAGGTTACGTCCGAGCGGCGGGCTGATGGCGAGGGAGATCTGCGCCCAGCGGTCACGAACATCGGCCGGGGTCAAGACCATCGGGGGCGCCTCGGCACCATCGGAAGTGATGTACACATTACCGTTGTTGGGACTTGCCACCGCAAGAGGCGAAGTAACTCCGGCCTGGTTACTCACCTTCACCAGAAAGTAGCGCGAACCACCCTGCACCAGTTCAGCCGGAACTGCGCCGCGCTCCACTTTTACCCGGCTCTCGGCATTGATGCCTACTATCGCCAGCACGTAAGGATCAAGCGCGCTTTCCAGTTGCTTGACGCCAGACGCTTCGTCGGACTCGGCAATGGCGCGGTCAATTGCATCCTGCGTGCCCTTGCCAAGGGGTTGGCCCAACAGTTCCAGGGCCGCTTGCAGTCGCCGAACCTGCTGCGCCAGCGGTTGTAAAGCCTTGGCGGAAACTCTGGAGCGGTTGGCTCCGCCGAACCAACTGCGGCTGCGCTCGGTCGTGCTCGATGTTTGGCCCAAGGCGCAAAAAGCGCACAGGAAGATGGATACGCATCGCAGGTACATGATGGTTTAGTGATCAATATAGCGGACCCGATTGAACTCGCCATTTTCAAGAGCAGCCTGCACTCGATCGCGGAGGAGATGGGCGCGGCACTGCGGCGCACGGCTTTTTCTCCGAATATCAAGGAGCGGCGCGATTATTCGAGCGCCTTGTTCGATGCCGATGGCCAGGTGATCAGCATGGGAGACGATATGCCGGTGCATCTTGGGTCCATGCCCATGTCGGTGCGCGCGGCGCTCGACAAGCTGACGCTGGAAGAAGGCGATATCGCCATTCTGAACGATCCTTATGCCGGCGGCACGCATCTTCCGGATATCACACTGGTGATTCCCATCTTTCTTGATGGGATGGAGCGCGCGGCATTTTTCGCCGCGAATCGCGCCCATCACGCGGACGTTGGCGGCATGTATCCAGGATCGATGGGCTTGTGCCGCGAGATCTGGCAGGAGGGTATTCGTATTCCGCCGGTGAAACTGGTGGCGGCGGGAGTGTTGAATGAGCCGCTGCTACAGCTGATTTTGAATAATGTTCGAACATCGCGCGAACGGGAAGGCGACCTGACGGCGCAGATTGGCGCTTGCCGGATTGGTGCGGAGCGGGTGCGCGAACTGGTCGAAAAATATGGATTGGATCGAGTAGAACGTAACGTGCAGGCGCTAATGGCGCACTCGGAAGAGTTGATGCGGAGCGAACTGGCGTTGTTTCCTGATGGTGAGTTCGCGGCAGAGGACTTCCTGGACAGCGATGGCTTGAGCGAACGACCGGTAAAGATCTGCGTAACGTTGAGGACGAATCCTGCGCAGCGCAGTTTGCAGGTTGACTTCAGCGGATCGGCCGCGCAGGTTGCCACCAGCTTGAATGCCGTGGCTGCGATTACTTATTCGGCGACGTTCTATGTTTTGCGCTGTCTGTTGCCTGGGGAAGCGGCGGCGACTGCGGGACTCATGCGGCCGGTGGAACTGGTTCTGCCTGAGGGGTCTGTCGTGAATGCAAAACTTCCAGCGGCGGTGGCTGGCGGTAACGTTGAAACATCGCAACGCATCACCGATGTGCTACTGCGAGCTTTTGCTAAGATGCTCCCCGATAGAATTCCAGCAGCAAGTTCGGGCACCATGAATAACCTGACGATTGGCGGCGTGGATCCGCGAAGTGGCCAGCCGTATGCCTACTACGAGACAATTGCCGGCGGATCGGGCGCGCGTCCCAACGGAGATGGCATATCGGGGGTGCACACGCACATGACGAATTCGCTTAACACGCCGGTGGAGGCGTTGGAGTACGCATACCCTTTTCGTGTGCGGAGCTATGGCTATCGAAAGAATTCCGGCGGCGAAGGGCAGTTTCGTGGCGGCGATGGCATCGTCCGCGAAATTGAATTACTAGGTACTGCGCAGGTGACGGTGCTGGCGGAGCGCCGTATTTTCGCTCCTTACGGCTTGCATGGCGGACTTGATGGACACAAAGGACGCACCTTCCTGATTGAAGGCGACCAGCAAACGGAACTACCGGGAAAATGCAATTTAGAGGCCGCGGCCGGCGCGATTGTTTGTATTGAAACTCCCGGCGGCGGCGGTTGGGGCGAAGCCAGTTAAATATGCCTGGCAGAATCCAGGATACGAATCACTTCTTGCCTTCCCCGCAGCTTTTTGGTATCCGGTTCTTTCGCCAGCAATTCGTGAAAAGCCACGGCGTAATCCGCTGCCACTTCCTTCCATGTGCGTACCGATGCGGGACGCGGTGCGTCAGAGTTGGCTGGCCCTTCCAGGCTGGCGTTCGTGGCGGCCGTGAGCATTTGTAAGGATTCAATCAGCAACAAGTTTGGATTGTTCAGCGCTTCAGCCAACTCGCGGTTCACTTCCGTGTCTATGGCGATTACACGTTTACCTAGCGCCAGTGCATCGACAATAGGCAGACCAAAACCTTCGTAGTGGCTCGGGTAGACAACCAAGCTGGCCCGGGCGACGAGTTCACGGATACGGCGGCGAGTCAAACCTCCGCTGCTCAGCCAGCGCACGTGGGCAGGCAGATCTTCAGGCTCGTCCATGCCCCCAAGGACTGCGAGAGGACCAACATCCAGCAAATGCTTGAGCGCATCCTTCACGGCCTTGTGCGCGTATTTGTTGCCCATAAGCAGCACATACTCGCCCTGCATAAACTCAGCGGAGTCCAAGCCATAATTAGTACCCAGGTGAATGGCCTGAGCGGGAAAATCGCGTTGAAAAAAGTCATTCACGTCGGTGTGGCTAAAATTACTGATGGTGAAAACCTGGTCGGCGAGTGCCATGGCGTGTGTATAGATGGTCTTGGCCTCAGGACACGAAAGATAATTGCAGCGAAGAGCGATGACGTCAAGCAGCGCAAACGTAACTCTCGGAGCCAGTTTGTGCAGGCGCCGGAAATCGGCCCAGGTAAAGATCTGAGCTGGTTTGAAGACCAGGTCGAAAACGGTATTGGAAGTGGCGCGATCTTCAAACAAGCGATAACCGCTCAATTCAGTTAGAAAGAACCGCCCCTCCCCACCCAGGCCTATGAAGACATCGTAGTCGTCCTTTAGCAATGGATGGAGGTCGCGAAGCAGATTCAGGGCGAATTCGGAGGTTCCAGCGTGGATGGCGGGCAGGTGGATGAGATCGTACAGTATAGTCTTGCGGTGCTGAGTTCGGAGGATAGAGAACCGTTCTACCGGATCGAGTTCCATCTCGAGGTAACCGGAAACGGTGCGCTCGTATTCGGGATAACGCTCAAGCAAGATCTCACGATGCCTGAGTTCAAGACTAAAACGCTGGGGTCCGAAAGAAGAGCTTTCGTAGTGATAGACAAACGCGTGATTAGCAGCAACCGCGGAGAATCCATAGCGATTGATGCGGCAGATAAAGTCGTTTTCTTCGTTGTAGCCGGGACTGTAGATCTCATCGAAGAGACCAAACCGTTGAAGAATCTCCGCCTTGATCAACATGCAGAAGCCTACCGCAGTAGGCATCAGCGTGTAATCGGGCAGGTCTGACTTGATTTGCTGCCAAATCTGGTAGGAGGTGTGAGGTTCGATTTCGGGAGCACGCAACGGAATGGAATAAATGGTGGCGCTATTGCTTCGCGGCGTTACCACGCCATGGCGTTCGGACAAATAGAGCACGCGAAGCATTTCCTCCAGAAATCCTGGAGTAACCTCCGTGTCGGAATTAAGCAGAAGAATGTCCTGGTGAGTAGGGGCGACTTGCGACCATCCCCAGTTACAGGTGGCAACAAATCCCCGATTGGTGTCACTTCGCACGTAAGTGAGATTTTTCATCTCATTGCGGCGGCAGCATTCAGCTATCGAATCGCCAGGGGTGCAATCGTCCAGAACAAAAATCCGGCAGTCCGAAGGTGCGTGTTCAGCCAGGCTTCGCAGGCAGACACCAAGCCGTTCAGCCGCACCATAAACAGGGATGAGAATAGTGACGCTGGCGGTTGCGGGAGGACTGTTCTTGAGTACCGCACTCACGGTTGCTTTGCGCCTCGAGGCCGCCCGCGAAGCAGCATCATCGTGGCCCGAAGAGGCGCGGTCAAGCGCCATGAAATCGAGCGGGCAACGGAATCGATAGCGGCGCGTACAGCCGCCAACTCAGCTTGCGAGTGGGAGAGTTCCGCTAAGCGTTTCCGGGATTCTTCTTCCAACAACGCAATGCGACGGGAAGCAGCCTGATGCTGCGCATCAAGGTCCTGCTGCTTCTTCAGCAAAGCAGCCTGAGACTGATCGGCAAGGTCCCGTTGTTGCTTCAACAAAGCAGCTTGCTGCGAGGCAAGGTTCTGATGCTTGCTTAGTGCAGCCGACAGGTCACGCTGCGCGCTGTTTTTCTCTGTCGCCAAGTGGCTCAACTCGGCAGCCAGCAGCAGACGGGATGACTGAGAGGCGGTTAATTCCGTTTTCACAATCTCGAGGTCACGCGCAATCTTATCGCGTTCCGCGACCTCCCCCGAGATTTTGCGTGCAAGAGCCGCTCCGACTGCCTTAAAACTTCGTTCAATCAGTATTGATAGCTCCAAACGTACGGCGCCGCTGAACAAGGATTGTGGAGAAATTTGGAGCTTCGGATCTTCGCCATAACAAAACAGGGTGTATCGTTCATCTAGCGCCACAAACATTGCTTCATCAGTCACGCTTAGCGAACTTAGCTGTTGCGCGCCTTGGAGATCGAGCAGATTGACGCCCGTGGCTGCATCGGTAATACGCAACCCGCCAATCTCAACCAGACACGAAACGTCGGCCGGATCCAGACGGATAGGCCCTGAGCAGGCGCCAGCCCCGAGTTGGAAGGTAAGGGTGGTCCAACGGCCGACTTCCACTGTCTTGCTCAGGGCTTCAGCTTCCAAATAGCCGGACGGATTAAACGGATAAACCTGAACGATGATGTTCGCCCTTGAGTCATCAGTCTTAGCTAGAACTTCGGAAGTTTTGGCAAGTGCCTCAGTGAGGAGACGGAAGTCGGGTTCTACGCGCAGGGAAACTTCCAGCAGCAGCGGTCCATTATGGTCAAGCGGCGGCAAAGACAGGTACGGGTCGTCACCGAAACTCACAATGACACAGGAACCCGCCTGCGGCAGGAACGAAGCTGAATCCGATAAGCCGAGAGACCGGAGAGCGTCAGTCGTGTTTGCACTCCAGACGATATTTCTTGAACCCGGTTCCAGCAGCGAGATGGAAGTCAGCTCGAAAACGCAAGGGTGATCCACGGGATCGATGCGCAGGCAGCCGTTTACGCCCGAGGGAAGGTTAAACTCCAGTGTTTTTTGGCCCCCCGCTTCAAACTCCTGCACAAAACTAGCGGCCTCAGAGTAGCCGCCCGGAATGGGAAGAAACAACTGCATCTGAAGCGGCCCAGTCTTAGTGAATAAAGCTGGCGCGACCGGTGCTGCCGGCGTTATGGGCGGCTCAGAGCTGGCAAACAGGGTCTCAAGATAGGCAGCATACAGAACGTAATGCCTGCGGATCTGCTCGTGAGTCTCGGAGGAAGAATGGAATAGAAAATCCAGAAACTCAGGCAGCTTGTTCCCGTCGCTGGGTTTTCGCAAGACACCTAATCCCCAGCTATGGTTGAAGGTGAAAGAATCGGGGAACTCAATTTGAAGCTCCTCCCAAAGTTTCCAGATACCGAAGTTGGCGTGCCGAACCATTACGTCATGCAAAAGGACAATTCCACCCGGTTTCACCTTTTGAAACCACGACCGGAAATCGTGCGAGATGGCGTCATAGGTATGCAGTCCGTCAATGTGCAAGAGTCCGATGCTCTGTTCGGCAAATTGAGGTAAGGCATCGTCAAAACTGGAGCGCAGGAGATAGGAGAAGCCTTTGTACGATCGCCGGTTGTACTCNNCTCTGGCACATGCCAAAGTAAGACTCCCCATAGTGAGTGCCAAGTTCTACCAGGAGAGAGGGCCGGTGCTGAGCAATCAGATCATTGGCGAAAGCGAGATGACCAGACCAGTTGGCCAGTGAACCCGGGCGATATCTTCTGGGGATAAATGTCGGAAGTGGAAGCACTAAAACCTCGAATAACTGTGTCAACGTAGACTTACATTTAGGAACATGCACAAGGCGGGCACAGTGTCAAGCGCCCCACCGAAGGAGTAAGCGAATTCCTTTCCTCCCTGGCGGCGCGCAGCCTCGCCCCTGGCGCTTCGCTCCGCATCCAAAGGTTACCAAGTGGCACAGTCCCGCGGTCGAAGAGGCATCAAGATGCCCGTTCAAGCAGCACTATCGTCTCGTTGTCGGAACAAACAACCGAACTGATGTTGAAAGGAAGAGCGAACTCCTGGCGTGCCTGCAGTAGAAACGAAAGAAGCTCGTCGGCGGACCAAACATTAAAGTGAATGCTGTAGTTCTCCTGCAACAAAGCAGCTACTCTCGACTGACGTTCAGGACCTGTATTCATTTCCACGAACTCCACCCATTCGCCGTAAAGATGCTCGCGGTCAGAACGCGCGCCCGAGTGGTAAGACGCCCTGATTGTGTCGAAGTTCGTGCTTGGACGGCCCGCGTCAAAGGTATACCGTTTGTCAGGAACCGCCATGAAAAGGATGCCGTGGGGTTTTAAGACACGAAGAAAATTCTTCAGCGTTCTCAGCGGGTTTTCACTATGTTCGAAGAAATGATTAGCCACGAGAAAGTCGAGCGAGCCTGCGGCGATAGTGGATAACTGCTCGCCATTGTCCACCAGATCAGGCGCCTGAAGCGGGAACTGGCGCATCTCGGGGTAGTGATTGAGAAGGTCTGCCAGGTGCATTCGATCGACGTAGCGAATTCGGCAGGCTGGGGGCAGTTCAAGCTTGCGCTGCAGGGCGCCGATCTCAATACCGCTTCCGCGCAAGAATTTGCGCGCCAAACCTTGCCGAGCTGTGAGTTCAAAATCTTCGGAGCCGCGGTCGATAGTTAATTCGCTGGCGCTCGAGTAGTACTTCTGGCCATCTCCTTGAATGACCCGAATACGCATACCATTCGGATGAAGAGATCGCATTGGGATAACAGCTTCGAATCCGGACATGAGTAAGTCGGGATTGTTAAAGTGCCGCGAAACGTCTAGCCGCGGGAACCTGGCACCCGTTACATATTCAGTCTGGCCGGTTCGAACATCGGTCATCTCCAGGTAAACTTGCGGCGGGACGGGCTGGCTTGTGTCAAGAAGCGCCCAGCCGCTGAGTTCAACTTCAAGATGACCGGCGGCACCAACACGGTTCTGCCCGGATGCGCCATCGAAGCACACCATTGCAAGATCGGAGCAAACCGGAGGAGCAAACTGGAAAGATACAGCGGCGGCCAAATCGCCTGGAGTTTGCGTTCGCGCCCAAAGTGAGAACTGCTGTTGCGTACCGGCGAAGCGGTAGCCTTCGGCAATTAAAACCTCGTAAAGCGGGCATCTATCACTGGATAGTTCACTTCCATCTTTTATGGCTATTAAACGAGGTTCAAAACCTGATTTCTTCAGTTCTTGGACATGTTCAGATCTCCGCTCTGGCGAGTTCAGAATAAGCAGGCCAAACTCTTTGGGGATGCCGCCGTCGTCTAAGATGCCGCTAAGAGACTTGGGACCATCACCCGCCGATTGTAGCGATTTCGGATCGAACCGAATGCAGTCTACTTGCGGCGATTCTTTCCATTTGTCTTCAAGATGCGCGCAGAGCGCCTGGTTGCTTTCAAGCAACTGCGCGCTCCAACCTTCTTCGAGTAAGTAGTTAAGAAAGGAATTGGCAGGGCTTTCAGAAGTCTCAACCGCCACAAGGGAGTGCGGAATGGCTTGCCTTATCCACCTGAAGAAATAACTATCGGGTCTAAATGAGGAGACGACAACGGCAGATGACACTTTTCGACCTAGCAGGCATACCCTTTCAACACCTGATCAGAGTTCATAAAGCTCAGCACCTGAGGATTAACTCGCCGCGTTTCGAAGGCTGTCGACTGGGCGGTACGTTCTCTGGCCGGCTCTTGATCCCCGGAAAAGGAGGCAACTGCATAAGGGGTAAAGATAATGGACAGTCCATGGTCTTTCATATACTGGGTCAGGGTAATGGCCAAGTGGCGAATCTCCGAGGACGAGATGATTCCCAAGCCTCCAACAGCCTCAAGATGCTCCCGCCGAACGGCAAAAAAGGTCTCCGGACACGCATCTACGCAGCGCACCAAAGAAGCTTGCCCGAGATAACCATGGTTTGGCATTTTCACACCTAGACATGGGTCGATTAAATCGTTGTCTTTCGACCGTACAAGTCCGGTGGAAATGATGTTGCTATCGCTATCAACCGCGATACCGGTCACTAAGCCGCAGTCCTTGCGCACGCTTTGGGAAACAAGTTCTTCAAAAAATTGGTGGTTCAATGCTTCAAGTGTGCCATTGAAGAAAACGAAAACATCGCCTTTCAACTCCGTCAGACTGCATGGAGCGGGGTTCACAGCGGACACATTGCCGTTCAAATAATCCTTGGGGACCCTGCTTACAGCACAGCCCGATAGTTGATAGACATGCAGGGCCCTTTGACCGGCATTCATCTTGACAAACGCCGATTGAAAGGCGCCATCCACCGTCCGTAAGAAAACCCCAAGCTCCAAAGCGCGGGGAGCGGGATAACAAAGGCGCATAGATCCATGAAAAAGGCCCTCCGCGACGGACACCGTCTGGCCGGTTCGACTCAAGTGGTCGTTCAGAACTCGCCCCCAGGCTTTTGCCACATAGGGCTTACAATCGAGATTCGACGCGGTGGAGTTGTCGTGCATGCGCCAATGATACAGAGGCTTGCGAACATGCCGGATGGAGGCTGGATCAATTGCTTCGCTAGCTCTTAGCAATAGATCCCAATCCTGCGCGCCATCGCAACAGCTTCGAAATCCTCCGATGTCAGTAACCAGGTTCCGCCTGAGCGCGATCAGATGACCTAAATAGTTCTGCGATAGAAAAGTGTTGGCGTCGAAGTCCGGCTTAAAAGAAGGATGGCTGCGGACACCAAATTCATTGATTTTGTCTTCATCAGAGAAGAAGAAATGGGACTGTGGGCTCTCATTGAATGCCCGCACCATTTCCAGCAGGGCGAATGGATGAAGTTCATCATCGTGATCGAGCAGAACGACAAAATCCCCTCCGGCGGCGGCAAGCGCGATATTGGAAGCGGTCGATATGCCGCCCTGTTTTTCGGACTGCAAGACCTTTATCCGGTTGTCGGCGGCAGCAAATCTATGCACTGTCTCCAGCACTTCCGGATCGGAAGATTTGTCGTCAGCCGCACACAGTTCCCAGTTTTTATAGTGTTGCCCGCTAACGGATTCCAGACACCTGACAAGAAAATAATTGGGCGTGTTGTAGGTGGGAAGGATGATGGAAACCAGAGGCTGATAGTCGAGCGCAGCCAGTCTGCGCGCAATCTCTTCTTCTTTCCAAAAAAGTTCTGGTTCTTTCACCGCCAGCCACTGCTGGTAGTTAGTAACCTTCAATTGTTCAGTTATCTCCTGCGCTGGAACCGCCATGAGCCCGGCAAGGGGAATCCGTATGCCATGCAGAATCGCCACCAGGGTGATTGGCGCAGACGCAGTTTCAAGCCGAAATCTCGCGACGAATCCGCAGCGGGTCAAAGCGGGGTTCGTGAAATGCTGGGCGACATCATGCCTCGGTAAACCAAAGAAGGCGGGCTGTTCCACTCCGTCAATAACAACGGCAAGGCCCAATTGGTCGACAGAACTCCCGGCGACGCACCAGCCTTTCAGATAGTATTCCCGGCTGTTAAGCGGCACAGGTTCAGGAGTGTCCAGAGCAAAACTAATTCCTTTTTCGTGAAACACTTGATACAGATTCCCGTTCGATTACAAACCGCCCTGCCCCGTTTCGGGCTTACCGCTGTTAGACCTATACAGTATCTGATAAGTTTACTTGCGCGCGCAATTACTGTGGAGAGAGCTTGCTGGCCGGGCGGACTAAGAGCCAATGAAATTTGCCGTTTGCGCTGCGCTGATGGCAGTAAATTTCACCGAAGCCGGGCTAAAACTGTGGCCAGCAATGCTCGGGGTGACGGTATAGAGGCCTCCGGCGGGCACTGAAAAAGAGTAGTTGCCGTTTGAGTCAGTTACAGCCGAGTAACTCCTGGTGCCGCCTAACTTAACCGTGACGCCTGCCAGTCCGGCTGAATTGGATGTCACTTGTCCCTGAATCGTGTAAGTTCCGGACACTAAGCCTACGGATTGCGCCGACGCCATTAGGTTCAAGTCTATTACCTGCGTTCCGCCCCACCACATTGCGTGCAGAGTTTGATCCGTAGCAACGTAATAGATATTAGTGGTGCTATCCAGCGTTATGGCCGTTCCAGGCTCGACCAACACTCCTGATTGAGACGACGCGGTCATATCCAAATCCAGGAATTGGGTGCCGCCCCACCACATTTTATGAACCGTCTGATTTGAAGCCACGTAATAAATATTCCCATTGTTATCGGTGACACATTCTGTGCCGGGCGAGACCTGCAATCCTGACTGTGATGACGCCATGAGGTTGGCGTCCATGTACTTGGTACCGCCCCACCACATCTGGTGGATGCGACGGTCGGTCGAGATATAAAACATATTGCCGCTGTTGTCATTTACAATTCCCACGCCGCTCTCCACCGTGTTACCCGATTGCGAGGATGCCATCAGATTTACGTCCAGCATTTTGGTACCACCCCACCACATCTGGTGGATGGTTTGATCGGATGCAACGTAGAAGATGTTTTCGTTCTGGTCAAGCAGCATCCCAGTGGCAGCTTCAACAATGGAACCCGATTGTGATGAGGCCATCAGATTGGCATCCAACATTTTCGTGCCGCCCCACCACATGGCGTGAATGGTCTGATCTTGCGCCACGTAGTAGATTTCGCCGCTGCTGTCAACCGTCAGGCTAGTTCCTGGCTGAACCGTGTTGCCGCTTTCGGACGAGGCCATCAAATTGGCGTCCAACATTTTAGTGCCGCCCCACCACATCTGATGGATAGTCTGATCTGAGGCAACGTAGTAAATAGTGCCGTTGCCATTCGTTGTTACTTTGGTCCCAGGAGAAATGGAGTTGCCCGACTGGGAGGATGACATCAGATTCGCGTCGTACCAGCGAGTGCCTCCGTTCCAAACTTCGTGGATAGTGAAGTCGCTGGCCAGGTAGTACAGCAAGCCGGGCGCAGCCGGAATGATGCCAGCAGCGGATAGTGGAACGGTTAAGGCGGGTGTGCTTCCGTTGTTCGTTATTGTCAAGGTTGCGGTTCTCGCCCCCGTTGCCTGGGGCGTAAAGGTGATGCCTAGCGTGCAGGAATTAGCAGTGAGAGTTGCTGAGCAGGAGTTCGACGAGAGGGTGAAGTCGCCGACGTTTGTTCCGGACAGAACGATGCTGGCTATCGAGACGGGGTAGTTCACCGGGTTTGCAACCACAATCGAGACCGGACTGGCTGAAACTCCTACGTACTCGGACATAAAGGTGGGGGTGGCTGGTGAAACGCTCAAGGCTGGCATGATGCCAATGCCAGTCAAAGCCGCACTAAGCGAGGCATTGCCAGATGAATTGCTGACCAGCAGGGCCGCGCTGCGAGTTCCAATGGCGAGAGGCAGGAACTGCACCGTAATAGTGCAGGAAGCGGAAGCGGCAAGAGTGGTGCCGCATGTGGTGGCCATTAGCCAGAAGTCCGCGGCATTCACCCCCGATAGAGCTACGCCATAAATGCTTAGCGTAGAGGTTCCGCTATTAGAGAGCGTCACCGTCTGTCCCGCCGCCGCGGTGGATAGCACCTGCGAGCCGAATTGCAGTTGCGCGACGTTTAGCGAGGGCGTAGCGCCCCCCACGCCGGTGCCGGTGAGCGTTAGCGTTTGCGGAGATGACAGCGCTGTGTCCAAGACGGAGATGGAAGCCGTCCGCGTTCCTGAGAGCATCGGCTTGAAGGTGACTGTGATTGTGCAGCTTGCCGATGTGGCCAGCACGGATTGGCAGGTTGTAGTGAAGAGGAAATCGCTTGCATTGCTGCCGCCAAGCGACAGATTTGAGATATTTAAGGCCGCCGTTCCCGAATTGCTAAGCGTCACTGTTTGGGGCGCACTGGATGTGCCGACAGTTTGGCTCGCGAAGGTGAGGCTGGTTGGATTCAAGTTGGCAGCGGGTGTTCCGCTGACGCCGGTTCCCGCCAGGCTCACCGCCTGCGTCGCGGAGGAATGATTCAGGCTGTTATCGCCGAGTGTCAGCGTGCCGGTAATGGCGCCGGCCACCGTTGGAATGAACGCAATGGCTATCTGGCACGATGCGCCGCTTGCCAAGACCGTGGAGGCAGCGCAGTCTGTCCCACCCGATGGCTTCTGGGCAAAGGCGGCGCTGACCGTAATGGAGGCAACGTTCAAAGCGGCATTACCGAAGTTGGCCAGCGTCAAAGTGGAAAGCGGGCTGGTTACGGCGATGTTTGTGCCCGGGAAAGTAAGCGTAGGCGGGGAAAAGGAGACCTGCCGGACAACGTTGTTGGAGTAATCGCAGATTAGCAGATTACCTGATCCATCAAACACCAAATCGCTTGGATTATTGAGGGAAGCCATGGTCGCCATGCCGTTATCGCCTGAGTAGCCGGCAGTTCCGTTGCCGGCCAGCGTCGAGATTATGCCAGTGGAAGCATTAACAACGCGAACGACGTTAAAGGCAAAGTCGGCGACATAGAGGTTGCCTGCCGCATCCAGACGTAAACCGGCAGGGGAGCCTAAAGAAGCCGCATTCGCAGCCGATCCGTCGCCCTGATAAGCATAGCTTCCAGTTCCGGCAAAAGCGGTAATGATGCCGCTGCTCGCGCTCACCAGCCGAACCATACTGTGGCCGCTGTCGGAAATATATACGTTGCCAGAGGCATCAACTGTAATCCCGGTTGGATTGGCGAGGCTGGCCGAAGTAGCGGCAAGCCCATCGCCATACCCGTCGGTGCCCGCAGCCGAGCCGCCGCCGGCTACCACGCTGATAATGCCGGTGGCGGCGGTGACTTTCCGCACCAGGTTATGAAAGGAATCGGAGATGAAAAGATTGCCTGCGTAGTCAACCGCCACATTGCCGCAGCCCGAGAGGATAGCGCCGCCAGCCGGCAATCCGTCTCCATAACCATCCGTGCCCGTCGCGGTGGTCCCGCCGCCAGCGGCCGTGGTAATAATCCCGCTGATAGCGTCTACGCGCCTGACAACCGAGTTGCCCTGGTCGGCGATAAACAGGTTTCCCGCTGAGTCGACAGCAATGCCTGTCGGGGTATTCAGGCTGGCGCTCAACGCCGCACCACCGTCGCCCGTTCGAGCTGCAGTGCCATTTCCAACCACCGTTGAGACAGCGCCATTGCTTGCGGCAATCTTCCGGACTACCTGATTCACCGAATCGGCAACGTAAATATTGCTTAAAGCGTCCGCTGCCAAACCTTGCGGATTGCGAAAGCTGGCACTTGTTGAAGTTGTTGAATCCACGTAGGCCCAGGCTCCGTTTCCGGCCGAGGTCTTGATACGGGCAGGCATAAGGCGCGCCAGGGGTCCGGTTCCTGTTCCATAAAGATACGCGGCTGCGAGCACCACCCCGCTCGAGTTCTTTAGCACTAGGGCGTCTTCGCGCAAACCTGCGCTGAGAGGAAGAAACGTCACGTTTGAACTGCAACTAGTAAAACCGGCGTTGCACGTGAGGGCAGCCGCCGAGAAATCAACGCCCGCCAAGGATACCGCCGGGGCCGCTGTAAGCCCTGACAAGGTGAACGCCACGTTCGTTACTACACCAACGCCGTTCACGGCAGTTGAACCGAAACCAATTACTTGTGATGGGGTGGTGGCCGCTGCCCTTGCAGCATTAACGCCGCAAAGCGAAACCGCCAAGGTGAGCAGAGACCGAAACGTAAAGGGCACAAGGCCTTGCAGCCAAAAAGACGAGAAAGCCACCAGTAAAAGCGGCCTTGGCGTGCTCTTTTTGCGCGCGTTCCTCAAAAGACATGGGGTTTGAGTTTCGCGAGTCAAAAACAAGTTCGCTCTCTGAACAGGTCTCGAAAACAGTCCAAGGCTTGCAAAGCAAACTATCTTCTGCGTCGATTACCATATCGGCCTGACATGGCCTGCCTTTAGGTTGGTTCGGAGGTCTTACCTGTCTTCTCACCCGGACAAATCGCGGTTCAAATGTTCAAAATAGACTATCTTCGGCCGGCTGCAGATGGCGCAGACGAATAGTCATGTTGCCTTCCGCTGCCGGCGCCTCAATCTTCATGCCAGCGGATTCGGCCGCCTGTACAACGGCTAGCCGGTCAAGCCGGATGTAGTAGCTTCGAATGGTTGCTCGTTCGGCGAAATCGATCTCAAAAGGTTTTCCGCCGATCTCTAGCGTGAACTGACGCCTGTTGCCCTGCACCGGCGACGGAATGTCGATTATAGCTGTCAGCGGAGACGACGCTTCGCCCGTTGCGATTGGAGAAGCAAATACGAACTCGGACAAACTTGGCACATATGCCATATCCAGGACAGTGCCTAGTTGCTGACGCCAGAAATCTACGTCGGGCAGTTCGCCGCTATGCAGACGGCGCAACACGGCCAGCCCGCGGACAGTAGTAAGAGGAACATAGTTACGGGCTACGTAGCTATAAAGCAGCGGTACCCGAATCAGGTTGGGAACGGAATCGAACAGGTTGAAGCCGGGGTCCCACAAAACGTACTGCGGATCGTTCCGTTTCAGCCATTCAGTCGTATTCTCCTGCCTTCCCAGAATCGATTCATCATAAAAATCAATGTAAAACGGGGCTTTGCGGTTTAGAACGATATAAAGAAAAGGCTCGTCGCCCAGTACGAATACTTTGTCGTTCGGCTGCCACTTGACAGCGTTATTCAGTTCGTCGCGCAGCTTGTCGCCCGGCACGCCCTGAAGATCAAAGCTGGCCGGCGCGAAATACCTGGCTTCTGCCTGGTTCCACTCCTGTTGGTGGCCAACGGCATAAGAGATATTGGTCGTCTCATGCGCCAGCTTTTGTTCGCTACTATGGATGAAATTCGCCCACGTGCCGCTTGCGATGCTGAAAGCGGTGACAAGAAAGCCAGCGGCCAGCGCCGCCCACACGCTAGCCCGTAGCGGCATTCGAGCCGGCCTGCCTTCGAACACGAGCAGAACCACGCCTAACAACGGAATGGCGAGAAACTGCCGCGTGATGCCCTGACGTAGAACCTCTTTCTGCGTGATGAACGCGCTAAGAACGCCAACCGCCAGCGGCAGGCAGGTAACCACCGACCGACGCGTCTGCCGCCCAAACGCCAGGAAACTGCCGCCGCCAAGCAGGACCAAGTTCGCCAGGATCAGAATGGTGTCCGTATTCACCGGCGGCGAGAACCAGGCGGCGAGATTCCTGGGCAACGCCGCAAACTGGGTTACCTGCGAAATAGTTGTGACAAAGGTCCACCATTCAGAGATCTGCGAATCCTTGTACAACAGCACTAAGTACACGGCCATGGAAGCCGCAAACGCACCGCCTGCGAGGATAAACCGGCGCACCCAGGCCGCGTAAGCTCGTTCCACTACAACTGCATAACAGGCGAGCACGAGAACCGGCACAACGGCATAGACCGCCTGCGAAATTTCCTGCGCAACCGCATAGCAGGCCCACAAGCCGCTAAGCACGAAAAGCCAATGCTTCTTGTTGCGCAGCGCCACCGCCCACAACAGTACGACGCTCAGACTCAGCAAATAGCGCCAGCTTGCCGTCGGCCATAAGACACCGTCGTGCTCAAAAGTAATGTAAAGCACCATGCAAAGCGTTAACCAGCGCCAGCGGTATTCAAACACTGTGTAAAGGCAGGTGAACAGGACAGTAAAGATCAGACTGGTGTGCAGGTAGTCGCGCAGCAGATCCATCCTCACAGGCGCCATCTTGTTGTAAAGTCCACTGTAGGGAAACCAGTAGTCCCGCATAGGCACTAAGCCTTTCCAGGCAAAGTACTGCCACGAAACAACATTCTGCGTATCGAAATCGGAAGAGTGAAGGACCGTCCCGATCGATTTGCAAATGGCCGAAAGATCGGGAAAAGAAACGAGGCAGAAAACTCCCAGGCAGCACGCCACAAGGGTCCAGTTCCACGCATTCTTCGATTGGTCGTTTGAATGTTCTCCGCTGCTCATGTGCTTGCCGAGGATCATTCCGGCAGCTGCTCCTAGAACAGCACCCGTGATATCGGCCACCGCCATAGCCCAAAGTTCCAGGCTCTTTGAAAAATCCGTATAAGTGGCTATGCCCACACTATGAATGGCCGGCGTGGGGCTGCCATGCTGCGCCAGAACAAACAGAGCTGCCGCGCGCGCAAGTACGATGCCCAGCAGCAGGCTTATGGCGCTGGCCGCACCGATCCTCCAGTTTCCGGGCGAAAGCCAGCACAGGCAGAAAATTAGAACGCCCGCAAAACAGCACACCAGCAGAGTGGTCTCGTTCAACCGTAGCGAGCCCAAACCAAAGCCGGACTCGGTCCAAGTCACCTGCACGGTACTCATCATGTAGGCGGCTGTTTTTACGATCTCAATCTGCTCCGTATCGCTGGCAGCGTCGTAGCTCGCGTTCAGGCCATCACCGATCCATTTACTCAGGTCAGACAACTTGATGGGAATAGTTTGGCCCCCACTCTTAAGCACAACCGAACGAAAGACGACATGGGTTCCACTCTGTTCACTTGGGTCAAAGCGCAGGCTGCTGATTTCATGCGGCACATGGAAGGCATAGACGTGCCACTGATTCGGCACCACCGCCATCACCTCCGGCTCGCTCCATTGATTGTTGTAATAAGCCCTAAAAACCGAGCCCTTCGAAATATTGGCATCCACGAGCAGGGTGGTGTCCTGTCTTTCCAGGCTTCGATGCAGCCGCCAGCCACATACCGCTCCAAGCGCCAGCGCAACGATCACTGCGCCGGTCCGCAGTTCAGATGTCTGCTGAAATACCGGCAATTGCAGGCGGCCCAGCCGCCACTTCAAGCGTTCGCCCGCCGCCGGAATTTGTAACAGCATGCACAGCAGCGATCCCCAGAACACCCCTGACAGCAGTGTCCGCCAGTCCATTCGTTCTTTCACGAGCTGGCTTTCGATTGCCGTCAAGTCGGCCGGATTCACCGTACTAAACATGTAGGGCGACTTATCAGTTGCGCTGATTTCCAGAATTTGCTCCGGCGCGTTGAATTGAACATTCAACCCTGACTTGAGCCAGCCCGTCATCTTCTCTGTGGCAAGCTTATGCTCCGTGCCATGGGAATCGATGAAGTTGATGCCGATTATCTCTATATGGGCGCCCGCGCTGTCGCTTGGATCAAGCCTCAGGCTAGTGATCTTAGGGGGCGCCGGAAACCGGTAGCTAAACCACTCATTCGGCCTCACGGCGTCCACATATTGCTGGGTCCAGCGCTCGTTATAGCTGGCTTTTAGCGACTTTCCCTCGGAGATGAAAGCTTCTACCACCAGCGTCGGCTTGTGCTCCGCCTTTGGTATTGCCAGGAACGCTACGGCTGCAAGAACGGCAATTGCACCACATACCAGCAACGAAACGCTGCCCGGGGAAAATTTCATCCGTTGCCGTATCTTTGAATCTTGAAGGTCTTGCTGATCTTGCATCTGAATTCAGTTAGATACCTGCCTGAGGTACCTATCAATGATAAGCGGGCCTAACTGCTGGCACGAAATACGTAGGAACGGGGTGTCTCTGGCGCCGTTGCAGGATGCGGAACCTTTAGCCAATAATGTCAACATGGCAGAACCCAACCCAATCGACTTTTCTCAATACGGGCAGCCTGACCTCATCAGGAAGTACTTACCGGCATCCGCATCCAGGTGGGTAATAGACGTCGGCGCCCACGATGGGGTTGACGGTTCTAATTCACGCGGTTTTATTCTGGAAGGCTGGAAGGCACTGCTGATTGAGCCGCTACCCGCTGTCTTTGACCAACTTCGCGTGAATACGGCGGGTTTCCGCAATGTGATCTTGGAGCAGTGTGCATGCGCCGAGATCGAGGGCGATGCCACATTCCACATCGGGCTCGATGGTCCCGATGGTCAAACCAGCAGCCTTTGCGAGGATGAAGTTTGGATTGCCAATCGTAGCGGTGAAGACATAAAGGTGCAGGTTCAGAGGCTGGACAGTCTACTTAAGAAGCACAACTGTCCAGCCGATTTTGCATTGCTGCTGGTCGATGCCGAGGGAATGGATTTAGAGGTTCTAAAAAGTTTGGATTTTTCCCACTACCGGCCGGCGGTTATCTGCACTGAGATTTATCAAAGTAATCCGCTGAAGGAAAAATCCAAAGCGGAGTTCCTGGCGGCTGGCGGCTACCGGCGAAGAGTGCGAGTTGGCAGCGACACTATCTGGTCTCGCGTCGACATGGAACCCAACTCAGACGCGTCCGCTGGCATGGATCTTTACACCGGCGATCAACTTCCTCCGGAAGTTGCCGATTTGCCGATCGAGAGCGGCGGAGTCGTTGCGCTGAATCCTGCTATAAGCATCGACGGCCTTTTGCGAGTCGCGGGATGGGCTATTTCCCCCGAACACGCGGTACCCGGGCTCGTATTCGTGGGAATGAAAACGGAAGGCGGTATGAAATGGCAACAATCAGCCCGCTGTGTCAGGTCAGACGTAGCCCGTCACTTTGCCAATCAAGGACTGCGCTTCAGTGGATTTGGGGTCAATTTCTCCAACGTGGTCGAATCTCCGGTGGAAGTTCGAATCGTGCAAGTTCAGGGCAATTCGCGTTGGGATTTCAGCGAAAGCGTGCAGTGGACCGAGGGATAGCTTCCGCCTTTGAGCAGGCTTCTGCCACAACTGGTCCCGCCGCTCAGCCATATTCTACATATCGTGCGATAACATTCAATTACATGCGCATCCTACTGACTGGCGCAACCGGGTTCATCGGATCGAATGTTGCACGCATTCTGGTAAACCAGGGACATGAACTCTGTGTTCTGCTACGGCCGCAATCGGATACCTTCCGCATTCAGGACGTTCTGCCGAACCTAACCAGGGTGACCGCCGACATTTTTGCTGCCGGCGGCCTCGGCTCAGTGCTGGTACATCAGCCCGAAATGTGTATTCACTTGGCCTGGTATGCCGAGCCGGGCAAATATTTAAATGCCATTGAGAATCTCGCCGCGCTGCGCGGAAGCCTGGAGTTGGCATCACAACTCAGCAAGGCAGGCTGTTCCCGTTTTGTAGGCGTCGGCACCTGCTTTGAGTACGACACGAAGGTCGGCCTGCTGGCGGAAGATTCCAATACCATGCCATCAAGCCTCTATGGTGCAAGTAAGCTGGCGCTCGCCACCGTCCTCCAGGCACTCCAGAAATCTTCTGGTATGTCGGTTGCCTGGGCGCGGCTCTTCTACCAGTATGGTCCCTTTGAAGATGAACGCCGCTTGATTCCCGCCGTCATTAACTCCCTGCTCAACGGCGAACCGGCCCTGCTGACATCGGGCAAACAGATACGTGACTTCCTGCACGTTACCGATGTCGCAAAGGCGATTTGCAAAATAGCCCACAGCACTTTGGATGGCGTGGTGAACGTTGGTTCCGGAGTTCCGGTGTCTGTCGGCGAAATCGCCGCGAGCATCGCGGCGCTCATCGGCCGCACCGATCT
Organism: Bryobacterales bacterium; assembly: GCA_003163855.1. Classification (GTDB taxonomy): domain Bacteria; phylum Acidobacteriota; class Terriglobia; order Bryobacterales; family Bryobacteraceae; genus Bog-105. Next base: position 157,503 of record PLRJ01000159.1, on the reverse strand, counting down.
CCTGAAGCTGGGCAGTCTTCCCGATCGAGCCGGAGACCCGCCGTTCGTCTGCGCTAATAATCAGCGGTTAGGAAGCACCGGTTGGTCTCAGGAAATCGGTCTGACTGCTGGCCTCCGCCACACTATTGATTGGTGGCGCGCCGCCTCGCACTCCCGGCGTGGCCTTGCAAGGGTTGGTGCGTAGATGAGTTCCCGTAAACTTTTGTCGGTTGTGTGCCCCGTATACAACGAAGAACTCTCTATTCCACTGTTCTATGAACGCCTTCAAACTGCTCTAAAACGAGTGCACGAGACCTATGATGTCGAACTGCTGTTCACCAATAACCGGTCTACTGACGGAACTCGCGATATCATCCTCGATCTGCGGCGCAAGGACAGCAGCGTGTCCCTCATTACTCTCTCACGCAATTTCGGCTATCAGGCCTCGGTCATGGCGGGCCTGCGCCATGCCTCGGGCGATGCCGTCGTAGTCATCGACGTTGATTGCGAAGATCCACCCGAGATGATCCCCACGTTTGTAGAAGGCTGGGAAAGCGGCTTCGACATCGTATACGGGGCGCGCGTTCAACGCAGCGAACTAAAGGCGGTTCACCTGATGCGGCTTGCCTTTTATCGCCTGAACCGCCTTGTTGCCGATAGTGACATCATTCTGGACATGGCCGAATTCGCGCTCATTTCAGCGCGTGTGCGAGATCTCATCCTGGCGAACGAATCAACCTATCCATTTCTAAGAACCGAAACCGGCTATGTTGGCTTTAGCCGCAAGGGTATCCCCTACAAACGTCAACACCGGCTTCGCGGTAAGACTCACTACAACGTTCTTGGCATGATCGAATTCGCTATTGGCGGCATTCTGAGTTCTTCCACGTTTCCGTTGCGTTTTGCCGCGTACCTTGCCCCGCCGGTCTGCCTGCTTTGTGCTGTCCTGTTGTATCTGGATCTGCTGCAAGGGTTATCAAAGTGCCTGGACCTGCTGGTCGGCCTGGGTGTTATCTACTTGGTGACCTTCATGGCATGCATTAGCATCTACCTGGCTAGAATCTATAAGAACGGCGTGGGCCGGCCTATTTATATCGTTGACTGGGATGAATCGGCGTGGACGCCTTTCAGCCGTGAATCGGCGCTTGATGCTATGTGGACCACTAATCGATCGCATTGATCTCGCGTCGCCATGGCATCAACCTTGCACACCTTAAAGGAATCAGTTCCTGCTGCCGTTACGGTCAAACCCGGCGTCCCAGTCGATTACGTCAGCTTCGACGGCGGTGTTCGCATCGGTACTACCAGGCTCCAGCCTGATCGTTATCGAATGTTGGAGTCGTCCCAGCGTGGACCAACTCCAGTTATTTCTCGCGGCGCCGGACTCTCTTATGCAGCCGCCAGCTTTTCCTCGTCGGCCGTTACCATCGAGCATAATCGTTTCAATCGCCTCCTGGATTTCGATGCGGACACTCGAACTATCGAAGTGGAGGGCGGAACACCCCTCGGCAAACTCTACGAATTCCTCACGCCGCGAGGTTTCTTCGTCAGCGTTCAACCCGGCCATCCGAAGATCACAGTGGGTGGCTGCATCGCCGCCGACGTCCACGGAAAGAACCAATATCGCGACGGCACATTTTCTTCCCTCGTGGTAAGCCTTAAGTTGCTTCATCCTTCTTATGGAACGCTGGAACTGAGTCAAAACAATGAACCCGAGTTGTTGGCTCTAACTTGTGGTGGTTATGGTCTTACCGGAAGTATTGTTTCCGCCAAGCTCAAAGTGACGCCTATTCAATCGGCTGAAGTGCGGATTCGCGCCACGTCTATCGATAGCATCTACCATCTTCCTGACGCGCTGCGGAGAGCCGCTTCGCGATCGGATCTCGTCTACTCATGGCACCAATTCACATCACTGCGAGGTAAGGACTTCGGACGCGGCACGGTTATAGAGGGCTCGTTTGCACCCACGGGATCTTCAGCGTCTCCACAGCAGCAACGATCGCTTTCCTCGACAAAAAGCTCATTGGATGCGGCTACAAGAGGCCGCGGCATGCCGGCATTTTTCAGCTCGCTAACCACGGCCCCATTTAATCGTCTCTATGCCGGCATATCGCGGCTGGGAGGCAAGGACAAAACCATCCCGCTTTATGATTTCCTCTTTCCTGTGCACGACAAGGAACTCTACTTCCACTTGTTTGGCAAAGGCGGATTTCACGAATACCAGGTCATCATTCCCTTCTCCCGCTACCAGGAATTCATGAGCCTGGTGCAGCAAAGGCTGGAAAACCAGCCTTTCCCTATCACTCTGGCCTCCGGCAAGCTGTTTCAGGGTACGCAAAAGCTGTTGCGTTTCACCGGTGACGGCATCTGCTTCTCGTTTAATTTTCCGAGATCGAGCGGGAGCTTACGGTTCGCCGAATTTCTTGACACGCTTACTGTCAGGTGCGGCGCCCAGCCGAACTTGATAAAAGATTCGCGCCTGTCGGCCGAGATTGTCTCGGCAACTTACACTGAGTACGAAGGATTTCGCAAAATGTTGAGAGCCTTCGATCCGAAGCGTAGCTTCCGTTCTGAACTCTCCGACAGGCTGCAGTTATGAATGTCCTGATTGTCGGCGCGTCGGCCGGCCTGGGTCGCGCGCTGGCCGAAGAAGGTGCTCGCCTTGGACACAATCTGCTGCTGGTAGCGACTGATGCCAGGGACTTGGCATCATTACAATCCGATTTAACACTGCGTTATCAAATTCGCACCGCGGGAATGGTTTGCGACCTCAGCGACGAGAGAAACGTGATCGATGGGGTAGTACACGCCGCTGAATTGTTCGGTACGGATGGCATTATGTTCCCCGTCGGAGTGGCAAGCGACCACGACACCGGCACTTTGGACGAAGCAGCAGCCTTGCGCCTGATGAACGTGAACTTTGTGAAACCTTCCTCTATCATCGCGAAGCTCTGGCCGGTTCTGGCAAGGCGGCAATCCGCCTTTGTGACCGGCTTCGGTTCCGTCGCAGCCATTCGAGGACGCAGCCGCAATGTAGTTTATTCGGCGGCAAAGCGAGCGCTGACAAGTTATTTTGAAAGTTTGTGCCATATGTCGACACGGACCAACATCGCTGTACAGCTCTATCAGATGGGTTTTATTGAAACGCAACAGACTTTTGGAAAGAAGCTTTTGTTTCCTGCCTGCACGCCGTCTGAGGCAGCGCGCTACGTTTGGGCAAAGCACGGCGAGACGGGTCTATGGTTTTTTCCCGCTTTCTGGGGATTGATCGATACGATACTTCGTTCAATCCCTTTGAGCATTTATAGGAAACTCGATTTTTGAACCTCTTATGAAGACAATTTTGATTACCGGCAACATGGGCTACATTGGGCCCATCGTAATTCGCTATTTGCGCGAATATTATCCGGCGGCAACTTTAATTGGGCTGGACACCGGGTATTTCGCGGCCTGCCTGTTGGAGAATACGGTTGTTCCGGAGCGCTTTCTCGATCTTCAATACTTTGCTGACGTGCGCCAAGTCACCGAACGGACGCTTCAGGGCGTAGATGCCATCGTGCACCTTGCCGCCATCTCAAACGACCCGATGGGGAATGCCTATGAGGCCGTGACGCAATCGATTAATCAGGATTCCACACTGAAACTGGCTGCAGCTGCCAAACGCGCGGGCGTAGCAAGCTTTGTTTTCGCATCCTCCTGCAGCGTCTATGGTTTTGCCGATGCGGGCCCGCGCGATGAACAGTCGGAGGTAAATCCGCTGACGGCTTATGCACGCTCGAAAGTAAACTCGGAGAGAGCGCTGAAGACCTTGGCCGACAGCAGTTTCCAGGTAACATGCTTGCGTTTCGCCACTGCCTGCGGCGCGAGTCCCCGTCTACGGCTTGACCTGGTATTGAATGACTTTGTCGCCAGCGCGCTCGCCACCGGCGTCATAGAAATTCTGAGTGATGGCTCACCGTGGCGCCCACTTATCGACGTACAGGATATGGCTCGCGCTATTCATTGGGCAATCACCAGGCATTCCACCGCTAGTGGGGAAGCGCTGGTCGTCAATGCGGGCAGCGACAGTTGGAATTATCAGGTGCGTGACCTGGCTGCGGCAGTCGCGAATGAGATTCCGGGGGTACGGGTCAATGTAAACACAAATGCTCTGCCCGATAAACGCTCTTATCGCGTAAACTTTGAACTATTTCGCAAGCTGGCCCCGCAGTATCAGCCGATAGTCACTCTGGAGTCTTCCATTCGCGCATTGAAGGCTGCTTTGGAGGACTCGCATTTCGCCAATAGAGATTTTCGCCAATCCAATCTCATGCGCCTGAACATGCTGTCGAATCTCCGCCGCAACGGCCAACTGGACGAGGAGCTGAGATGGGCGGCGCCGTCCAGTTTTGCCGAAGCTGGAAAATTGATCGGCGTGCCGGCATGAAGGTCGTGATACTCGCCGGGGGAATGGGAACCCGGATTTCTGAGGAGACACAGATCCGCCCCAAGCCAATGATTGAGATAGGGAATCGTCCCATTCTGTGGCACATAATGAAACTCTATTCTCACTATGGGCTGCGCGAGTTCATCATCTGCCTGGGTTTCAAGGGCTACATGATCAAAGAATATTTTGCGAATTATTATCTTCATAATTCGGATGTGACTTTTGACCTGGCAGCCAATTCCATGAACATTCACCAGACGCAGAGTGAATCCTGGGAAGTGACTCTCATTGATACCGGATTAGATACTATGACCGGCGGCCGTCTTCGGCGCGTGAGCAAATATCTGGACGGCGACACATTCTGCCTGACTTATGGCGATGGCGTCGGCAATATCAACATTCCGGAACTGCTGAGCTTTCATAAAGCGCGTGGACTAAAAGCCACAGTTACGGCCACGCGCCCGCCCGCTCGTTTCGGCGCTTTGAATATTTCGGGCGACGATGTCACCGATTTCGCTGAAAAGCCGTTGGGAGATCGCGGCTGGATTAACGGCGGATTCTTCGTCCTATCCCGGAGCGTCCTTGACTTGATCGACAGCGACGCCACTGTCTGGGAACGCGAGCCGATGGAAAGGCTGGCCGAATCAGGCGAGCTTGCCGCTTATCGCCACGCTGGATTCTGGCAGCCGATGGATACGCTGCGCGACAAGAACTACCTGGAAAGCCTATGGCAAAGCGGTAAGGCGGACTGGGCCGTTTGGAACAACCCGGAACGGAAGGCGAGTCATGGCTGAAAGCAAATGCCGCAATTGTTCCTTTCCCCTGACTCGGATTTTTGCCGATCTCGGCGTTTCGCCACTTGCCAATTCATATCTGACGAACGAGCAGCTTCATAAAATGGAGCCGTTCTATCCGCTCTGCGCCTACGTTTGCGAGGCGTGCCTGCTGGTCCAGCTTGAAGAGTTCGAAACGCCTGAGGCGATCTTCTCCGACTACGCTTACTTTTCGTCGTTTTCGACCAGCTGGCTTGAGCATGCGCGTACATATGCTGAAAATATAGCCAAGCGGTTGCAGCTTGGATCTGCCTCCAAGGTTGTGGAGATTGCCAGCAACGACGGCTATTTGCTGCAGTATTTTGTCGCCAAGGGCATTCCGGTTCTTGGCATTGAGCCAGCGGCGAACGTGGCGGAAGCGGCTGTTGCCAAGGGCATACCAACGCGCGTCGAGTTCTTCGGACGTGACTCAGCCGCTGTACTTGCCAGCGAAGGCAAAGCGGATCTGATCGTTGGCAACAATGTATTTGCTCATGTGCCCGACCTGCATTCATTTGTCGAAGGTATCCGGCGTCTGCTAAAGCCCCACGGCGTTGTGACTCTCGAGTTCCCCCATTTGCTTCGCCTGATGGCTGAGAATCAGTTTGACACCATTTATCACGAGCACTTCTCCTACTTCTCGCTAATCGCCGTGGAGGAGATTTTCTCGCGCTTCGGGCTGGCCGTCTTCGATGTCGATGAACTGAGTACTCATGGAGGTTCGCTCCGTATTTATGGCAAACATGTCGCTTGTGCTGCCTATGCCATCACTGAAAAAGTTCTGGCTCTACGCCGTTCGGAAGCAAGCGCCGGGCTCCACTCTCTAGATACCTACCAAGGTTTCGGATCCCGTGTTGCGGAGGTGAAATGCGGCTTGCTCGAATTCCTCATCGATTGCCGGCATAAGGGTAAGTCAGTGGCCGGCTATGGCGCGCCAGCTAAGGGCAACACGCTACTGAATTACTGTGGCGTCGGTCCTGACTTAATCGCGTACACCGTTGATCGTAGTCCCCACAAGCAAGGTCTCTACCTGCCAGGCAGCCGCATTCCCATTTATGGCCCGGAAAAGATCTACGAAACGCGCCCTGACTACGTTCTAATCCTACCTTGGAATTTAAAGGATGAGATTTCACAGCAGATGTCGCAGATTCGCGGCTGGGGCGGCAGCTTTGCAGTTCCTATTCCTGCACTACAGATATTCTGATGATCTTTGAGAAAACGTTACTTGACGGTGCGTTCATGGTTCGCATTCAGCCGCGAGAAGACGAGCGTGGCCTCTTCGCCCGAACATTCTGCCGCGACGAGTTCAGCATCAATGGCCTGCCCGGGTCGTTTGTGCAATGCAGTGTATCTTGGAATCGATTGGCAGGAACTCTGCGCGGCTTGCACTTTCAGCGCCAGCCTCATGCTGAAGGGAAACTGGTGCGTTGCACCATGGGCGCCGCCTATGACGTGATTGTCGATCTGCGGCCGCACTCAGAAACGTATTGCCGCTGGCTGTCCTTTGAACTCACTGCCAACAATCGCATGGGAGTTTACGTTCCTCCGGGATTCGCACATGGCTTTCAAACCTTGACCGCCGAAACGGAGATCTTCTATCAGATGACTGAAACGTACTCGGCTGAGTCAGCTGCCGGAGTCCGCTGGAATGATCCGGCTTTCGGTATTGAGTGGCCGCTGCCAGTTGCGAGCATTACGGATCGTGACGCCTTGTACCCGGATTTTGTGAAATAGAGACTGCATGGTCTATGACTATTGTGTAATCGGCGGCGGCATCGTCGGCCTAGCGGCTGGCATGGAACTGCTGAAGAAGAGGCCCGGAGCAAGCCTCATCATTCTCGAGCAGGAGAATGCTCTGGCCCAGCATCAGACTGGCCGTAACAGCGGCGTCATTCACGCGGGCATTTACTATCAGCCAGGCAGCCTGAAGGCGCAACTCTGCCGTCGCGGCGCAATTGCCACCAAGACTTTTTGCCAGCAGCATGCGATTCCTTATGAAGTCTGCGGCAAGCTTCTGGTCGCTACTAACTTGCTGGAAGCCGAGCGGATGAAGGGCTTGGTTGAGCGCGCCGCGAAGAATGAAATCGAGGTGGAGGAGCTGGACGCAACCGAGTTGCGGCGGCGCGAGCCGAATATTACTGGCTTGGGTGCGCTGTTTGTTAAGTCCACCGGAATCGTCGATTACAAACTCGTCTCGGAAGCGATGGGCCGGGTGATTCGTTCGCAGGGCGGAGAGATATGCTTCGGAGTCCAGGTGGATGGGATCAAGGAAGACGCCTCGGAGGTCGTCATTTGCTCCGGTAAGCAGCGTTGGAGAGCCAAACAATTAATCGCCTGTGCGGGACTGCAGTCTGACCGGCTGGCAAGAATCGCCGGCTGCAAAATCGACCACCAGATCATTCCCTTTCGTGGTGAATACTATCGCCTTCCCGCAAAGAAAAACGACATCGTCCGTCATCTGATCTATCCGATTCCCGATCCTGATCTTCCATTCCTGGGCATTCATCTCACGCGCATGATCGACGGCGGAGTCACGGTTGGACCGAATGCGGTGCTTGGCTTTGCTCGCGACCGCTATCCCAAGTTTTCAACCAACTGGAAGGACATGCGTGAATACCTGGCGTTCCCGGGATTCTGGAAGACCATCGCGTCCAACTTCAAATCAGGCGTTGTGGAGATGCGAAACTCTCTGTGGAAGCACGGCTACCTGAAGGAATGCCGAAAGTACTGCCCGTCCTTGACTATCGACGACCTGCTTCCCGAAAAGACCGGCATCCGCGCCCAGGCGGTGATGCGCAATGGCGCGTTGGTTCACGACTTCCTTTTCGTCGAGACCGACCGCATGCTTCATGTCTGCAACGCCCCTTCGCCCGCCGCGACATCGGCTATACCGATCGGCGAGATGATTGCCAGTAAGTGCATTGGCGCCGGGCATGAGCAAGTGACTCACCACTGAAGTACATCCCGTACGCGGTGCGCCTGGCGTTTGCTCACGACAAACTCCAGGCCATTGCTGAGAGTGATGAGCCAGCGCTGGCTGGTGAGAATGCTCATTTTGCGAATCTGATCTACATTCACTAAGGCGTTGCGGTGGATGCGGCGGAAAAATGTGCTGCCTAGACGGTCCTCAAGAGTCTTGAGATTCTGTGTCGCTAGGTAGCGCTGTTTGGCGGTGAGTATCCAGACAGTATCGCCGCTTGCTTGAAACGCCAATATTTCCTCCGGGTTCAGCAGGAAGAATTCATCTCCCGCTTTACCAACAATCTTTTGCAGACGCGCATCAGAACCGCCGGGAGTCATTCGCTGCAGGTGAGCGATGTCTTCTGCCACCGCCTGCGGGTGCCGTCGTAGACGCGCTGCACGCTCTACCGATTGCTGCAATCTAGGCTGGCTGACCGGCTTCAGCAGGTAATCGACGGCGCCGGCCTCAAAGGCCTGCAGCGCATGCTGGTCGAACGCGGTAACCATAATCACCACCGGCATGAAACCGCCGGTAAGGTGACCCAGCACTTCAAAACCACTCATCGCGGGCATTTGTATATCGAGAAGCACCAGATCCGGCTTTAGGCTCGCAATTTGGCGCAAAGCAGTTTCGCCATTGTCCGCTTCACCCACTACTGAGACATGCTGCAAGCATTCCAGTTCTTGCCGGAGGACCCTGCGCGCGATCACTTCGTCGTCCACTATCAGGACGCTGAGCTTTTCAACCTGCAAGCTGCACTTCCGATCCCAGGCCGAGCGGATAAACTGAGGTCGGTATTTTCAGAGTGACGACCGTGCCGCGGTCTTCGTGACAAACATCGAGACTCGCCTGCGGTCCATAGGAAAGGTTCAACCGGCGGCGAACGTTCACTAGACCGACACCGGAACCAAGAGCGGACTGGGCTCCGCTGCCAACCGGGCCGAGACTGAAGTCTTCCACCGTCACCTGCAGTATCCCGCCGGTCACGTGAGCCCGCAAAACAACGCGTCCACTACCTGCTTTGGATGCAACCCCATGCTTCACGGCGTTTTCGACTAATGGTTGTATCGCGAGGATAGGAATAACAACTGGCAAAGCTGCATCGGAGACGTCAATCTCGGATTCGAGCCGGTCTCCTAGCCGCAACGCTTCAATCTCGAGGTATGCTTTGACGATTCGCAGTTCTTCGGAGAGCGCAATTACCGATCGATCTCCTTGCAGGAAGTAACGGAAGATATCAGTAAGATTCAGTACCAGCCGCCGCGCATCGGCTGAACCTCGGTCAATTGTCCCGTAGAGCGTATTGAAGGCGTTGAATAAAAAGTGTGGATTGATTTGAGCCTGCAGCGCGCGCAGCTCGGCCTGTGCCGCCAGGCGTTTCAGTTCCTCAGAGCGGAATCGTTCCACTTGTTCCACGATTACGGTACCAAGGCGGCGCATGTCTTCCAGATCTTCGCTTAAATATCGCTGCCTCCCACGGCGCTGTCCGGTAAGCAGCAAGCTGGTTTGCCCACTGGAAAAGCGCAATGGTATTTGCGCTTCGGCCCACGAGAAGTCCGTCGCCACCTTGTCGGTGGCCAAGCCCAATCCGAGCGTCGCCGGTATAGAGGATTCGGAAATCACTTCAAAGCGATCCGCCCGGAAGTGTCCCGCGACCTCGCCCGCTGTGCCCAATATCAGTTCCTCCTCCGAATGCGCCTGACTTCCGAGTAATGTGATGCGGCGCATTCGATCATCGAGATTTTGGCGGTGGAACAACGCTGCGCCAATCCATTGCTGCAGCCGATTGCGAACATGGGCAAACTGAATGAGTGAAAGGCAAAGAAGCACAAGCGCGAAGCCGAGCAGGTAAGAATTCGACGCAATCAGATCGGCCAAATGAAATCGCCGGTTCACGGCAAATAAGCCAGTCAGATAAGCAGCCGCCAGGCAAGAGTTCATCAGGAACCTGATGAACGTATCGAGGAGAAGAAAACGGTAATCCTGGAGGATGACTACCAAAGCTACCGGAATGCCGATGTGATGCCAGGTTATCTCAGCCGCCCACGGCGAGCGTGAATGTTCATAGCCGAAATGCGGAAACGAACTGGCAAACAGTAGCAGGCAAGCGAGCGAGAACCACTCCGCTGGCGCAACCTGCATTTCCGCCAGCGACTTCCTTTTAATCGCCCCGCTAATCACGGTAAGCACTGCAAAGCCGGCGCCGATCAAGAGCAGCGCGATTTGATGCGGCGCCGGACTGGAAACAAATAACTCGGACACATGAAGCGCAATAGCGGCGGCACTGATCGCGTAACCGGCGCGTGTCACAGTTTTTAAATGTCCGCGGAGTATCACTTGCAGCAGAACAGCCGGTAGCAGGCTGAGCACGGCGAAACTTACTGCTGTAACCACTTGCATGAAGGGCGACCCCAGGTTGCTCGCTCCCAGCGCAATCAGCGAACCGGCATTCCAGCCAAAAGCGAGCGCGGCTGCCAGTATCGAAAGCCTGGTTTCGCCAAGCGCGTAGGCGCGCCGGTCTCTCAGCAGCAGCGCGATGATAAAGCCGAACAGCAGCAGGCCCGCCGTATGGCCTATTGTGTTGATCAGTATCGGATCTCGAAAATTAGACTCGCTGAGCATTTGCAAGCTGCTTACCTCTTACAGTACCGCTGTGAATCGGCCGTAAGAAAGCGATGCCGGAGGTTGACCGTCCGGCATCGCCTCAGAACAGACCGAGTAGGTATCTTAGAGTACGGGAGCAGCGTCGGAGTTCGGACTAAGCCAATAATAACGAAGCAAAGCAAGGCATTATAAACACTATTAAGACGCTTTTCTGGTATGTATCTTGCCAGTATTTACTCACCATATCAGAGAAATGCGCATATTGGACAATAAGAAGGCATGAGCGAAAGCATCAATGATCTGAAGCAGGAAGCCGCCGTAGCCGCGGCGCAATTGCTAGAGAACGGCATGGTTGTAGGCTTAGGTTCCGGGACCACCGCCACCCTCTTGGTCACGGCCATTGGTGAGCGCGTAAAGCAAGGCCTGAAAATCGTCGGCGTTCCAACATCTGAAAAAACCGCCGCGCAAGCAAAAAGCTTGAACATTCCCCTGGCGACTTTTGCCGACTACACGCAACTCGACCTCACCATCGACGGTGCCGACGAAGTGGAGGTCAGCACGCTGAATCTCATCAAAGGCGGCGGCGGCAACCAGTTGCGCGAAAAGATCGTTGCTTATGCAAGTAATTCGCTCGTCATCATCGTGGATGAAACCAAGCTGGTGGAAAAACTCGGCAGCCATTTTAAGGTTCCGGTTGAAGTGGCGCAGTTCGGCTGGCAATCCACCGAACGCGTTCTGACGAAAGTGGGCGGGAACCCGACCCTTCGCGTTCGCGAAGGCAAAACGTTCGTTACCGACGGCGGCAATTACATTCTTGATTGCGCCTTCGGCCCCATTGACGATCCCTTGGCTCTGCAACGCGAACTCGATTCCATCGTCGGCGTGATGGAGCACGGCTTGTTTCTGGGGATGGCGAAGAAAGTCTTGATTGGTTCGGCCCAAGGCGTAAAGACACTTCCGTGAAGTATGAACTATTGGCGGCAGCGTTGATTGTTTCAGCCGCCGCAATGGCATCGGATCCGGTCTTTATCTTTACCCAGGCGCCCTTCGCCTCAGCGCACACCTCTAACGTTGTCGAACTGCGCAATGGCGACTTGCTCGCTACCTGGTTTGGGGGGACGGCCGAAGGCAAGCCTGATGTCGCCATCTGGGGTTCGCGCTTGCACGACGGCTCCTGGTCTGCTCCGAAAGAGATGGCGCGCGAACCCAACATCGCTACTTACAACCCCGTCATCTTCTACACGAAAGATAGCCGTCTCTGGTTCTATTACAAATTTGGACCGAACCCAACAAGCTGGTCAGCCGCGCGCGCCTGGAGCGATGACGACGGAGCCACTTGGTCGCCCATTGAGCACCTGCCCGCCGGCGTCACTGGACCCATACGGACCAAGCCGCTGCTGATGAATGACGGCACGGTGGTGAGCGGTACTTCTGTGGAGAGTTATCACACCTGGGCCGCCTGGATTGAACGTAGCACTGACAACGGCAAATCGTGGCAGCGCCTCGGGCCCATAACGGTACCGCAAACGGGTAAGAAGGAGACACCCAGCCAGACGCCCGATGCTTACCCATTCGCATGGTCTGAAACCTATGGCATCATTCAGCCTTCCGTAGTTTCCATGGGCGGGAAAAAACTTCGGTTCTATGCGCGTTCCACCAGCAAAATTGGCCGCATCTGTATCGCGGATTCGCCAGACGCGGGCCTCACCTGGACCGAGGCACGGCCTATCGATCTGCCCAACCCCAACTCAGGCATCGACGCGGTTGCCCTGCAGGACCGCCGTATCGTGCTGGTCTATAACAGATCAACTGACAAGCGAACACCTCTGGTAGTTGCCGTCAGCCGCGACGGCGGAGAATTCCAGGACTTTCGCACGCTGGAAACAGGCGACGGCGAGTTCTCCTATCCAGCCATGATTCAGGATCGCGACGGCAATCTTCACATCACGTATACCTGGAACCGCAAGCGGATCAAATACGTGAAGATCTCTTTAAATGAAATCCCGTTCTAATAAATGCCGCGAGCGACCCGGAATAAAGGCAGACCGGTAAAGCGCAGTCGGATCAACTCGATTCTCTAGGAGACAGTCCTTTAACTAGCTTCGGACTTTGGCGCCACCGAAACCAAGCTTACGGGGAGCACGAACAGGCCGATGATCTGCCAACAGCTAAAGCCGTTGCGCCACCGTAGTCAAGTACATCCCGAAATCGCGCTTTAGCAGCCACCTGCTCCAAGCAACATGCAGGCCCACCTGTTCCATCAGCTTATTCAACTTATGGGAATTCACCAACCGGTGCATTCCCAGCCGGCCGCAGCCTCTTACCGCGGAAGAAGTCTTCACAATCTCGAATCCGGCGGATCGCAAAAGCGTCGTTAGTTGCCGCCTTGACACCGGAAGCTCCACCGGCTGAATTTCCCACACACTCTTGCGCTCGCTGTCTGGAATAGCATTCAGCACGTCCAGGTTCGGCGTGGTCATCAGCAGATAGCCGCCCGGCCTCAGCGCCCTATGCACCACAGAAAGATACTTCGGCTTGTCGCTGATATGCTCAATCACTTCCTGGCTCACGACTACGTCGAACGATCCGGCTTCCGGCTCCCATGCCGTCGCGTCCGCACAGACAAATTGCGCGCCGGGGTAGCGCTGTTTGGCCACCTCAACGGCATCGGGTGAAAGTTCAACGCCGACGCTCGGACCAAACGAACTCAAAATGTTAGTGAGCCAACCCGCGCCACAGCCTAGATCGCAGATACGCGGCTTGTCGAGCCCGAGTTCCAGCAGTGCCTGCAGAATGAAAACGCAACGTTCCTGCGAATACAAATTGGCGAACTCGAACTGCCGCCAGCGCTGGTTGTAGTAGTCAATTTCTGCGCGCATGCTGGGTTGGGCGACGTTTTGCATTCTTAAGTTAAGGTTTCCAGCTAATACCTTAACTCTCAAGGCATTTTCGCGGCCCGCCTAGGCCTTTTGCGCTGCGCTCAAACCCGTCAGAACGCCGCGCATATACGCCAGGCTCTCCCGCATACCAGGCATTGGATCGTCCATGTGAATCTCGTATTCCAAATTCACTGAACCCTTGTAATTGATCCGGATCAACTCCTCAAACACCTTGCCGATAGGCAGAATGCCCCGGCCGGTATTCACCTGGCTATGCAACGCTTTCTGGGGATCTTTGTCCAACGGATCGGTCAAGTCTTTCGCATGCATGTCCAGCAGACGCGGACCCGCCTTCCCAATCCACTCCACGATATCCGCGCCGGTGCGCGAAGTGTGCCCGATATCCATGCACAGGCCGCAGCGTGGATCCATCCCCTTCACCGCCTCGAGGACGCTCTGCGGCGTTGGGAAATGTTTGTCTTCCGGGCCATGGTTATGGATCGCGATCTTAATGTCGTACTCCTTGACATACTTCTCCATCTTGGGAAGCGTTTCGGAAGTCGGCGCGCACACAATCAAGGGAAATCCGGCGCGCTTGGCATATTCAAACTTGCTGCGAATCATCTCTTCGGTATCGGTGCTGGGAAAGCTGACGTTGCCGCAGCCGACAAGAATGATGCCTCCCTCCGCAAATTCCTTCTTTGCCTGGTCAATCTGTTCCGGCGTACTATCTAGCTTTAAATGAAAATCTTTGACATTCAAATAAGGAGTGCCAAGCTCCTTCATCATCTGGATCGCCTGCTCGCGGCTGAAGTTCTTGAACGAGTAAGAAGCAACGCCGAGCTTGATGTCGGCATCCGAAATCTTATATTCCTGCGCACGCATACCTGACGCAAGGCCCAACGCTGCGGCCGCTCCGGCCGTGCGCCCTAACCATTCACGTCTGCTGGATTTCTTCATCAAAGCCATAATCAGATTGCCTCTAACTCCTCTTCAAGAAGCTGCTTCTGATAAAGCTCGGCATAGTATCCGCCCAGCTTCTGCAGTTCCTGGTGTGTCCCAATTTCTATCACACTTCCGTGACGCATCACCACGATCCGATGCGCATTCTGCACGGTTGAGACACGGTGCGATATCAGAATCGTTGTCCGGTTGCGCATCACCGCCGCTAAGCCCTGCAGAATCTTCTCTTCCGTCGCGGTATCAACGCTCGATAGCGCGTCGTCCAAAATCAGGATTCTGGGGCTGCGTAAAACCGCCCGCGCAATGGCCGTCCGCTGTTTCTGACCCCCGGAAAGCGTCAGGCCGCGTTCGCCGATCACCGTCTCCAAACCGTTTGGAAAGGTGTCGATGTCCGCTGTCAGCCCAGCTACTTCCGCTGCCCACCGGATCTGGTCTTCTGTTGCACCCGGCACGCCCCAGGCAATGTTTTCCGCCAAAGTCGCGCTAAACAGAAACGTCTCCTGCGGAACAAAGCCAATTTCGCGCCGCAGTTCTTCCGGATCGTACTGCCGGACGTCAATGCCGCCAACCCGCACACTGCCGCTCACCGGGTCCATTAGCCTTGGCACCAGGTTTACCAGCGTAGTCTTGCCGCAACCTGTATGTCCGACGATGGCGACCGTCTCTCCCGCCGCAATGGTTAAATCGATCCCCGAAAGCACCTCACGCTCGCCGTACCTCATCACCACATCGCTAAACTCAATGTCGGACGAATAGGCTGCCGGACTCGCGATTTCGGCTGCAGGCGCGGCAATGGTCGGCTTCTCGTGCAGAATCTCGTTAATGCGGTTCAATGACGCCGTTCCGCGTTGCGACAGGTTCACCACCCAGCCAAAAGCAATCATCGGCCAGATCAAAATGCCCATGTAGGTGTTGAACATCACAAAGCTGCCAAGGCTGATTTTCCCTTCCAGCAACTGGTGACCGCCAAACCAGAGCACAATCAGGAACGTCAGCCCGATCAGCGCCTGTAACAGCGGCATAAACAAGCCCTGAATGCGCGCCAACCCGATGTTCTCGCGAATGTAGTCATGGTTCAGCAGCTCAAACTGGGCCACTTCAGCCTTTTCCTGCGCATAAGCGCGCACCACCCGCACGCCCGACAAATTTTCCTGTACCCGGCTACTGATCTCGGAAAACATTTTCTGGATCTGTTCAAAACGCTTATGGATCTGGCGTCCGAACAAAATCACCGCCAGCGACACAAACGGAGCTGGAATCAAAGCCATAAGCGTTAGCCGTGCATCGGTTTTCAGCATCACTACCGCCGCAAGCAGCAGCGTTATCGACGTTTCTGTCCAGTACATAACGCCCGGACCCAGCATCATGCGCACCGCGTTCAAGTCGTTAGTGCTGCGCGCCATAATGTCGCCGGTACGGTAGCGCGCGTAGAAATCCTGCGAGAGCAACACCAGCCGCTTGAACAGATCGTTCCTGAGATCGAACTCGATATCGCGCGAAATACCGATAATTATCACGCGCATCCAATATTGGAAAACGCCCTTGATAGCGCTTAGCGCCACCAGCACCCCGGCCAGTTCCAACACCACCAGCACGCTAAAACCGCGTGTGAGCGAATCGACGCCCCACTTGATCACCAAAGGGGAAACCGCGGCTATCGCAGCTTTGATAACCAGTGAGCCCATGCCCAGCGCCATGCCTTTGCGATAGCGCCGCAGATAGGGCCACAGGGTGGACAGCGATTTCAACATAGGCGCCTACCTATTTTCCCAGGTGGCTGGCAAAAGTCTTTAACCACTCCAGCAGGAACGTCTTCTGCCCTTCGCGCGTCTTCCACCATCCGTCTGGCGTGAAATAACGGTCCGAGGCGCCGACCACCGTAATCTGCAGCCACGGGTTCTCTTTGTGCCACAGGTAGTCCGCACGGCGCGTGTGGTAATTGCTGGTTACCAGATCGATACTCTTGATGCCGGCAGCCTTCAGGTCTTTACCCATAAAAGCCGCTTCGCCGACGGTCGAGTCGTCTTCCGCCGGCAAGGCAATGGGGTGATAGCTCAACCCCGAAAACCCGTGATCATTCGCGTACTTGATATGGTCAGCCGCTTCGTTGCCTAGTAGACTGACGCCGCCGCTGACCCACACCACCGGCGCGTATCCCTGCTTCGCGAGTTCCGATGCCTTGAGAATGCGCGTACCGAAACCGTCGCCGCCCAGAACGACAATGGCATCCGCTTTGGCAGGAGCTTGCTCTTTCACCAGCATGCCGCCAGCCGCAGTCAAAATTTGCGCGCGCAACAGGTAAGCCACGCCACAAACCAGCAGGAAGAAAACAAAAGTGGAAAGACAACCGGGAAGGCAGCCTTTTTTTCGGGTTCGAGCCAGCGCTAATCCCTACTGCTCATCTGCGCTTGATGAATCTGTGCGCGCGTCCAGCCGGCCAACTGTCTTCAACTTCTGGTACATGCGCTCAATCTCATCTTCGTCTTCGCTGCTTAACATGCGCACGGGCTGTTCTTTCAACTGCCTTTGCCCCCGCAGGCCCGCCATGCTCGACCACGTCCAGTAATCGCGATAAGCGACGCCATCGAAAGTGGCCAGATGAGAGTTCTTCCGCAACAGGTGAACCAGTTGCTCCACCCGGCCGGCGTCACCCGGAAATACCAGCATCTTCTGCCGCGCATTCGTCAGCTTAATGCGCAGCATCAATGGAGAAAGAAACCGAATCTTGTTTATTTCCCTGACCTCGCGCCAGGCGATTGCCCGGTCACCGATATTGAACTGATTTTCGCCTACCCGTATTGCCGGCCGCGCCGCCAGCCAGAACATGACCGCCGCGAACGAAACGCACAGAATGGCCGGCAGGTAGGCCATCGGTGCCCGTGTACCCCATACGACAAAAAGGAGCGATGTCGCGAGTGTTACCCACCCCGCCCGGGAATATAGGCGGGCAGGCAAGAAAATTTCGACGCACGGCTCCATCACTACTCAGGCTACTCCCCACATTAGATCCCGTCAATTAAGGTGGCCGACAAACTTTGTTGGGTTTGGGGCTTTTTTACTCAATTCCCACCACCGGCGGCAGGCGCGTCATCTGAATCCCTCGCCGGATGTAGTCTAAACCGCTGATTGTGGTGAAGATAGCGGTTAGTATTAATGCTGCCGTCTCTAGCCATAAAAGCCATTGATACGTAAACGCAGATCGTATCAGGACTAACAGTACATAGACTATCTGAAAAAAAGTGCTGATCTTACCTACTAGCGAGGGGATAAATTTTCGCCGATTTCGGAAGATCCTTAAGAGGACAGAACCGCCCACAATGATGAAGTCGCGCGCAATGGTCAGTACAAACGCCCAAAGCGGAATCATGCCGAGAACGCCCAGCGAGAGAAACAGTGTCACCAGCAGGGTTTTGTCGGCCAACGGGTCCAGCAGAACGCCCGTTTTCGAGGTCACCCGCAGCAGCCGCGCTGAAAAGCCGTCGAACCAGTCGGTTAGCCCGGCAAACAGCACCAGCGCCAGGGCGAGGCGGAACTCACCCTTATACAGCAGCCACGCCAGAAGAGGCGAGGCTGCGAATCGCGTGTAAGTCAGTGCATCGGGAACCCAGCGCAAACTCACTTAACCGGCCATCTTCGTTGTGTCACGATGCCAGCGCTCGCTTCGCCCGCGGGAACGTAACGATCTCATAAAGCGATGGATCGGACATAATCTGGTTGACTAAAGCGACATGCATCGCATGTCCGGCTTTTTCCGCCACCACGCAACCCAAAATCTGCAAACCGATAAGCGCCAGGTCGCCGATCAGATCCAGTGCCTTATGGCGGCAGCATTCGTCGCTGAAGCGCAGCCCGCCGGGGTTCACCACGCTGTCGCGGCTGAAACATACGGCGTTTTCTAAGCTCGCCCCGCGAATCAGGCCCATGTCCCGCATCTGGTCCAATTCGTATTCAAAACCAAAGGTGCGCGCCGGCGCGATCTCGCGTGCATAACTTGCCGGCGTGATGTTGATCTGCAGGTTCTGCTCGCCCACCAGCGGATGATTGAAGACATTCCGGCAGCGTAGCTGAAACCGGTCTGCCGGCAGAATCGACACCGACTTCCCGTTGGCTTCCACCTTTACCTCTTTGACGATGCGCATGTAGCGCCGCAAGCGCCTCGACTCTTTGCGGCCGGCCTGTTCAATTAAGCGCACAAAGGGCAAACCACTGCCGTCCAATATGGGCAGTTCCAGGTTATCCAGTTCGATGAAGGCGTTGTCTATCTGCATGCTGTACAGCACGCTCATTAAATGCTCCGTTGTGGATATGAAAATCCCTTTCGGATGCATCAGGCTGGTGGCGTAGCTTACCCGCTCGACATATTCCCAACTGGCTGGTATGCGTGTGTTCTCAAGGTCAGTTCTTATGAACACAATCCCTGTTGCCGGCGGTGCTGGACGTATCCGTAGCTTCACGGGCGCACCATGATGCAGACCTATTCCCTCAATCTCGACCGGCCGAGCAACAGTAGTCTCAAAATTCATGTGCAATAACTTCAAGCATAGCAATTACACCTATACTCTCGCTGTAATCATATGATTCTACAAGGCTTGGCGTATTCGACCTGTGGCTTTTTTGATACGCTTACGACGCTTACGCCCAGCTTTGTGGCTATTTGGCATCAGAAATACCACTTATACTCTGGTAACCTGCTGGGGTACGTAGGCGTTAACCTACATACCCACGTCGTCAATCCCTTTTCACTTTCTGACTTCCAAGGGGGAAATCATTCGTTTTATGCTGGCGAAAAGACTGTCTGCCGTTATCCTCACCTGCGCTCTCGCGATGTCTGCTGAAGAGAAGGTTGACCTGTTCACCGTTAACAGGATCAAGAGTGAAGCCTTTACCGACTCCAAGGTGATGAACACCATGTTCTACCTGACGGATGTGTACGGACCACGTTTAACCAATTCACCGAACTTCAAAGCAGCGGGCGCATGGGCAGTCAAACGCCTTCAGGAATTTGGCATTACCGACGCGCATCAGGAAAAATGGGGGCCTTTCGGCCGCGGCTGGGTCAACCGTTTTTATGAAGCCCACATGGTTGAGCCGCAATATTCGCCGATAAGCGGGGTGGCGCTCGCCTGGACCAGCGGCACACCAGGCAGCATCATCGGCGAACCCGTGCTGGCCGTTATCCGCACTGAAGAAGACATGCAGAAATTTCACGGTCTGCTGAAGGGCAAAATTATTCTTTCCACCCCGCCGCGCACACTGCCGTTTCCGACTACGCCCACGGCCCGCCGCTACACTGACGCCGAGCTCGCCGCTGAGGCTACTGAGCCGGAACCGGGCGAAAGTCCCGGTAACTTCGCGGCACGCATGGCAACCAACGGACAACCGCCGATGAGCCGCGAGGAACGCATGCAGCTTCAAAATAAGATCGCCCGCTTCATCATGGATGAAGGCGTTGCTGTGGTGGTATCGGCCGCCTCTCAGGGCGATGGCGACACCATTTTTGCGGCCGCCGGGGGATCTTACGATCCATCGAAAGCGCCCGGCATACCAGCCGTCAGCATGATGCCGGAGCAGTACAATCGCATCGCGCGCCTGCTCAAGAACAACGTTCCGGTGAAACTGGAATTCAACATCAAGAACGAATTCACCGATGAAGACGAGTCCTTCAACATCGTAGGCGACATCCCTGGCTCTGGTCCGCACAAGGATGAGGTGGTGATGCTCGGCGGTCACTTCGATTCCTGGCAGGGCGGCACCGGCGCCACCGACAACGGCGCTGGCAGTGCCGTCATGATGGAAGCCATTCGCATCCTTAAAGCCACAGATCTGAAGCTCGATCGCACGGTGCGCATCGCCTTGTGGGGCGGCGAAGAAGAAGGGCTGTTAGGCTCGCGCGCCTATGTTAAAGAACACTTTGCCGATCGCGAAACCATGAAGCTAACTGAACAGCACGCCAAGATCTCAGGCTACTTCAATCTCGACAACGGCACCGGAAAGATCCGCGGCGTCTATTTGCAGGGCAACGATATGATGCGGCCCATTTTCGAGAGCTGGCTCGCGCCGTTTAAGGATCTGGGCGCGTCGACTATCTCACCGCGCAACACCGGCGGGACGGATCACCTGTCCTTCGACACCGTCGGCATCCCCGGCTTCCAATTCATCCAGGACCCGATGGATTACGAAACGCGCACCCATCATTCCAATATGGATGTCTACGACCGCATTCAAGCCGGCGATCTGATGCAGGCTTCCGCCATCATCGCCTCGCTGGTCTACGACACGGCGAACCGCCCGGAACTTCTGCCGCGGAAACCGCTGCCTGCTCCGCAACCGGCGCGCCGGCCTAATCCTACGGTGACCATCCTGCCGACTGCTGCGGTGACGACGGCTCCGGCGAAGAAGGCGAAACGGCGAACACCAGCTCCGGCGGCGACGCCGGCAGTTACGGTTACCGCGACTTCAAGCGGATCGACACCGAACTAACTAGCCAAGGCTGGGCGGCCTGGAAAGGTCGCCCGCTACTCCAATGCTGCTACCAGTTCCTTGTCCACGGGCCAGCTGCCTTCCAACCTCGTACCTACCGTATAGAACTTCCCGCCTAGCAAGACAGCACCTAAATCGCTCTTCTGACCTTCATCCCCAAGCGCCCGCCGCAGATTCCTGGTTTGAATATCCAGCTGCGCTCGCGCTGTATCCGCTGCCGCAGGGTTCGCAAAATCTCCGAACAGCCGAATCTCGAACGCGCCTTCCTTGACCGGCTGCACTGCCAGCGTTATCTCATCCGCCGACTGCACGCTGATAGCGAAAATCTGCAGCGGCAGCGGCAACTCGCTTGGGTTCCTGCGCAGCGCGCGCGATAACTTCACCCATACCGGGGCGCCCGGATCGTCACCTTGCAGACGGCGCCCCGGGGGCCTCAATACATCGGCCGCCGTCCGGTCGCTGCTCACCGCCAAAGCAATCACATCCGGCTGTACGCGCACGAAATTCGCCCACTTGCCTGCCGTGCTGCCCGGTTCCTGACAAAAATCAGACCCGCACGTTCCGCCATGCGCCACCGAATAGGCCTGTAGCTTGTCCCAATCGAAATGGCCTCGCCCGACTAGATACAACCGGTCGCCATCGTAAGCGCCGGCCAGCGCATCTAGATCGCGTGCAAAGTCAAACTGGGTTTTCTGCATGAACTGCGCGTACTGCTCTTCGGGAGCGGGTTTCAGACCGGCCAGTAAACGCAATAAACCGGCGTGCCGAACGGCGTTCAGGTCTGCAAAAAATACGGTCAAGTCACCCGGAGGAAGAAGCTTGGCCAAGTCGCCATTCGAACGCACAAACCGATGCCGATAATAAGTGATGCCGTACCAAACGGCCCCGGTAACCGCAACCAACAGCAGCGCTAAAGCAAGCGCCTTCAGAAGCCGCACGGCTTAAGCCAAGGCCATCTGGGTGACACGCGCTTCCTTCCACAACTGGATATAAGGCTGCAATTCCTTCATCATCCTGGCGAACTGTTCGAACGTCAGCGACTGTGCTCCATCGCTGACGGCCTTTTCGGGCTGCGGATGCACTTCCACAATCAGACCGTCGGCCCCGACGGCCACAGCAGCGCGCGCGAGTGGCGGCACCAGGCTGCGCTTGCCCGTCGCGTGGCTCGGATCGAGCACCACCGGCAAGTGCGATAACTCGTCCAGCACTGGAACAGCCGAAATGTCGCAAGTGTTGCGAGTAGCCGTCTCAAATGTTCGAATACCGCGTTCACACAGAATGACGTTCGGATTCCCGTGCGCCACGACATACTCGGCCGACATGAGAAGTTCCTTAATCGTCGCGCTCAAACCGCGCTTCAACATCACCGTTCGGCCGGCTTTTCCCAAAGCCTTCAGCAGTGCGAAGTTCTGCATATTGCGCGCGCCTATCTGCAGGATATCGGCGTACTCGGCCACCATGGGAACATCGCCGTCGCTCATCACTTCGGTGATGATGCGCAGCCCCGTTTCGCGCTTCGCCTTTTGCAATAGCTTTAAGCCAGCCTCCTCCATGCCCTGGAAGTCATAGGGAGAAGTGCGCGGCTTGAAAGCGCCCCCGCGCAAGAAGGTCGCGCCATGCTTGGCCACAAAGTACGCCGTGTCGAGAATTTGCTTCTCGCTCTCGACCGAACAGGGGCCAGCCATCACAACAAATTCGTCCCCGCCGACAGCGACGCCATCGGACACAATCTCGGACTTGTCGTGCTTGAACTCGCGGCTGACAAACTTGTAGGGTGCCGAAATGCGGACCGCTTTTTCTACCTGGGGCATCGCTTCCAATGACTCCAGGCACGGCGTCACATCTCCCGTGCCCACCACGCCGATCACAACGCGTTCATCGCCGACGATGGAGTGGACCTTGTAGCCAAATTCGCCGATGCGCTCGCACACCGCATCCAGCTCCGGTTTCGTCGCATGTAATTTCATTGAAATAATCATTTGCCCCTCACGAGAGTTCCCATTCTGTAAAACAAAAGGCCCACTCGTCTCCGAGTGGGCCCCTTTCTAAAACCGTTACTGCCTGCTTTAGTTCCTTGCGGACGCCCCCCGGCTCGACTCTGGCCAGTACCAGAATCGGAACCAATAAAAGCTGGAGCGGAAAGCAGCCATAAACCCGAGTTATATCACACTCCCATGCAAGCGGCAAATGGTTATTGCCCCACCATCACACTCTTGAAGGTAGCCGCCCACCGGCTTCCCTGCCAGCGTCAGCGTGCCCTAACGTCACGGCTCCGGGCCATAACTGTCACGTGCGGCCAAAAGAACAGGCGACACCAGCGCCACCACGAGATCTACAACATCATCCGCAGCGCACCTTCCGGGCGTGCGCGCCCACTCCTTGGCCGCTCCATAGATGGCCCAGCCCACCGTCGACGCAATCATCTCCGCACTGGCTATACGTGGGGCTTCATGGCTCGTCAAGCCTTCCAATATCATCTGCCTGATTACGGAAATCACAGCGGATTCCATATGCGGCCCCAATTCCCTGCTCCCCGCCAGGTAATCGCACACCGCCAGCACCATCGCTCGCATGGCGGACGTACAACCATTAAATTGCACATTGCGCTCGGCCATCAAATGCTGGAAACGAGCGGCCACCATGCACTGCATCAACGCATATTTGTCCGGGTAGTGGTCGTAGAAAGTGGCCCGGTTCAGCGTCGCTGCATCGGTTATGTCATGAACTGATATTCGCTCGAACTCTTTGGTCTGAAGCAGCCTGGCTAACGCTCCATGCAGCAATTGCCGCGTTCGCCGCACCCGCGGATCAGCGATCTCTTCAAGGCTGGAATCCATACTTCTTCTCCCAGCTTAAACGACAACTGTTGTGTTACTATGCCAACAGTTGTCGTTTAGACATCAAGTGTTGCCGAGGAGAAGAATTGTATGAGAATTGCCGCCATTGGTGCCCGCTATTTGCTAGGCGTGATCTTTTTGTTCTTCGGACTGAATGGATTTATACATTTCCTTCCGACGCCGCCGATGCCCGGGCCGGCAGGTGACTTTATGGTTGTTATGACTTCCACTCACTACATGACTTTCGTCTTCGCCGTGCAACTGATCGCCGGAATCCTGTTTCTGGCAAATCGTTATGTGCCATTGGCGCTGACCATCATCGCCCCGGTGATTGTGAACATTCTCATCTTCCATGCGGTAATGCAACCGGCCGGACTTCCCCCCGGCGTTTTTGTCGCGATCCTTTGGTTGATTCTGTTCATGAGCGTTCGCTCGGCCTTCGCAGGAATTCTTCAGCAGCGGACCGCGCCCTAGTCAGAGCAAGTTATCCGGAGTAATCGGAAGATCGCGCACGCGCTTGCCGGTCGCATGATATACAGCATTTCCAATAGCCGCCGCCACGCCAGTGATGCCAATCTCGCCAACACCGCGGCATCCCATCGAATTGAAATTGTAATCGGGTTGACCGATCCAATCCACTTCAATCTCCGGCACATCCGCATGCACGGGAACCAAATAACTGGCTAAGTCGGCATTCACCGGCTGCCCATGCGCCCGGTCGTAATCGATTTCTTCCATCAAGGCCGCGCCAATTCCGAAGACAATGCCGCCAATAAACTGGCTGCGCGCCGTCTTCGCGCTCAAAATCTTTCCGCAATCGAAGACGCTCACCGCGCGCGAAACCCTCACTCGTCCTATCTGAGGATTCACCTTCACTTCGACAAAATGTGCACCAAATGATTGAAACGCAAACCGCTCATTATGTCCAAACACCGGCTGCGTCGTGCCCGCGCCTTCCAGTTGTTCCCGCCCGCTTGCAGCCAGCAGATTCTCATACGGTATTCCATGCGCTAAGTCCCTTCGCAGCGCCAGTTTTCCGTTCGCAAACACGAACTCTTCTTCGCGCTCCTCGGCCGCGGTAAATCCGTCAGCCGTTTTCGCGGCAATTTTGAGCAATTCGCGTTTAATCTCCAGGCAGGCGTCTTTGGCCGCCGGCGCCGTGCTTGCGGTAAGGTTCGATCCTCCCGCCACCGCGCACTGCGACAACGTGGAATCTCCCAGTTCCACCGACACCCGCTCCATCGGTAGGCCCAACTCCTCGGCTGCCATCATCGTCAACATGGTGTACATGCCCGTTCCCACGTCGCTTCCCGCAGTGGATAGAACGGCTCTTGCGCCCGCTGCATCGCGCTGCAGCTGAACTTTCACTGTCGCCCCCATCAGAAAGCCGGGATAGGTCGCGGTGGCCATGCCGCAACCCACCAACAACTTGCCATCGCGCATCGACCCCACTTTCGGATTCCGCCGCGACCATCCAAAGCGTTCCGCGGCCCTGTCGTAACACTCCAGCAGATGCTTGTTCGAAAACGGCTTGCCAAGCTGCTGATGCGCCTCTGCATGATTCCGCCGCCTCAGTTCCACCGGATCCATGCCTAACTTCTCTGCCAGTTCGTCCATGGCGCTTTCCAGCGCATATTGCCCCGGCGCTTCGCCCGGCGCCCGCATCCATGCCGGCTTCATGACGTTCAGCCGCACCACATCCTGCTCCGCCTTGTAGTTGCCCACTTTATAAAGCATGCGTGTGCAGATGGTGGCAGGCTCGGTAAAATCATCCTCCAGCGCGGTGTGCGACAGCACATGATGATGGAACGCTGTCAAAGTGCCGTCTTTTTTCGCGCCGAGCACCAGGCGCTGCACCGTCTCGGGACGGTGGCCGACGTCGGTCAGCACCTGCGGCCGCGTCAGCACAATCTTCACCGGACGCTTCAACCGCTTTGCCGCCATAGCCACCAGCAGCACGTGCGATCCGGTAGCCGCCTTCGATCCAAACATGCCGCCAGTGAACGGACAGATAACCTTCACCTTTTCCTTGGGCATTTCGAACGCTCCTGCCAGTACCGCCCGGTCGCCTTGCACCCACTGGCTGGCGTTATAAACAGTCAGCATGTCTCCGGACCACGATGCCACGGTCGCATGCGGCTCCATCGCACAAGGATGCTGCGTCGGCGAAGTGTAAGTCACGTCAAGCCTGACGTCGGCATCCTTCAATCCGTCCTGCACGCTGCCACGCTCAAACGACAGCGGCTCGCCCATGAAATCGCCTGGCCGAAACTTAGTTCCCTCGGCTTCATCCATCGCCACGGTAAAAGGCCCGGGCGCATACTTAATCCGCAGCAACGCCGCTCCATATCGAGCCTGCTCCGCCGTCTCCGCCACCACCATGGCCACATATTGGCCGACATGCAGGATACGATTGTCGGAAAGTGGCGGCCGCTTTTCCCCTACCGTACCGCCCTTCTGCAGATCGTCCAGCATCTCGCCGAACTTGTCCGCATTGTTGTGCGTCAAGACCAGCAGCACGCCGGGCGCCTGCTCTGCCTCAGTGACATCGATGCTTTTTATGGTGCCGCCCGCTACCGAACTGCCGACAAGCACCGCGTGCGTTGTGTTTCCAAGCAGCAACTCGCCCGCATACTGAGCCGTACCCGTAACCTTCTTCCGCCCATCCACGCGATTGGCGGGCGTACCGATCAATGTAGTCGCCATGTTAATTTCTTCCTAATTCCTCAAGCGCCTCAACCAGCGTCCGTTTTGCCAGCTCAATTTTGAATGCATTATGCTCGCGCGGCACAGCCCCCTCCAGCGCTGCTTCCGCCGCCTTCACATAGGTTGCGGTCGCGGCCGGTTTTCCCGTCAATACCGTCTCCGCTTCTTTCGACCGCCAAGGCACTGTCGCGATGCCGCCTAACGCCACGCGCGCTCGCTTGATGATTCCGCCATCCAGTTCCCAAGCCACCGCTGCGGATGCCAGCGCAAACTCATAGCTCGCTCTGTCTCGCACCTTCAGATAATGCGAGCGCCGGCCAATCTCATCATTCGGAAGCTGAACATGCGTAATCAGCTCTCTTTTCTCCAGCACCGTCTCGCGTTCCGGCGTGTTTCCCGGCAGCAAATAAAAATCCGCTAGCGGAATTGCTCGGGTAGTTCCATCCTGCCGCTGCGTGTGAATCACCGCTTCCAGCGCCGCCATCGCCACGCACATGTCGGAAGGATTGGTAGCAATGCACGCATCGCTTGTTCCCAATAAAGCGTGGCTGCGGTTCACGCCCGTCAGAGCATCGCAGCCTGAACCCGGCCTCCTTTTGTTACAGCCCGCATTCACATCGCGAAAATAAAGGCAGCGCGTTCGCTGCAGCAGGTTTCCCGCCGTGCTCGCCATATTTCTCAACTGCGCTGAAGCCCCGCTCAGCAAAGCTTCTGAAAGCACCGGATAACGGTCGCGTATAACGCGATCATGCGCCAAATCGCTGTTACGCACATTGGCTCCGATACTCACGCCATCCGCCGTGGTCTGTATCGAAGCGAATGCCATCCGGTTCACATCCACCAGTACTTCCGGCGTCAGCACATCAAGCTTCATCAAATCGATAAGCGTCGTGCCCCCGGCAAAGAACACGGCATTACCGTCGGCCTCGAGCGCATTAATGGCGGCTTCCGCACTCTCCACTTCCACAAACGAAAAAGGATGCATCGCTAGCGGCCTCCCTTCTCGGGCGCCTGCGCCATTCGAATCGCCTCTACAATATTGGGATAGGCCCCACAGCGGCAGATGTTTCCGCTCATGCGCTCGCGAATTTCTTCCGCGCTCAACTCGTCCGCTGCCGGAGCGTTTCGCACATCCTTCGTCACATGGCTCGGAACGCCACCCGCCGCTTCCTGCAACATCCCGATCGCGGACATAATCTGACCCGGCGTGCAGTACCCGCACTGAAATCCATCGCATTCGATGAACGCCGACTGCATCGGATGTAACTCGTCGCCCCCGGCCAGCCCTTCAATCGTTGTAATTTCGTCGCGCTGATGCGCAACCGCGAGCGACAGACAAGCCAGCGTACGCCGGCCGTTCACATGTACGGTACAAGCGCCGCACTGCCCCTGATCGCATCCTTTCTTGCTGCCTGTCAGTGCAAGGTGCTCGCGCAGCGCATCCAGCAAGGTCGTCCGTGGATCGAGTTGCAGCACTCGTTCTTCGCCATTGATATGCAGCCGCACCTTGGTGGTAGAGCCGCTGGAGCCAATCTTCTGCCTGGAGATCACAGCATCACTCATAACGATCAGTATGTATGACCCGCATCCAATGACTGCTCTAGCAAAAGTACTCGCCAGAAGCCGTTTAGGATAACCTTTGGCCTCAATCCCCGGCGCCCATTTCTCCGTTATAAGGCCTGCTAGGAGCAACGAGACGTGTCGGACAACGTAGCATTTGCAACCTTGGGCGCGAAGGAATTTCTGCGGAGGTATCCGGTTTCAAGAATTGATGTTCAAGGCGCAATGACCGCCGGCGCCGGGACGGCGGCCGATTTGAGACCACCGACTAAAGGTAATGCAGCCACCGGGCAGGGCTCGGTAAGCAAAGCAAAGCGCGTTTGGAACGCAACGTTTTCAGCGCGTCTGGATCCGCTGGCCCCGGTGACAAGCGCGCGTTGTCCTAACTCTGTCAAAGTCACTTTGGACAACAACGCGGGCGGCATTCCGGTCTTTTATTTGCCCTACCAGAATGACGAGAATTACCGCATTACTCTCGACGCGAACGGGCCGGGAGCCGCAAACGTAAACTTTTTTCTTACGGAGATGGTCGACTGCTGCTCCGTCTATGTCGAAGGCACGCAGGACAAACCAACCTGCTACCACATCAACGCCAACTTGTACGCTCAAACAAGCACTCCCAACCTGCCTAATCAGCTGGACAATGTAATGAACGCCGACGCTCCAGGAACTGCCGCTGCTTTTAGAAACATGAATCTTCAGCAGAAACATGACGCGCCGTTCGGCTTCAAATCGGACCATATGGACAACCGCTTCCAGAACGATGCGGCGCACAGGCCCAAGACCGTGGTGGCCGGCGTGAACCTGATGCCCGCAAAGAAAATCAAGGACCGGGATTACATGATTGTGCCCGGCACAGCCAATGAATCGGCCAGCGCAAAGCGCTTGTCGAATACTTTCACCGCACGAATGCAACGACAGCTAAGCTCGATCAAACTTTCAACGGAGTGGCACGGCCCAAGTACACCCTTGGAAAGCAGCACATCGTTTCGCGACGAATAACCTTTTTCTGCACGTTTAGCCGGCATTTGATTCATCATCGGTCGCCCATTGTTCTAAGAGACGGAAATGAAGGCCGCGGTACCGGTCTGCTGCGGCACTGCGGCAGATCGGAAGCCCCGTTGTTTCACCAGTTCACTCGGCGAGGTGTCAATCAGTCTAACCGGTAATGAGGTCGCATGACTGAACTGATTGGCCACGTTCGCGGGCTTGAATGGGTTTCGGTTAAGGCACTGCTGCTCTATCTTACGGCTGTTTTCGCCTTCCGGCTTGGTGAGAGACGGACGCTGGCCGAAATGTCGGCCTTCGACTTCGTGGCTGCAGTGGCTGTGGGCGCGATTGTCGGCCGAGTGCCAAATTCCGACACAACCAGTTATCTGGCTGGCGCCATAACGCTGCTCACTGTGCTCCTATGTCATGGCATTATTTCGAGGCTCAGGCAGTTCCCTAAGATGGCAACCTTCTTTGACCATCCACCCCGCATACTTGTTTCGAAGGGGAAGGTTGTGGCATCTGAGCTTCGCAAGTCGGGCTTGACGGAGCACGACCTTCACGGAATTCTGCGTGAGAGGGGTTTGCTCGATCTGGAGGAAGCTCAATTGGTGATCTTTGAGCAGCGCGGAAAGATTTCGATTATCAGGCGCGGAGATCTGGATCAGCGTGAGGGAGCGTTGGCTCGCGAGGTCCATTGACAGTCGTTTTGTTTATTGCGATTTTCTCTGCTGCATAACCGTTTCGAGTAGCTCAGCTTTATCGCGTGCCCGCATGCTTCGCGCAGCTTCCAGGATGTGCCGCTGAAATCCACCCTGCCATCGCCATTTACTTCCACATGCACGCACTGGATTGCCGTCCCTCAAGAACGGTTTGAACTTACGCTTAGCTTCTAAGGCTTCGGCTTGGCCGAACAAACTCGGCGGGTCCGCGAAACGCTTTGACAGAATCGATGCTGCCTGCGGGATCGACGGTTACTTCCAACTGAACGGCGTCAAGCACTCTAGTTGGTGACTAGTCACTGGAATGGCTTATATGACGCGGGCCCATCTGATGCTGGAAGGCCTCGCCCTGCTCGATTTTGACCGACCCCTGGCTGGCAGCAATGTTCACGGCAAAGAGGAGTCGACTCAAAGCGCAAAGAAGAGCGCGCACGGGTTGAGTCTAACTTGATTGATTTACTCTTTACTTTAATGCACTTTTTACTATAAAGTATTGGACAGAGAAGAAGACGCTAGATGAGTTCCACATTGGCTGGCAGGACCAGGTCGTCGACGGGCCTGAAGTTCATGGTTGTCTGTGGCTTGGCATTGTTTATAAGTGTTGCCGGGCTGTTTGTCACGAGTGTAGTGGAAGACCGCGCCAACCGGGCCGCCGCTGTCATTCGAGAGGTAAGCGCGCTTGTTGGCGGCGAGCAGATCTTCCTCGGGCCGACGCTGGCTGTTCCGTGCAGCTTTCCGTCACTTCCGGCAACAGATCCGGGCAAGCATGGAGTCTTTCTCATTTCTCCGGAACGAGGATCGGCCGTTTTGAAGACCAAGACCGAGGAACGGCGACGCTCGCTGTTCCGGGTGCCTGTGTTTCAGGCCGACCTGGTGATGGATGCGGCATTCGATCTTACCGGGGTTGGAATGGCAACTCCGGAAGGCGCCGAACTCGACTGGAATAAAGCTGAGATTTTAGTTGGAGTCAGTGATGCGCGGGGAGCGCTTGCGGACGCGACAGCCACAATGGACAACAAGACATTCACGTTGGTTCCAGCCTCGTCTTCGTTGGATTTCGCCGCACGCAGGAAAATGTCTCTGTTCGGCGCGAACGCGGGAACCATGGCGAAGCCGAACGCTCAATTCACGGTATCGTCGGCGCTGCGATTTTCGGGGGCGCAGAGGGTTGCGGTGCTCGCCTACGCCAAGACGACGCATCTTCTAGCGCAAGGTGACTGGCCTAGTCCGGGTTTTGATGGTGGTTTTCTGCCCGTCAGCAGGACAGTGAATGCCCAGGGTTTCGCTGCCGAATGGTCGGTACCTTTCATAGCGCGTGGCGTGCCGTCTGCAGGATTGGCTAACACGATGGTGGGGCTTGATGCGACGGCGTTGGGCGTTTCATTCGTTGAAGTAGCCGACCCTTATCAATCGGTCAGCCGATCGCTGAAATACATTCCTCTGTTTTTGGGTTTGATTTTTCTGGCCTACTTCCTGTTCGAGACGTCGACAGGCAAGCGAGTTCATCCCGCACAATATATTTTGGTTGGCATCGCTCAGTTGATTTTCTACCTGCTTCTGTTGTCTTTGGCCGAAAGAATCGGTTTCGATACTGGGTTTTTGATTGCGGGCGCGGCCACGGTGTGTCTGTTGTCGTGTAATGCCGGGTGGATTTTTTCCAGTCGTCTGCAGGCAGCGCGGGCGTTTGCCCTATTTACGCTGCTCTACTCGCTGATCTACTTTTTGCTTCGGCTGGAAGACAATGCGCTCTTGGTTGGCGCGTTGGCCAGTTTCCTGGCGGTGGCGGCCGCCATGTACTTTACGCGCAAAATCGAATGGTATGGCTCAGTGCTGACAACCAAGGGTCCAGGCCTGCCGGGCCAGAAAGAGCCTCAAGGTGATCCAGCGTAACAGCAGATCGGAGCCAATGCCACAAGCTGAATACCTTCGCCGGATTCGGTTCTGGCTGGCTGTCTTCGCGTCCGGCTTAGTACTAAGCGGTGTTACCGCCTTCCGGCTCGAGCGCGAGACGGGTTGGATCGTTCTGCTGCTCCGCCAAAGCGCGCTGCAGGCGCTAGCTCAATCCACAGGGCTGCTCGCCTGGATGGAGCGAGTGAATGAGGGGATCCGCGCCACCAACGCGCACTATCCGTTCCTTGGCTACGGTACCGATTGGCTGGCATTTGCGCACATTGTCATCGCTCTGGCGTTTATTGGACCGTACATCCATCCGCTCAGAAACAAGTGGTTGATCGATTTCGGCCTGATCGCCTGCGGTGCCGTGATTCCGCTGGCACTTATCGCCGGGCCTATTCGGGAGATTCCATTCGTTTGGCGACTTATCGATTGCAGTTTTGGAGTTCTAGGCGCAATGCCTCTCCTCCGCTGCAAGTGGCTGATCGCCGAGGTCGAATATCTTTACAATCGACGAATTCGTTCCCTCTTATTTGACCCAGCCGTAGGTGATTTCGATCCCTGCTACGAAAAGTGGTGAGCAGCAAGGATTAATACTCGGCATCGACTTTGGTTGATTGATTTTTAAATCTGTTGAGATCCACTTAACATGAAGTCGCTCTACGCAAGATCCACTAAACGGCGGGTAATGTCGGTGGAGGATAGTGACGCAGACTTCCTGGTTATTCAGCTCGCCTTGGAGGAGTGCCTTCACGGCATTGAGGTATCGAGAGCGGCAGACGGCGAGCAGGCAATCAGCATGCTGCGGGAAATGATGGGCTCGACGATGCCTGATCTTATTTTCTTGGATCGTAATTTGCCGCGCTGCAGCGGATTCGATGTTCTTCGCTATCTGCATAGCGAAGGAGTTACGCAGCAGACGCCGGTGGTGATGTTCACCTCAGCGTCCACGGCGGGAGACCGTCAGCGGGCGCTGGATCTCGGGGCGCGCGAAGTGATTATCAAGGCGCTCGACCTTGATTCGCTGATTAACAGTATCAAGGAAGTCTGCAGGCGCGAGTTACGCTTCGGCGAAGCGTAAAAGCCCGCTTGGTGCCATCGAAATCTTGGTAACGGCAAGAGTAGCAACTTTCTTCTACCTATCTTTCCAACCACTTACCCTAAAATGCCATCCCACCCCGACCACCCTCTTCATGGAAAACGAGGTCGAAGCCGATTGGCTCGACCTCCTGAAAACGTGGCTCGACGCCTACCAGAACCCCGCCGGAAACTCACTTCTCTACACCTTCGTCATCAAAACCGCCCAAGCCGAATGGCACCGCCTCCGCGTGCAACGCGAATACGACTTCCACCTCTTCGGCCAAGGCAATTCGCCCATCGGCGCCTGGCAGCCACACGAAATCAAGAACTACGACCTCAGCCTCCGCTATCTCACCGTCGCAGAACGCCGCTCCAGCGCGAATACCGAATGCTCGAACACCACTGGAAAGCTCATGCGGCGCCAGCCGCTCACACCGGCAGGAACAGAAACCATCACAAACCGGCTCTGAAGCCCAAAAAACCAACTAAACAGCCCATTCACGAACCGGCGTCTACGGTCCCGACCGCCCCGCCTATGAGGCGCCACGACGGAAAGCAGGCTGACTCTTCCTGGCAGATAGGCCCTTCTTGCCAGTGGCGACCTTTCCAGTAGCCCGATAACTAATGCCCCAGAATGACGTGCGGCTTGTAAGGCTCTTCCAGCTTCTTAATTTCCTCAGCGCTCAGTTCAACATCCAGCGCAGCGAGCGCCTGGTCCAGATGATGCGGCTTGCTTGCGCCGATGATAGGCGCGGTAACAACCGGCTTGGAAAGAATCCACGCAAGCGCCACTTGCGTGTTGGACAATCCCCGCGCCTTGGCAACTTCACCCAGCCGGTCGGCAACCTTGAAGTCGTCGTCCTGATAGTAGAGTTTCTTAGCGAAATCGTCAGTTTTCGCACGCGAAGTTTCCCCGCCCTGCTTGTCGCGGTTGCCCGCCAGGAAGCCGCGCGCCAGCGGCGACCACGGTATGACGCCAATGCCCTGGTCCGCACACAGCGGCAGCATTTCGCGCTCTTCTTCGCGATAGATCAGATTGTAGTGGTTCTGCATGGAAGCGAATTTGGTCCAACCATGCTTGTCGGCGGCGTGCTGGGCTTTGGCGAATTGCCAGGCGTACATGGAAGAGGCGCCAATGTAACGCGCCTTGCCGCTCTTCACAACGTCGTGCAGCGCCTCCATAGTCTCTTCGATAGGCGTTTCGGCATCCCAGCGGTGCGTTTGGTAAAGGTCCACGTAGTCCATGCCCAAACGCTTTAAACTGTGGTCGATTTCCGTCATAATCGCTTTGCGAGACAGGCCGCGGCCGTTGGGATCGGGCCGCATGGGGTTGAATAGCTTGGTGGCGATCACCACTTCGTCGCGTTTAGCCATGTCGCGGATAGCGCGGCCCAGAATTTCCTCGCTCACGCCGTCTGAATAGACATTCGCTGTGTCGAAAAAGTTGATGCCCGCTTCAAGCGATTTTTGTATAAACGGTCGGCTAGCCTCTTCTTCCAGCACCCACTCGCGCCATTTGGTTGAGCCATACGTCATGCATCCCAGACACAGGCGCGATACTTTCAGTCCGGTATGGCCAAGGTTCAGGTATTTCATAATGTCACTGTAGCCGGCAGCCAAGCCAGCTTGCTCAGTACTTTGAAAACATTTGTTTGTGGCCGGGTGGCGCGGGCGCTTCCGCCTGCGAAAAGGTGGCTCCGCCGCCTCCTACTGAAAAGTATGGCAACAATAACCGAATAAGGATTCTGAACGCCTATGAAGTCTATGCATCTTCGCCGGTCTATTTTTGCTCTGACCATTTTCGCTATCGCCGCGTTGGCGGGAAACGCACCCAATCTAGTACCGAACCCAGCTTTCTGGTCGGGACTGCACTATCGCATGATCGGTCCGGACCGCGGCGGACGCGTCACAACAGTCACCGGAGTTCCGACGCAGCCGCAGACGTTTTACATGGGATCGACCGGCGGCGGTGTCTGGAAGACAACGGACGCGGGCCATTCGTGGAAGAACATTTCCGATGGTTTCTTCAGCGTGGCGTCCATGGGCTCAATCGACGTGTCCCTAAGCGACCCGAACGTGATCTATGCTGGCACCGGATCATCGAAGATTCGCAGCAATGTATCGATTGGCAGAGGCATTTACAGATCAGGCAATGCAGGCAAGACGTGGACTTTCGTGGGCTTGCGCGATGTGGGCCAGATAGCCACCGTGCGCATTCATCCCACCGACCCGAATACGGTCTTCGTGGCAGCCTTGGGCAATCCGTTTATACCTAACAAGGAACGCGGCGTTTTCAAAACAACCGACGGCGGTAAAACTTGGAAGAACGTGCTGCAAGTTTCCAATGAACTGGGAGCGGCAGATTTGGAACTCCAGCCAGGTAATCCAAACGTGGTGTTTGCGTCCATCTGGCACGGGCAACGCAAGCCTTGGACCATCATCAGCGGATCGATGGATGGCGGCATTTACAAGAGCACCGACGGCGGCGACACCTGGAACAAATTGGGCGGCGGCTTGCCACATGAGCTTTTCGGACGCAGCAATGTGGCCATTTCGGCGTCGAAGCCCAACCGGATTTATGCCTTGATTGAGGCAAAGCCGGGCTCGGGCTTGTATCGTTCTGAAGATGCGGGCGCCACCTGGGAGTTGATCAACAAGTCAGGCACGCTCACCACGCGGCCTTTCTACTACGACACGCTGGGCGTGGACCCCAATAACAGCGACATAGTTTACGTCGGCGACGAAGGCTGGTTCAAGAGCGTCGATGGCGGCAAGACTTTCCAGCGCGCGCAGGTGCCGCATGGAGATAACCACGATGTCTGGATCAACCCAAAGAACTCCGACTACATGATCCAGGCGAATGACGGCGGAGCGAATGTGTCACTCGATGGCGGAAAGAGTTGGAGCACACAGTTGAACCAACCAACAGCCGAAATTTACCAGGTCGCCGTTGACAATCAGTATCCTTATCGAGTTTATGGAGCGCAACAGGACAATACCACGGTTATCATTCCGAGTTTGCCGCCGGCCGACGGACAGGAGTTCCGGGTTGGGCCGGGCTGCGAGACGGGACCCATCATTCCGAATCCGGCAGACGCCAAAGTGGTTTATGGAGGTTGTAAGGGTCAGTTCACTCGCATGAATATTGAGAGCACCGATGAAGAGCGCTACTGGATTGGTGCCGAATCGCTCTACGGCAACGCGGGCAGCGACTTGATTGACAGGTTCCAGCGAGTTTCTCCGATGGAGGTTTCTCCGTTTCCCCCTTATCCCGTCTATTATGGTTCGCAATATCTGTATCGAACCTCCGATGGCGGTGTGCACTGGAAGCGGCTGAGTCCAGACCTGACGGCCCATCCTCCCGGGACGCAAGGCGCGAGCGGGGAACCGATTACTCGCGACGCCACAGGTGAGGAAATTTACAGCACTTTGTATGCGATTCGGGAATCACCCGTGAAGCAAGGTGTAATTTGGGCGGGATCGAACGACGGGCTGGTTTCGGTTACCCAGGACGACGGCAAGACTTGGAAAAATGTCACTCCGCCCGATCTTGCTCCAGGTGGGCGCGTGCAGAACATTGAACCAAGCCCGCGTCATGCCGGAACGGCTTACGTGGCCATCTATCGTTATCTGCTCGGAGATTTTGCTCCGTATATTTATCGTACGAACGATTATGGAAAAAGCTGGACCCGGCTGACGGATGGGACCAACGGCATTGCCAAAGACGAACCCACGCGCGTAGTGAGGGAAGATCCCGATCGCGATGGGTTGCTTTATGCGGGCACCGAGTTCGGCATGTACATCTCCTTCGATAACGGCGGCCACTGGCAGTCGTTTCAGTTGAATCTGCCGGTAACGCCGATTACCGATATCAAGGTGGCGCACAAAGACCTGGTGATATCCACCCAGGGAAGATCGTTCTGGATTCTGGACGACCTGACGCCGCTGCATCAGCTGCCCGATGAAGGCGCTAAGGCTTATCTCTATCAACCAAGAGAAGCTGTGCGCGTGCCGCAGCATTTTTCGGGCGAAGGCGGCGGTTCCAGGGGCGGTTCGGGTCAGCCGGAGTATCCGGCATCAGGCGCAATTGTGAATTACTATCTGGCGGCCGGCACGACCGAAGACGTAAAGCTCGAGATTATGGATGGTCAGGGCAAGCTGCTCAGGACCTTCACCAGCACAGGCGCGGCGCGCGAGCGCGGCGGTGATGCCGGCGGCGGAGATGAGGAAGAGTACATGCCGCGCGCGGCTCCGGTGATCATCGATAAGACAGCGGGCATGCACCGATTCACCTGGGATCTGCGCTGCGGTGGACCTTGGATGAGCGAGCGCAGACCGGAGGGACCGAACGGCCCTCGAGCGGTTCCCGGTAAGTACATGGTGAAGCTGACGGCGGGAGCCTACACTTCCACACAGCCTTTCGAGGTTATGGAAGATCCGCGAGTGGCCAATGCGGGAGTGACAACGGCGGATTTGAAAGAGCAGTTTGACTTCAGTGTTCGCGTGCGAGATATGGTCAGCGAAGTGAATAAGCTTGTGGCCAAGGTTCGGGCTGAACAGGGACGATTAAAATCCGCCACCGGCACCGATGCGGGGCGCCTGGCCAGGTTGAACGAGTTTGCGGCCCATCTGATTACGCCGCCCATTCGTTACAGCAAGCCGGAACTGGCTACACATATCACTTATTTGTATACATTGACCAGCGGCGCAGACCAGAAGATTGGTCAGGATGCGTTCGACCGCTATGCGGTGCTGCGCAAGCAACTGGATAAAGAGATCAGCGAGTTGAGTTCGATTCTGGGTTCATAGGAAAACGATGAAGATACGGTTATTATGCGGGTTGGCATGCGTGGCAGGCATAGCCGCCGGCGCCACGTACGATGGAAAGCTTTTTACCGAGTTGCGCTGGCGCGATATTGGCCCGTTCAGGGGCGGGCGCACGAGGGCACTGGCTGGTATTCCCAGCCAGCCTAATGTTTTCTTCATGGCGCAGGTGAATGGCGGCGTGTGGAAGACGAACGACTACGGCCACACCTGGAATCCCATCTTCGACCATGAAGATACCGGATCTGTGGGGGCCATTGCGATAGCGCCTTCCGATCCGAACATCATCTACGTCGGCAGCGGAGAAGGTTTACAGCGGCCCGATCTGTCTACCGGCGATGGCATTTATAAGTCAGTGGATGGAGGCCAGACGTGGAAGCACCTGGGACTGCGGGCAGGCCAGCAGATTCCCCAGATTGCAGTGGATCCGCGCGATCCCAATCGTTTGTTTGTGGCCGTGCTGGGTCACCCCTATGGACCAAATAAAGAGCGTGGAGTTTACAGTTCCACCGATGGCGGCCAGACGTTTGAACAGTCGCTCCATATCGATGAGAATACCGGCGCGAACGACATCAAGATGGACCCCTCCAACCCGGACATACTTTATGCGTCCCTGTGGGAGGCGCGCCAGGGACCCTGGGAAAACGGCGCGTGGAGCGGTACCAACGGCGGTATCTTCAAATCGAAAGACGGCGGGAAAAGCTGGCAGAAACTTACCGGTGGGTTGCCTCCGGATGGCGTCGTGCAGGCGAATCTGGCCATCGCACCCAGCCAAACCAGCCGAGTTTTCGCCTCGGTAGCAACGCAGCGCGGGCTCGGCATCTATCGGTCGGACGATGCCGGCCAGAGCTGGGTGAAGATTACCGACGATCCCAGACCAGCGCAGCGCATCGGCGGCGGTGATCTACCGGTTCCGGTAGTGGATCCGAAAAATGCCGATATTGTCTACAGCGCAAGTGTTGTGACATGGAAGTCCACCGACGGAGGGAAGACTTGGACTGGCATCCGGGGCGCTCCGGGTGGTGACGATTATCAGGGCATCTGGATCAATCCCAATCATCCTGAGATCAAGCTGGTTGTTAGTGACCAGGGAGCGATTGTCACAGTGAATGACGGTGACACATGGACCGACTGGTACAACCAACCCACGGCGCAGATGTACCACGTTGCCGCTGATAACGATTTTCCGTACCGGGTATGCAGCGGCCAGCAGGAGAGCGGATCGGCCTGTGTGCTGACGCGCGGGCAGGATGGTGAGATCACGTTTCGCGACTGGCATCCCGTCGGAGTGGAAGAATATGGCAATGCGG
The DNA here is from genome assembly GCA_003163855.1 of Bryobacterales bacterium. Lineage (GTDB taxonomy): Bacteria > Acidobacteriota > Terriglobia > Bryobacterales > Bryobacteraceae > Bog-105. The sequence goes on along the minus strand of PLRJ01000159.1, from coordinate 118,476 downwards.
TGCCCGATCCGCTGGACGCGAACTTCGTTTATGGCGGCAAAGTGACCCGTTATGACCGGCGCACAGGACAGGTGACCAATGTCGGTCCCAAACCGCTGCGCGATGGCGATTACCGGGCCGTTCGGACTGCGCCGCTGGTGTTTTCTCCGAAAGATCCGCATACCCTTTTCTTTGCGGCCAATACTCTGTGGAAGACCCGCAATGGTGGTGAGACTTGGCAGGAAATCAGTCCCGATCTCAGTCGCAAGACATGGCAGGAGCCCGATACCATCGGCATCTACAAGAACTCACCGTCCGCGCAGCCTACCCAGCGCGGTGTCATTTACGCGGTCAGTCCTTCACCGCTGGATTTGAATGCAATCTGGGCCGGCACCGACGATGGCCAGGTACAAGTGACCATGGATGGAGGCGCGCATTGGAAGAATGTCACTCCGCCGGCGCTGGTTCCCTGGGCGAAGGTCTCGATCATCGATGCGAGTCATTTCAATCTGGGAAGTGCCTATATCGCCGTAAACACGTTGCGTTTGGATGACATGCGGCCGCATATCTACCGCACGCGCGATAGCGGCGCAAACTGGACCGAGATCGTCAACGGAATACCGGATGGTGCACCCATCAATGTGGTGCGCGAGGATCCGAAACATAAGGGTTTGTTATTTGCCGGCAGTGAGCGCACGGTGTATGTTTCGTTTGATGATGGCGAGCAGTGGCAATCGTTACGCAACAATATGCCGGCGACCTCCATCCGCGATCTTTTGATCAAGGACGACGATTTAATTGCCGCCACACATGGCCGCGGCTTCTGGATTTTAGACGATATACAGCCGCTCCGCGAGCTCAGCGAAAAGGTCGTAGATTCGGAGGCACATTTGTTCCAGCCGGAAGTGGCCATGCGAGTTCGGTGGGACACCAATACCGATACACCTCTACCGCCGGATGTTCCCGCAGGCAAAAACCCTCCAGACGGCGCAGTGATCGACTATCTGCTGGGTAACAGCAGTAGCGGCGAAGTAACGCTCGAGATTTTAGATAGCGCGGGTCACTTGGTGAGGAAATATTCCAGCAGCGATCCGATACCCGCGATTGATCCGCGTCTTCCCATTCCCCGTTACTGGGTGCGTCCTCCCGAGCATCTGTCAAATGAGCCCGGCTTGCACAGATTCTTGTGGAACATGCGCTGGACACCCCTGCCCGAGCGCACCCGCCAGTATCCGATGCAGGCAATTTATGAGGACACACCTCCGGCGCCAAACTCGCCGTGGGTGATGCCGGGAAAGTACACTGTGCGCTTAACGGCCGGAGGCAAGACGTATACGCAGCCCATAACAGTGAAGATGGACCCGCGCGTGAAGACGAGTCTTGCCGGCATCACGCAGCAATTTACGTTGTCGAAACAGATCTATGACGACGTGCTAGCCAGCACCAAGACCATAGAGGAAATCAAGGCGTTTCGCGAAAATCTGCAGGAGCGGATGAAGGCAGGCGGCGCCGACAAATTGGCTGAGTTGGATAAGAGCATTCAAGCACTGGCTGGAGAATCCGCGGGACGCGGCGGCGGCGGAAGGCGTGGGCCCGGTGGTCCGGATTCCTTAACCTCGGTGAGCGGATCGCTGCTGGGGCTGATGCAGAATTTGCAGGAAGCGGATGTTGCGCCCAATATGCCCACCGTTGCGGCTATTACCAAGCGGCGCGCGGCGTTAGAGACCTTGATGGGAAAATGGAACTCGCTTAAAGCGCAGGCTGCGGCAGAGTGACTGGCTGGGAGACAGGGACTCGAACCCCGATACGCAGATCCAGAATCTGCAGTCTTACCATTAGACGATCTCCCAACTGGCTTTATTTTACCAGTTTGGCCTCAACGATGAAACGTTTGGGCGCCGAGCCGACGTAATAAAACGGGTAGCAGGTGATCATCGTTAGCAGCTTGCGATTTTCATCAGGCGCTTGAATGAGGCCGCCGCCGTCAGGACGAAGTACGCTGACATCGGTCGGTTTGACGATTTTTGTGGCTTGAACCTCATAGGTGTACGTGCCCTTGGCTGATTGGAAGCTGATCAAATCGTCTTTTTGTATGTCCTTGAGGGCGCGAAACAAGGTATCGCGATGCGCGGCAATGGCGAAGTTCCCGGCTTCTCCCGGCAACGCGGTGGAAGGCACGTGGCCGACGGAATCGCGCAGTGTGGCGTCATCCACGCCTTGACGAACGATGGCGGAAAGATGGAGCCGGCCAATTTCGACTCGTCCGATGATGGCTCCAGTAGCGGGCTGCGGCAGTTCGGTCTCGACCCGCGGTGCGACGGGTGCTTCCTCAGTTTTGGCTCCGGCCAGGAAGCGGACATAATCGCTAAAAGCATGATGCTGGAAGCCGGCAATCTGCTGTTCAAAGGACCAGTTGGCGTAAGCCTGGTAAATTCTTTGGTCCGCCAGCGTGTAGGCGTAGTAGCCAAGGCCGCCGATGCCAAGAAGCGCCAGCACGACGATCAAGATGCTGAGGCCCTGCCCCCGCCCCGGCTCAACAGGAGCAGCAAAGCGGGCACGGTTGAAGGTATGGATGCCAGGTTTGCAAATAGCTTGAGTCGTCGCTGGCATTGGTTAGGCGCTGTAGAACGATCGGGTTTTCACATTCAGTTTCACGCCGTCATGCGTGGCGATAACTTTGACGCTGTGCCGGCTCCGGGCCACCTCGCCGGTCTCCGGCGTAAAACCAATCGAGTAGCGATTCCGAATGTCCTTTGCAATTCTGTACATCACCTGGATGACGTCGTCGCTCTTCTGGGGCTCAAAATACTCGCCTCCGCTGATGGCAGAGAAGCGGCGGAGCACTTGCGGCTGCAAGTCGCCGTCGCTGGAATCGACTAGTCCGATGGTGTAAATGGTGGCTCTACTCTGTTCAATCAGACTGATGACTTCCTTTTGCGAGACTTTGCTGGCGTTGTCGCCACCGTCGCTTACAACAATAAGCGTGCGTTTTTCATGATGGCCCTCTTCCAGGTGCCGCAGCCCGTAAGCAATGGCGTCGTACAGCTTGGTCTTGCCGACCGGGTCGCCCATGTAGAGCGCTTTTTGCAGTTCGGTGATGTTATCGGTGAAAGAAACATGAGGAGGCAGGCCCGGAATAACTTGATCGTTGAAGTTGACTACAAAGAACTCATCATGCGGATTGCTCACTTTGGCGAAAGCCAGGCCCGCCAGCACGACGCCCGGACGGTTGTTGCGCATGCTGCCGCTGTCATCGAGTATCAGCCCAACGGTGACTGGAGCATCCGCGTTCGAGAATTCTGTTATAGGAGTTGGTTTCCCGGAGTCGAGAACCTTGAAGTCTTGTTTGTTCAGCCCGTTCACGTAAGAGCCATCTTTATTTCTGACGCTGACATCCAGCAGCACCAGGCGGACATTGTCAGTAATGGTGAACGGTTCCTTCTCCTGTGCCAGGAGCGGCACCGCAGCTAGCGCGGTCAGTAGTTCCCGTCGCGAGAGAAGAGGTTTCATATATGCCAAACAGGGCGGCCATCCGAAAGATGACCGCCCGCTTCTCGCCAGTATAACGATTTACGACCTCTTGGTCGCCAGTGTCATTAATCCAGCCAAGCTAAGTGACGCTAAGCCTAACAAGGCGATGAGCGGACTCTGGCTGGCAGTGTGGGGGAGCGTCTGGGGTGCGGGTTGTTGCACCGGCGCCGGTGTTGGAGTAGGCTCGGGTTGCGGTTGCGCTACTGGAGCAGGTGCGGGGGTCGGTTCAGGCTGCGGCTGAGCTTCCGGTTGCGGAGCAGGCGCGGCTTCTGGTTGAGGAGCCGGAGCGGGTTCGTGATAGACGGCAGGTGCAGGCACTGCTGCTGCCAACTGAGCTACAAGCTTCTTAGGATAAGCGAACTCTTGACCGAAGTTGTCACCAGGGTAGAACCATGCTCGAACTGCCTTCGGAACGCCCGCTGGAGTTTCCCAGAAGGCAAAGCGCGTGTGACCAGTTGGCTGGAGCCGGTAGTTTGGGATGGCTAGGATGGTTTCTTCTAAATGAGTCTGATCTTTATCAAAAATCTGCACAATGTGCCGGTCGCTTTGCGAATCCAGCAGTTTCCATACATAGGTGCCAGCCGGCAGCACCTTGTTGCCGGCGATGATGGGCTCATTTACCGTCACCACAGTCATCTTGTCCCATTCGTCTGCCTTGACGCGCGGCACGAACGAAGTGCCGATCAAAGCCAGACCAATGACTGCGAGCGCGCCGATATAAAAAGGGCGAAGTGAATGTTGCATTTTGTTTCTCCTCCACTAACTACGAACAAGCTTTGTTGTCTTCTTAGGAGCCTTGGGCTCTCTTCGCTGTTAATTCAGCAAGTCGTTAGCCAAACTGTAGAACCAAGCTTTTTCAACGCTTTAGGCGACTGCTCTAGTGGTTAGTGAGGTGGAAAAATCTGCCAAGGGCGGTTGTAAGCACACGTATTCGTACGAATGCATTAAGCGGGTCGGATACATTTGTGCATATGGCAACCAAGGCGCCGAATCCTGTGACGCTAGTTTTCGACATTGGTGGTACGGGCGTAAAGTGCATGCTGCTCGACTCTCGAGGCAAGCCGCTAACCGAACGGCTGCGCGTGGAGACGCCGCAGCCGGCCACCCCTGAGAACCTGCTGCTGGTGATGGACGATCTGGCGCAGAAGTGCAAAGACAAGGGCTTTGACAGAGTGTCGGTCGGCTTTCCCGGCGTAGTGAAACGCGGGGCTACCCTGACCGCGCACAACCTCAATCCAAGTTGGGTCGGCTTTGAACTGGAGAAGGTTCTTGCGCGTAAGTGGCGCAGACCGGTTCGTGTAATGAATGACGCGGCCATTCAGGGATTTGGAGCTATACACGGCCGCGGGGTGGAACTGGTGATTACGCTGGGCACGGGCTTCGGGTCGTCGCTCTATACGAACGGCCGTCTGACGCCGGGGTTGGAACTAGCGCATCATCCATGGCGCAAGGGCAAGACGTACGAAGAGTTCCTCGGCAAGAAGGGCTTAGCCAAGGCCGGGCGCAAGCGCTGGAACAAGTTGATCGAGAAGGCAATCGCGCAGTTGGAATCGACGTTCAACTACGATCACCTTTACATTGGCGGAGGGAACGCGGTGAAGATTGATTTTTCTCTGCCTAAGAATGTGACGCGCGTGCCCAACGACGACGGACTGTTGGGCGGCGTTGCGCTGTGGCGCGACTGGTAAAGAAAGGCTAAGGCAACAAGAAGGGCCAGTGCTGGACAAAATGGAAGTGGTAGCGATAGATGAGAATCGCCACTACTCCGGCCATCAGTAAGATCATTCCAAGCACCACCAGCAGGACCTTGGTCCACGGGAAGCTCTTGCCTTCGCGTTTCAGGACCAGCAGATAGCTTAGGAACACGCCGACAAAGAACAGCAGCACCATGGGAACGGCAAAGATCATCATGTTGAAGACGTCAGGCGTGGGCGTGACGATGGCGGCAATGATGGTGATAGCGAGAATGGCGTAACGGGAATGGCGCAGCAGGAAACGCGGAGAGGCCAACCGCAGCAGAGTCAGGAAGAAGATGATCACCGGCATCTCAAATACCAGACCGACGCCTAGGGTTACGTTGACGAAAAGATCGAAATAGGTGTCGATGGAAACCATAGGTGACACGTTAATGTCGCGCCCGATGCCCAGCAAGAACTCCAGCCCGAAGCGGAAAGCGACAAAGTAGGCGAAGAGGCCGCCGCTGATGAAAAGACCCGCAGTGGACGCCACAAACGGCACGGCCCAACGCTTTTCACGCTTGTAGAGACCGGGAGAAATGAAGGCCCAGACCTGGTAGAGCACCCACGGCGATCCGAGGAAGATCGCCACCAGTAATGGCAACTTGATGTAGATGACATTGAAGCCCTCCATCGGCGTGAGGTAAACAAGTCTAGGCGGATTTATATCCAGATTCTTCAATGCCTGTACGGCAGGCGCCGAAATGATATTCCATAGCGGCTTACAAAACGTGATGCTTAAGACGAATGCCAGCACCACGCCGATAATGGCGCGAAGCAGGCGTGTGCGCAGTTCCTCCAGGTGGCCCATGAACGACATGCGGAGCATGCCTTTCTCTTCTGGAGTCTCGTCTTCATCTTCTTCCGGCGGAGTTCTGGGCGGAGGGGGTGGCGCGGGCGGGGGTGAGAAAACGGCGGGTACAGAACTGGGAATTGTTTGAGGGACAACCGGCGGCGGTTCTGGAGCTAATTCAGGCGCGCTGAGATAAGGCTGCGACTCGCTGTTATAAACGGGGCTTTCAGTAGCCTCGGCTTCTGGAGCGCCTTGCTCGGGTTTATCGTCGGGCATCAATAGTCAGCAACTAAGCGGGGTGCTCTTCCTTGGCTTCAGACGAGTGCGTTGCGGCGGAGTGGGCGGAAGCGGAGAGGGATTGCACGCCATTCGTTCGCGGCACAGAACCATTCACCGGCTCGATGGGGGCAGCAGGAGCCGCAGATTCTATTTCGTGGGTTTGCGCAGCGTGCGCTTCCACAGGCGGCTCAGAAGGGTAGCTGGAACTGTCGCTGGAGGAATAACCGTAACCAGCTGAGGCCTGTCCGTACTCGTCCGCTGCGTACGAGTAGGGGTTGGCCGGAGGAGTGATCATGGGCGAGGAAGCCGCGCTCTTCTTTGCGTCTTCCATGCGGGCCTCCCGCTCCAACTCCTGCATGTGAGTTTGGAAGGTAGACTGAAGCTCGTTCTTGGCGCGCCTGAATTCGCTGAGGCCTTTGCCCAGCATGCGCGCCAGTTCCGGCAGCTTCTTGGGTCCGAACATAAGTAGCGCAAGGATGAAGATAAAGATCATCTCCTGCACGCCAATCGGTCCCATACTAAGCTCCTCCCATTCCTTTTAGCCTCCATGATATCCCAGGGTCTGAAGATGAGACGATGCAGGGCCTATTTGGATATCATGCAGAGGAATCTATGAAATTGGCAGTGTTAGCCCCGTTTGCGCTTTGTCTGCTGAGCGCATCTCCTGTCCAGGCTCAGGTCGAATTGAAGAATGTGGATGGCGATCATGTGGAAATTACCATCAACGGCAAGCCGTTCTCGAACTTCTATTACGGAGCAGCGTACGCCAAGCCTTTTGTGGCGCCGCTGCGGACGGCCGACGGACTGGTGGTAACGCGCAAGTGGCCGATGGAAATTGTGGAAGGCGAATCGAGAGATCATCCGCACCACAAGGGCATGTTCGTCGGATTCGGCGACATCAGCGACGTGAACTTCTGGGAAGTGGAAGCGGAATCGAAGCCGAGCGGTGAGAACCCGAAAGTAAAAGGCAGAGTGGTTCTCAAAAGCCTGGGTGATTTAAAGCCCGGCAAGAAATCGGGCAGCGTGAACGCGAGCTTCAACTGGCAGGCGCCTGAACGCGGCGTGATGCTGGTGGAAGACCGCACCATGACGTTCTATGCGGACAGCGCATTGCGGATGGTGGATGTTGACTTTACGCTTACCGCCAAGACAGACGTGAAGTTTGGCGACACCAAAGAAGGCTTTTTCGCGATTCGCCTGGCGGACAGCATGACCGGAAAAAAGGGCGGCATTATGACCAATTCAGAAGGCGCGCAGACGGAAAAGAATGTGTGGGGCAAGCGGGCCGATTGGGTGGATTACGACGGCACGGTAGATGGCCAAAAAGTTGGGATCGTGATTTTCGATTGTCCGGCTAATTTCAACCATCCGCCGCGCTGGCATTCGCGCGATTACGGTTTGTTTGCGGTGAATCCGTTTGGGCTGAAGGAATTCGATCCGAAAGCGGCGGAGGCAGGTGGCAAATCGTTAAAGGCGGGCGATTCATTAAGGTTTCGCTACCGGGTGGTGATTCATCCGGGGGATGTTCCGAAGAAGAATATCGCGGATATGTACGAAGAGTACGCGAAGAAGTTTAAGTAGCGCGGCTGAAGCGCACCTGCCAGCGGCTGAACTCCCACACAATGACGATGGCCATACCGAGGGCGCAGGCCTGATCACGCACATTCAACGGCGGAGCGCCACCAAACCACAGTACGAGAACGCGGGCGACTGCGGCTGCGACGGCGATGGAGAGAATGAACCATGCGCGTTTGGTTGGTTTTGTTCCGCCGTTTTTCTGGTAGCGGAAATCGATGACGGCGCCCCAAAGCGCCCAGAGGAAGATTAGGAAGAGCATTTTTGCTTGATTGTTGTCAGGAAGCGGTGCGCAGAGACAACTCTCCAATGATGCCAGACCGGGTGTGGGCGTAGGGCATTCCGAAATTTACCCTTTGCTTGAAGCAGGTTTCACGTCAACTTGGCGAGGTAACTTCTTTCGAAGAAGAAAGCCCCTGAGGCGACGGTCGGGCGTTAGGCTGGAATATCTGTACTTAATATAGGGGCGATCCCCGTCTGCGCCATGAAATTCGGTATTCAGGTAGTCGAGTTCGGTCGCCGTGAGTTCCCTCGCCATGCCGTCGTCTTGAACGTATACAAACCTGCGCCCGTAACTTCCATCCGCCATGGATGCCTGACGCCGAGCCTTGGCCCTGCGCCCTGCAATGAGTAGCGCGGCGAACAGGGCTATTAAAAACATCGCTATCATGGCGGTCTTGCCGATGCCCAAGAAGATGAAAGATATTGCCAGTGCAATTAACAACACAACGACGCAACCAACCATGGTGCAACCGGGGCAGGAAACTATCTGAGCGCGGCGGGCGGAATTCTCGAGATCAGTTCGCCGATTGAAGAAACAAGCTTGTCCACGCGGGCATCCAGCACGGCATCTTTGGCGCGGCGCTCTGTCGACTCGGCTTCAAGGCTGGAAATCAAATCAGCCAGGCGTCGGGCTGGCAACTTGCTTTGCTCGGCCAGACCTTTTTCAAGGTGGGCCTGCACGGCCAGTGCATCTTCCAGATCGGTGAACTTCCCGCGAATGCGCGATAGTGCCGCATCGACTCGGGGATCGCCGTTGTTCGGAATGATTTGTTCCGCCATGCATCCAGTATGCCAGTGAGTCGCAGCAAGCGGCGGCGCGGTTTTTCACAAACCTTCTTGTTGCGTCAAGATTCCTTCGTAAATCTCCGCCACTTTAAACCCCAAAGGCAGAACATCCGATTCACTATCGTACTGCTTCGTAATCCAGGTGCTGGCGTCTTGCCGAGTCGAACATTCCACACGAACGCGATCCTGCCACACCACCAAAATATGTTCCATGGAAGGAACGCTACTGTAGTAGCCGCGCTTGGTCGTTCGGTCGTACTTCTCGGTCGATGGTGACAATACTTCTACCACCGCAGTCGGGTTGGTGACGACATCATTCTGACCTTTCCAGTACCGCACCTTACCGCAGATGAGCATTGCGTCGGCGTAAGTGCATTCGTTGTAGTCTTCGATGTACAGCCGGAGGTTGCAATTAAACACGTGGCGTCTCTTGGTTTGCACAAGTAGGGCTATCATCCGTGCAGACAGCTCCGAGTGTCTCGCCGTTCCGCTCGCCATTGGGACGATCTGGCCCGCACGGTATTCGCTTCTGAAGTCGGCCTCGCGTTCAAGCTCCAGATATTCTTCAAAGCTGTAGCTGCGCATTGCCGCTACTTCTCTTCGTACCTCTTGAAGATCAAGCACCCATTCGTACCGCCGAAGCCGAAGCTGTTGGAAAGCGCATACTCAATAGGCATTTTGCGCGCCACGTTGGGCACATAATCAAGATCGCATTCGGGATCGGGCGTGTCGTAGTTAATCGTCGGAGGTGCAATCTGATCGCGAATAGCCAGCACGCATATGCCAGCCTCCAACCCGCCGGCTCCGCCTAAAAGATGGCCGGTCATCGACTTGGTGGAACTCACAGCCAGTTTGTTGACATGGTCGCCGAAGGCTCGTTTGATAGCCAGGGTTTCGGCTCGGTCGCCCAACCCGGTGGAGGTGCCGTGCGCATTGACATATTGCACCTGCGTCGGATCGATACCGGCGTCGCGCATGGCGTTGCGCATTACTCGATAACCCCCATTGCCGTCTTCGGGAGGCGCGGTAATGTGATGCGCATCGGAACTCATGCCGTAGCCGACAATCTCGGCATAGATGGGCGCGTTTCGCTTTTTGGCATGCTCCAGTTCCTCAAGCACCAGGATGCCTGAGCCTTCGCCGACCACAAAACCATCGCGGTCCTTATCCCAGGGACGGGAGGCGCGTTCCGGTTCGTCGTTGCGCGTGGAAAGCGCACGCATGGCGGCAAATCCGCCGATGCCCATGGGCGTGATGCAGGCTTCGCTGCCGCCGCAGATCATCACGTCGGCATCGCCGCGTTGAATGAGGCGGAAGGAGTCGCCTATAGAGTGGGCACTGGTGGTGCAGGCCGTTGCCGTGGCCGAATTCGGACCCTTGGCGCCGTATTTAATGGACACGTAGCCGCTGGCCAGATTGACGATGACGGACGGGATGAAGAACGGCGAAATACGGCTGGGACCACGCTCCAAAAGTGTACGGTGCTCACGCTCAATGATTTCGAAAGCGCCTATGCCGCTGCCAATATAGACCCCGACATTTTCCGCGTCAGCTTCATCTGGAAGATGCAAACCCGACGATTCAACGGCAAAACTACTCGCCGCCATGGCGAACTGAATAAACCGTCCCATCTTCTTGACTTCTTTTTTTTCGACGTATAGATGCGGGTTGAAGTCCTTCACCTCGCCGGCGATCCGGGCATCAAATTGTGCTGCGTCGAACTGGGTGATGGGGCCGATACCGCTCTGCGCCTTCAACACCGCCGCCCACGTCTGCTCGGTTCCGGTGCCTACTGAACACAATAGGCCGACTCCAGTAACCACTACTCTGCGCTGCGCCATCTCCTACCTATCCATTTAAATAATCGCCCAGCAAAGCACGGCACGGAAACTCTAGAGGAGGCCGAGCAGCCTTGGCTAGTGCTTGCTTGTGTCGGCCAAGAGGCGAATCACGCGTCAGGGAAAATACTGCGACTGATTACTACTTTTTCTTAGATTCGATGTAGTCGATCGCGTCTTTTACTGTCTTAATCTTTTCGGCGTCTTCGTCCGGAATGTCCAGATCGAACGCCTCTTCAAACGCCATTACCAATTCCACGATGTCAAGAGAGTCGGCACCAAGATCGTCGACGAAAGATGCGCTAGGCTCAACCTGCGCTTCGTCGACACCAAGCTGTTCGACAATGATCTGTTTTACTTTTTCTGCTACCGATGCCATAAACTTTTCTCCTGTGCTCGCATGTGCACGCTTCCGCCGACTCTCAATTAGCCAGGCCAGTCCAATCCCCTAAGCTACAACACTAAGTGGAAAAGAAGGCGCGGCGAGAGGTTTGCAGCCGCTTCCGGGGGTATTCAACGTGACTTTAAAATTCTAGCTGTCTCACCCTACACTAGCAAGTCGGCGGGTTTTGTAAAGGTAGTTCTAAAACCCGATACCATAGGTAAGTGTCCAAGGCGGTTCCGCGCGTCCTCTATTTGCATGGCTTTGCTTCGAGCCCCCACTCTCGGAAGGCCACGTTTTTTGAGGAAAAGCTGGCAGCAGAAGGCTTGGCCATGGTGGCGCTCGACCTCGCGCAGGGCGACTTCCGCGGTCTTACCCTGAGCGGGCAGTTAAGTGTCGTCGAGCGAGCCGCCGCCGGCGACGCTGTCTTTCTGATTGGATCGAGCATGGGTGGCTATTTAGCGGCACTCTATGCGGCGCGCCACCCGGAAGTGGCCGGTCTAATACTTATGGCGCCCGCCTTTTCCTTCCACAGCCTGTGGAAAAAAGAACTGGGTCCGGAGAAAATGGCAGAGTGGAGAAAAAAAGGTACCATCCCTGTCTTTCATTATGGCGAAGGTAGTCAGATGGATCTGAGTTACGCTCTGATAGGCGATGCAGAAAAGTTCGAGGATTTTCCAGATGTTGCAGCGGCGTGTTTAGTCTTCCACGGCGTGCAAGACCAGGTTGTTCCGATTGCCCTCTCCCAGGCCTTTGCGCGAAGGCGCTCCAACGTTCGCTTAATAGAAGTAAACTCGGGACACGAGCTAACCGATGCTATGGATGAAATCTGGAAGGAATCAAAACCTTTCCTGCTGACTCGAACGTCTCATAACCTGAATGTGCCAGAGAGTAATTAGCTTTGGCATGGAGTTGTAGGGTATTTTGCACGGCTTGAAATACGCTAGACTGATACTACTCTTGGATTTGTCCGAAGGAATTATTGCAACTGTGATTTTCCATATCACGTCCTACCATTGCTTAGAGATGGATTGTGCCAAGCAGGCAGTCGGAGCGTTCTTTTGATTAGCGAGGTAGAAAAGGCCGAAATGGAGCGCCGCCAAGCCGCCCAGGAAGACTCTCACTTGGATCATCTCTTGGTGACCACGAATATTGAGGAGCCTTGGTATAAATCCATTGTTACGAGCATCCGCGAGGCCATCAATCCGCCGAAACTACCGCCGCTGGAACTAACCTCAAGGCCTGTTGAGGGCGCGGGACTAGGTGATTCTGCAGCCATCGAACTGCCCTGGTATCAGTCACTTATCAGCAATATCAAGGATCTTGTAAATCCGCCGAAACTGCCGCCGTTGGAGGTTACTTCCAAGCCGGTGGAAGTGGGCACTATCTGGGGTGCCTATGCCGGAGGGCAGCAACGTTCGGGCGTAGTTTCGGTTCTTGTCCATATTGGTGTAGTGTTGCTAGCGCTGTTCATCTTCCAGTCGCCCACGGTTCAGAAGAAGATCAAAGACGCGACGAACATTTACTTCCCAGTAAATCCCTACAAACCCAAACTTCCTGAGGCTGCCGAAAAGGCTGGCGGTGGTGGAGGCGGCGGTCAGCGTGCTCCTACACCCATCGCCCATGGCGCAGCCCCGAAATTCGCTCCCAAGCAGTTTATGCCGCCTGCGGTGGCTGTTCCGAAACCTTTGCTGCCTGTGGTTCCGACGATTACGGCACCGGCTCCGCAGATTCAGGCAGACATTTATGCCGATCCGATGAGCCAACTGACGGGCAATTCGGCCGGACAGGGAATAAACGGTCTTGGTAATGGCAAGGGCGGCGGCCTTGGCAATGGCAATGGCGACGGCTTAGGTGATGGCAGCGGCGGCGGCACTGGCGGTGGTACCTATCGGGCTGGCGGTGAAGTTTCGAGCCCCATTCTGATTTCCAAAGTTGAGCCGGAGTATTCAGAAGAGGCGCGCAAAGCGAAATATTCGGGTACGGTTCTGCTGTCGGTCGTCGTGGACGAGCACGGCGTTCCAACCGAGATCCACGTTGTGAGGCCGTTGGGTCTGGGGCTGGATGAGAAAGCCATCGAAGCAGTTCAGAAGTGGCGTTTCAGGCCCGGCGTCAAAAATGGTCGTCCGGTTCGAGTACGGGCCACTATCGAAGTCAGCTTCCGGTTGCTATAGCGGTTCTGGCGCACTCTTCGCAGGGGCATATCCTGCGAAGATGGTCGAACGAGTAAATTCCAGTGCTATGGCCATCGTTCCAGAAGATGCGGATGGCGTAGGAGCCAACCGCCTCTACTGAGTCCATCTTGAGCGTCGGTTTATACATCTGAAATGGATTAGCAGGCGCTGAATAGTTGCTCTTCTGCGGCTCTGTGCCGTGGGCTCCGGTGCAACTGGCGCAAGGGCATTCATCACGCAGGTAGGCGAGCGAATAGTCGCTGTGGTGGTTGTCGCGCCAATCAATCTTAATTCCGGTTGATTTCGAAATGGCTATGTGTTCGGGATCTTCTGACATCACAAATCGGCCAAGCTCGACCATATCGGTTTCAGGTCCAGGCGGAAACCATTTACTGGTTCGCCGGCAACTATGCTCGCTACGTCGGCAAACACAGCCACTTCGGGCACGGCTCTACTATAGACAAAGACTTGACGTTTGGCCGGATCAATCAGCCAACCCAATTGGACGCCGTGGCGCATCCACTCTTCCATTTTGCGTTTTAGTTCAGGCAGTTTGTCACTCGGGGATTTCAGCTCGATGACGAACTCTGGAACGAGCCTTAGAAATTTAAGGCGATTTGCTTTAGATAAGGCCCTGATCTTTTCATTGCTTACCCAGGAGCCGTCAGGTGAACGCTTGGACCCATCCGGCAAAATAAAAAGGGCGTTTGAATCAAGCGCGCGGCCGCGGCCATCCTGCTTTGCCCATAAGCGAAGTTGAAGAGTAATTTCTGAGTTCTGATCTGAGGATTCGCCGCCTGTGGGGGCCATAATGTAGACGTTTCCTTCCGAATCCTGCTCAATCTTTTTGTTGTCGAACTGTTCGCAAATCTCATCGAAGAAGAGATCCGTGTCCTCACCGTCAGCAGGGCGAATGATCAAGCTCCGCCCGTACTCGGCGTACATCATGCGTTCGGTAACAATCGTCATCTTGGGCTCCCTCCTCTCGTTAAGACGAACTCTGCATTCTTTCGATGTCGCGAACACCTGGAATTCTTCGGAATGCGTTAATCACGCGCTCTAATTGCTTCTTGTCGCGCACATCCATGGTGATGTCGATGACAGCGCTTTCATCGGTGCGATTTTCGTCGGCGCGAGCTTCCAAGGTACGAATGTTGCTCGATTCAGAACTGAGAATAGAAGTGAGCTGATGCAGGATGCCGGGGCGGTCGTCCGTATAGATAATGACCTTCACCGGCAGCGGATCGCTGGCGGTGCGGGCCCACTCGACGGTGATCTTGCGTTCCGATTCATACATCAGCTTCTGCACGTTGGGACACTGCGCTGAGTGGACGGCGACACCTTTGCCGCGCGTGATGTAGCCGACAATCTGCTCGCCGCGCACGGGATTGCAGCATTTGGCGCGATAAACCAATACATCGTCGGCGCCTTTCACGTGAATGGTAAGGTCGCCGTCACCAAGCGGCGAACCATGCCCCTGAGAACCTGGCGCCAGCGGACCCTGACGCGAAACCGGTGGTGGAGGAGCAGGCGGCGGCTCGTTCTCCACTTCGTCGGGAGCGACCTTCTGCAGCACTTGCCGCGCCGAGAACTTGCCAAAGCCTAGAGCAGCATACAAGTCTTCTGTCTTGCCGACGCCATATTCGGAGGCCACGGAGGCCAGATCGTCAGTGGAAACACGGCCCAGGCTGACGCCCATACGGCGGGCTTCCTTCTCCAGCGATTTTTGGCCTATCTCGACTGCCTTGGCGCGCTCAACCGTGTTGATAATATGGCGAATTTTGTTGCGGGCGCGCGAAGTCTTCACCACAGCCAGCCAGTCGCGGCTGGGCTGATGATTGGCTTGCGTCAGGATTTCCACCACATCGCCGTTCTTCAGCGTCGTCTTCAGCGGCTTGATCGAGCCGTTAACCCGCGCACCTACGCAGGTGTTGCCAACGTCGCTGTGGATGGCGTAAGCAAAGTCAATCGGCGTGGCTTCACGGGGAAGAACAATCACGCGGCCGCGCGGAGTGAAGGTGTAAACCTCCTCCGAGTAAAGGTCGACTTTAAGCGTAGAGAGAAAATCCCCCGAGTCGGCCATGTCGCGCTGCCATTCGACCAACTGCCGCAGCCAGGCAATGCGCTGGTCTTCGCCGCCCGGACCTTTACTTCCTTCTTTGTATTTCCAATGCGCCGCGATGCCTTCTTCGGCGATGCGGTGCATTTCATCAGTGCGTATCTGCACCTCGAACGTCACGCCATCAGGCCCAATCACCGAGGTATGCAGCGATTGATAAAGATTCGGCCGCGGCATGGCGATGAAGTCTTTAATGCGGCCGGGAATGGGATGCCATTCGTTATGGATGACGCCGAGCGCGGCGTAACAATTTTTGACGGAGTCGGTGACGATGCGGACCGCTAGGACGTCGTACACCTGGTCGAGCGTGATGCGCTGGCGCTTCAGCTTCAGGTAGACCGAATAGGCGCGCTTGACGCGTCCCTGGACCTGCGCGGGAATATCTTCGTGCTGCAGTTTCTCTTCAATTTGCAGTTGCAGCTTATGCAGCAGTTCCTCATACTGGGCGCGCTTGTGATCGATCTCGCGCATGAGGTCGGCGGCAGCCTCGGGCTGGAGTGTCTGAAAGGCGAGATCTTCCAATTCGCCGCGAACTTTACCCATGCCGAGCCGGTGCGCAATCGGCGCGTAGATATCTATGGTCTCTTGCGCAATGGCTTCCTGGCGCTCACGCGGCAAGGCGGTGATGGTTCGCATGTTGTGCAGCCGGTCGGCCAGCTTAACGATAATCACGCGGATGTCGCTGGTCATGGCCAGCAGCATCTTGCGCAGGCTTTCAGCCTGACGGTCCTCACGGTTGGCGAAGCTGATTTTGCTCAGCTTGGTGACGCCGTCAACACAGCGGGCCACGTCTTCACCGAAACGTTCGCGCAAGTCTTCCATGCGGGCGCTGGTATCTTCCAGCACGTCGTGCAGCAAACCGGTCTGCAGGCAAACCAGATCCATCTGCATGTCGGCCAAAATATGCGCCACGCGTAACGGGTGCGTGATATAGGGCTCGCCGCTCCTCCGCTTTTGGCCTTCGTGCAGGGACAAGGCATAGCGATAGGCTCGATCGAGCGCCGACAGATCCTCTTTCGGACGAAGCGCGCGCACTTTCTCTTCAAGGGTGCGGTAGAGTTCCTCCACTTGGGGCGGGTCCAAGGCGGCAATTGACATCTAGTCTTAACTATTAGGTTAGATCACTGGCAGATGACAACACGAACGGCGCGAGCGAATTCTGCATGGCCCTTGTGATGAAATGAAGGTTCCGCCCCCGGTCAAGCCAAAGGGAAAGAACGTAGGGGCGCTTTTTTTCGAGTAAAGAAATCAGTCATGAGTAGAAAAATCCGTTCGACGACGATCCTTTGCGTTCGGCGCAACGGCAAGATGGTCTTAGCAGGTGACGGTCAAGTCACCATGGGTAGTGAAGTATTGAAGAGCGGCGCTAAAAAGCTGCGACGTCTGTATAACGGGAAGATTATTTCCGGTTTCGCCGGTTCCACCGCCGATGCCTTTGCGCTGTTCGCGCGTTTTGAAGCCAAGTTGGAGCAGCATAGTGGCAACCTGGCGCGCAGCGTAGTTGAACTGGCAAAGGACTGGCGCACCGACCGCATGCTGCGTCACCTGGAAGCGCTGCTTTTGGTTGCCGACGCCGAAAACATGTACATTGTGAGTGGAACCGGCGATGTTATTGAGCCGGACAGGCCGGTGGCCGCTATTGGGTCGGGCGGTGCGTTTGCCAAATCGGCCGCCATTGCACTGTTGGAGAACACAACCCTGGGCGCGCGCGAAATAGTGGAGAAGGCGATGGCCATTGCCGGCGACGTTTGCATTTATACGAATGAAAGCGTCACCATTGAGGAGCTAGGTTAATGGTGATTTACCTGCCACAGCAGTCTGCCGATGAAGCGCCTTTGCTGGATGAACTGACGCCTCGGGAAATAGTAGCCGAGCTGGATAAGCATGTCGTCGGACAAGCGGAAGCCAAGCGATCGGTTGCTATCGCTTTGCGGAATCGAGTCCGCCGCCAGAAGTTAGAGCCGGAGATGGCCGAAGAGGTGATGCCCAAGAATATTTTGATGATTGGGCCCACCGGCGTCGGTAAGACCGAGATAGCTAGACGCTTGGCGAAGCTGGCGAATTCACCGTTCCTGAAAGTGGAAGCGAGCAAATTTACCGAAGTTGGTTATGTCGGCCGCGATGTGGAATCGATGATCCGCGACCTGGTAGATGTGGCCATCGACATGGTACGCGAAGACCGGTTGGATCAGGTGGCCGACCGTGCCGAGCAACTGGCTGAGGAACGCTTGCTGGATCTGCTGATGCCGCCGCAGCCGGAACAGCAGGACAGTGTTGACCGTACGCGTGAAAAGTTGCGCGAGAAACTGCGCGCTGGCAAGCTGGACGACCGCACGGTTGAGGTGGACGTTAAGGATCGCGGCCCAACATTTGAGGTTTCCACCAACGGCAACATCGAAGAAATGGACATCAATCTGAAAGATGTCATTCCTGGCTTATTCGGACCACGGACCAAGAAGCGCAATATGCGCGTCAGCGAAGCGTTGGAGTATCTGATTCAGGAAGAAGAGCAGAAACTGGTCGATATGGACCAGGTGACGCGAGTCGCGCTGGAGCGTGTGGAGCGCAACGGCATTATCTTTCTGGACGAGATAGACAAGATTGCGGGACGCGAAGGCGGCCACGGACCGGACGTAAGCCGCGAAGGTGTGCAGCGCGACATTCTTCCAATTGTCGAAGGGACCACCGTTAATACGCGCCATGGCTTTGTTCGAACGGACCATATCTTGTTTGTCGCGGCGGGCGCTTTTCATGTGTCGAAGCCGTCGGACCTGATTCCGGAGTTGCAAGGCCGTTTTCCCATTCGGGTGGAGCTAAAGTCTCTTACCGAAGGGGATTTCATTCGCATTTTGAAGGAGCCGAAGTCGGCGCTGATCAAACAGTACATTGCTCTGCTGGAAACGGAGGGCATCAAGCTCAGCTTTTCCGAAGATGCGCTTATTGAGATTGCGAAAATTGCGGCGCAGGTGAATCAGTCCACTGAAAATATTGGCGCGCGCCGCTTGCACACCATCATGGAGAAGCTGTTGGAAGATATTTCTTTCGAGGGTCCCGATTTGAAGAAGAAGACGGTGAGGATTGATGCCGTGTATGTGCAAAAACAGCTTTCTGAGATCGTGAAAGATCAGGATTTAAGCAGGTATATTCTTTAGTGCGTCCAGCAGCCGCTGCGGTCCTATTTGTCATTTTCTTTGCAAGCGGCTGTGGATACGTCGGTCCGGTGCTGCCGCCGTCGCCTGAGATACCCAACACCATCAGCAACCTGACCGTAACTGAGCGTGGGGACGAACTAGTGATCTACTTCTCCACGCCTCCCAGGACAACCGATGGCCTGCCGATCAGAGAGTTTGAGAACCTGGACCTGCGAGTGGGCCCCAACGTAACGCCTTTTGATTTTGCGCGCTGGGCTGCCGGCGCAAAGCCCTATGATGTGGAGATCCCATCTCCGAGCGACAAGGACGATCCACAGCCGAAGCCCGTTTCTCTCCAGATTCCGGCGGCTGACTGGCAGGGCCAGCATGTGGCGATTGCGGTCAGGAGTTCGTTGAAGAGGAACGACCACTTCTCCGCATGGTCGAACCGGGTGGTACTGGACGTTGTCGCGCCCTTACAGCCGCCGGTTGTCACATGGCAAGGCACGTCCAAGGGGGTTGTCCTAAATTGGAAAGCCTCACCCGACACGCGCTATGAGGTGCTGCGGCAAGGGCCGTCCGACAAAGCTCCGGTAGATGTAGGCAGCGCCAACGACGGCTTCTTCCTCGATCCGTCGGCCCAGTACGATACCAGTTATTCCTATTCGGTAGTTGCTAAGTCCGGAGCGGCTGAGAGCCTTCCGTCCAAGATTGTTGTTGTGAATTTTCCGGATAAGTTCCCTCCGGCCGTTCCGGCTAGCATTACCGCGCTGGCAGGTCCAGAGACAATAGAAGTATCCTGGCAGCGCAGCCCCGATTCCGACTTGCAGGGATACTTTTTATACCGTTCGACCAATAAGGGACCTTACGAGCGTCAGGGAACCTTGATCAATCTTCCGACGTACACAGATAAACAGGTGCAGCATGGGAAAACCTACAGCTACGAGGTGAGTGCGGTCGATCAAAAGGGCAACGAAAGCGATAGGTCCAACGCGACGGAGGTCAGTTTTTGAAGCCTTACAAAGTCGATTGGAAACTAAAGCCCCTATGTTAGGATCTAAGCCATGATGGTGAGCTCGTTGCTCGGAGTCAATTTTTGCTCGCCTTCATAGTTACCCGCGTTGAAGCATTCCAGGATTTCTTGCTGCTCGCCGGGCGCGCCTTCAGTAATATCGTTCGCCGTCCGCACTACAGCGACGACGTGTACTTTCAAATGGATATTATCGGAATCGGCAGCCTTCCGATCGTCATCCTGACCGGTCTGTTCAGCGGCGCGATTATAGCGCTGCAAATGGCGCGCGCTCTTAACACATACGGCGCCAGCAGTCAGGTCGGCTCTATTGTTTCGCTCACTCTGGTGCGCGAGCTTGGACCCGTACTGACAGCACTGCTGGTGGCTGGCCGCAACGCTTCTGGTATAGCAAGCGAACTCGGCTCCATGAAGGTGACCGAGCAGATTGACGCCATGCGCGCGCTGGGAACCGATCCCGTTCAGAAGTTAGTAACTCCGCGACTCATCGCCGCAGGCCTGATGCTGCCGTGTTTGACCGTGGTGGCCGACGCTCTTGGCTTGTTTGGCGCTTATTTGGTTTCAGTGCCGTTGCTGCAAATCATTACGTCGAGCGAGTACTGGTCGAGTTCGTGGCGCACACTGGTATTGAACGATCTGGCGCAGGGATTAATCAAGCCGCTGATTTTCGGCATTATTATTGCGCTGGTTGGCTGTTTTTACGGACTGCGCACCAGCGGGGGCACCCAAGGCGTTGGAAAGGCAACGACCCAGGCGGTGGTGTCCGCATCCGTCTGGATCTTTGTCGTGACCTTCCTCATCGACAAGATATTCGTGAACTTGTGAGCATTCATGGCAGAGGAACCCATTCTCGAAATCGAAAACGTCAGCGTGCGATTCAGCGGAGCGTGGGCGCTTAAGAATATTTCGCTAAAGCTGATGCCCGGTGAAACGCGCATTGTTCTTGGCGAAGCAGGTAGCGGCAAAACGACTCTGCTAAAGGCCATGGTAGGGCTGGTAGAGGCGGATGAAGGCCGGATCCGCCTCTTCGGAAAGGATGTGACCGACATGAGCGAGCACGACCTGCTGGCATTGCGTAGCTGCGCCGGCTTTCTTTTCCAGGAGGGCGGTCTTTTTGACTCTCTAACGGTGGGCGAGAACGTGGAGTATCCGCTCTTAAATCAGCTATCGTCAGAAGGACACCGAGAAAGTGGATCCGGGGACGAAAAAGTTCATGAGGCACTGCGTTTTGTAGAACTCGATAGTTCGTTCGATAAGTTTCCAGCTGAGATTTCCGGCGGCATGCGACGCCGCGTGGGTATTGCACGGGCTATTGTGACCGAGCCTCCACTGGTGCTCTACGATTCGCCAACCGCCGGACTCGATCCTATTACCGCGAACACCATCATGGCCCTGGTAGCCAAGGAGCGCGACGTTCGGAATAGCGCTTCCATGATTGTCACCTACCGCTACCAGGATGGTGAGATCATGTCCGATTTTCAGTACGACTCGGAGAACCAGTTGCTGGTGGGAATGGATGAATGCAAAGACGAGAGGAAACGGCGGCGCACGAAATTCATCGTTATGAAGAGCGGCGAAATCGTTTTCTTTGGATCTAAGGACGAATTGGAGAAGTCGGACGATGCTTATGTCAAGAAGTTCGTCCGGCACGAGGAATAAGCCATGCCAAGCAAAGAGCGAGTAAGTATTGCGCAGTTGAAAGTCGGGATTCTGGGAATTGTGGCGTTAAGCTGCATTGCGCTGCTTATTTTTCTGCTCACCGGCGACACCAACTGGTTCCAAAAAGTGATTCCGCTGCATGTTTATACTTCCGATGCGGCGGGGTTGACCATCGGATCGCCGGTGCGCATCAACGGCATTCAAGCGGGGAAGGTGACGCAGGTTGCGCTGTCAGGGGAAACCAATCCCCAGCGGATTATAAGAGTGGATTTCGATATAGACGAGGATATGCAGAAGCAATTCCCGGCCGATTCGATAGCGTCTATTTCCTCGGATAATCTGCTGGGAAGCACCAAGTTTCTGCAGGTCAACAAGGGTACCAGCAAGTCTTTAATTCAGCCGAATGCCACCGTGAAGTCAGCCGACACGCGGCAGTTCGACGCGCTTATTCAGCAGGGATACAACGTGCTGGACTCTCTGCAAGTGGTGCTGGCGAAGGTGCAGGACATTGTCGGGCAGGTAGAGGTTGGTAAAGGAACCATCGGCAAACTACTGGTTGACGAAACGCTATATAACAGCCTGCAGGCTACCGTCAATCAGGTTCAGATGCTTTCCGAGAACCTGAACCGGAAGGACACCACCATAGGCCACCTGATCAATGACGACACGCTCTACGTACAGGTGCAGGGCATTGCCACGAAAATTGACGACCTTGCCAAGAACCTGCAGGAAGGCAAGGGCACGGCTGGCATGTTGTTGAATGATCCGAAGATGTACAACGACCTGGATAAGTCCTTAGAGCAACTGAACGCCATTCTTGCGGATTTGAATGCTGGTAAAGGTACCGCGGGGCAATTGTTGAAGCAGGACAAGATCGCCAACCAGCTTTCAAGCGCGCTGAATCAGGTAAACGTAACGCTGGACAAGGTGAATTCGGGCCAGGGGACGGTGGGCCAGTTGATGGTCAACCCGCAACTTTATGATTCAGTGAATGGGGCGACGCGTGAATTGAACGCGTTGTTAAAAGATTTCCGGGCGAATCCGAAGAAGTTTTTGAGTATTAAGCTGCATATTTTCTAACAGGAAGCTTTGTTTACGCCGCACTACCGCATCTTGACATCACGACATCATAGAGCTAGAGTGCTGGTATGCGGACGACTGTTGATCTAGATGCCGATATCCTGGCGGTAGTGAAGCACATTGCTGAGGAACGTAAGCAAAGCCTTGGGCGCGTCCTTTCAGCGCTGGTGCGTCAAAGCCTTCAGCCGCAACAAGAGGTGAAGGCCCGGTCTGGATCGATTCCGGTTCTTCCGCGTAAGCCCGACGCCCGGCCGGTGACTTCGCAAATGGTCAAAGAGTTGCTAGACCTCGAAAATTGATCTGATGGCTGCGTTGCTGGACGTAAATGGTTTGATCTCGTTAGTGGATGCAGACCACGTCGCACACATGGCCATGCGCCGCTGGTTCAATGCACACTGGAAAAGCGGCTGGGCAACTTGTCCGCTCACTGAAAATGGGATGGTTCGTGTGCTGTCTCAGCCGGCTTACCCTAGCGGACAACGTACTCCTGCGGAGGTTATCCAGATCCTCAATGTACTTAAGGAGTCTTTTGCAGAGGCATACTCTTTTTGGGCTGACGATGCTTCGCTTACCGACCGCACTCTTTTTAATGCTTCGCTGCTCGCAGGCGCACGCCAGGTTACCGATATTTACCTGATCGGATTAGCGGTGCGCAAGAAAGGGATGCTGGTCAGCTTTGATCGCTCACTTGTGTGGCATGCCGTTAAAGGCGGCAGTGCTCGCTTTGTTCATCTACTTGACATAGTGCCGTGATGCTCTACTTTAGAGAGTTAAAACCCAACGTACTGTACTTCTTCTTCCAGGTCGAAATCAAATTTCGCACGCACCCGCGCTTTCAGTTCTTGGATGACCCACAACAGGTCTGACGCTGTACCCGCGCCGTCGTTATAAATCAGATTGGCGTGATAAGTGGCTACCTGGATATCGCCGTGCCGCAGTCCTTTGACGCCAACCTGTTCAAGGAACCAGGCGGAAGGCACTTTGCCTTCGCGAACAACTTTGGGGGGTAGAATTTGCTGAAGGTGCGGCGGAAGATTAGCGTAGAGCAAGTTCTTAAAAATACTGCCGGCGCACTTCATGGTTGGGGGATATTTCTCATCGCGAATGGCCCGAATTTCGGCAGCGGTTCGCGCCAATTCGGCGGTATCGCCTTCGGTCAGGCGCAAGGTAGCAGATAGAATGACGCGCGTTTTGTCCTGCTTGAAGGTGCTGTCCCGATAGCTGAACCGGCATTGCGCGTTATCGAACACTTTAATTGCGCCGGCCTGCGTAAAGCGGACTTCTTCCGCCATCTCGTGAATAGAACGGCCGTAGGCGCCAGCGTTCCCATAAACCGCGCCGCCCACGTAACCGGGAATGCCGGTCATGGTCTCCAGACCTTTTAAGCCCAGCGCGATGCTTTCCTCCACGACATCCTGCAGAACCGCGCCCGCCTGGACATGCAACAAATTGCTATCCTTCTTTATTTCCGTGCCAGTGTAACGAATGGCGACGCCATCGAAGCCTTTGTCGCTGACCACCAGATTTGTTCCGCCACCGATGACGACATAAGGCGATTGTTCCTGCTGAACCAGCCGCAAGGCTTCCACAAAAGCAGATTCGCTGGCTGTGTCGCAAAGCAGCGCCGCAGGGCCACCGATAGCGAAGCGCGTGTAGCGCGACAGCGGCTCCTGAGGAGTGACAATGAGCCCAGGTATCTCGAAAAGTTGATCCAAAATGGCCGCGCGGACTGGCATTGTCATGATTATAGAGGCGACTGGCAAGAGCGCTCATTCTGTTACGATCAAAAGATTAATGAAGTTTTTTCTGGACTCGGCCAACCTTGCCGAGCTGAAGGATGCGGCCTCCTGGGGCATTGTCGATGGCGTAACCACGAACCCCAGCTTGATTGCCAAAGAGGGCTTTCCTGTGCAAGAGCAAGTCCGCAAGATTTGCGACATCATCGACGGTGATGTGAGCGCCGAAGTCGTTTCGCTGGTTGCACCGGAGATGATTGTGGAAGGCCGCCGCTTGGCCGCTATTCACAAGAATATCGTGGTGAAGGTTCCGCTGATTCCTGAGGGCATCAAAGCGGTGGCTGCGTTTGTCAAAGAGGGTATTCGGACGAATGTGACGCTTTGTTTCAGCGCTGCCCAGGCCTTGGTTGCAGCCAAGGCTGGTGCTTACATTGTGAGTCCTTTTGTGGGCCGCGTGGATGATATCGGCTGGCCCGGTATCGAAATGATAGATGACATCATGACCATCTATCGTAACTACGATTACAAGACGCAAGTGCTGGCAGCTTCAGTGCGGGGCCCGCTGAGCGTTATTCAAGCGGCAAAAGCCGGGGCTCATATCGTGACGCTGCCTTACAAGGTAATGCAGCAGATGTTTCACCATCCGCTTACGGAAAAGGGCTTGGAACAGTTCTTGAGCGATCATCGCAAAGTGTTTGACTTGGTTAATGCTTAGCAATCAGCGCCGGCTGGCGCGTTTCAGGCGATCCTGGATGCCTGCCCATTCGGGCGCGTCGGGCGGTTGATAGACCGCAATCCAATCCCAACCTTCAGAGTCGGCCTTATGAAGCTCGGCGTATAGGCGAGCGGCATATTCACCACTGTGGTGCGGCATTTCAATGATCTTTCCGCGGCCCTCCGCCGGGTGCGTGCCGGACTGCAGGACATAGAACGGCGTGCGGGGCGCGTAGTGCCTGGGATGCATCCCTGGCGACTCGGCAATAGACGGCTTGTCAATCTCACGTTCCCAGTGGACTCCCGTGGCGTGCTCTAAATCATGCTGCAAAATCATGCCGGGACGGAGCACCATGGGTGGACTGCGCCGCAGCGAGACGACCGTGGATTCAATGCCTACTTGCGTGGACCCACCATCCAGAATCATGTCTACCTTTCCGCCTAAACTTGCAAGCACATGCTGGGCCGAAGTGGGAGACACCTGCGTAAAGAGGTTTGCGCTTGGTGCCGCGATAGGAACACCGGCAGCGCGTATCAGCGAAAGTGCGACAGGATGAACGGGCATCCGAATTCCCACTGAATCAAGGCCGGCCGTTACCAGGTCAGGCACAATAGCGGCTTTAGCAATCACCATGGTCAGTGGTCCGGGCCAAAACTTCGCGGAGAGCTTCTGCGCAAGATCGGGCCACTCCGTAGTCAGCGTGCGGGCCATAGCTTCGTCCGCGACATGAACAATCAACGGGCTGGCGAAGGGGCGTTCCTTCGCGGCATAGATGCGCGCCACCGCGGCTTCGTCCAAGGCATTGGCGCCCAAACCATACACGGTTTCTGTCGGGAAAGCCACCATGCCACCGCCACGAATGATTCCGGCGGCGCGGGCGATATTATCTTCAGTAGGCGGAACCAGCATGCCGCGTTTAAACCGGCAGATCGTCGCCGCCGCTATCGCCGGCAACGCGACCCGTCTTGCGCCAAACAAGGTAAGCATGAATCAATGAATCCATGTCACCGTCCAGCACGCGGTCCACGTCGCCGATAGAGAGTTTCGTCCGGTGATCCTTTATCAGACGGTAAGGCGCCAGGACATAGCTGCGAATCTGACTGCCGAAGTTAATCTCTAGCTTGCCTTCTTCCACCTTGGCATCGGCCACGCGCCGCTTCTCCATCTCGTATTCATAAAGTTTGGCGCGCATCTGTTTCATGGCGCTGGCGCGGTTCTTATGCTGCGAGCGTTCATTCTGGCATTGCACGACAATCCCGGTCGGCAGATGCGTGAAGCGAACGGCCGATTCGGTTCGGTTCACATGCTGACCGCCCGCGCCGCTGGCGCGAAACACATCGATTTTCAGATCGTCAGGCTTGATGTCGATGTTGATTTCATCATCAATCTGCGGATAAACGAACACAGAAGCGAACGAAGTGTGGCGGCGCGCGTTGGCGTCGAACGGCGAAATTCGAACTAGGCGATGCACTCCCACTTCGGCCTGCAGTTGGCCGTAGATGTTTTCGCCGTTGATCTCAACCGTGGCGGATTTGATGCCTGCGCCTTCGCCTTCAAGACGGTCGGTAATGACGGACTCATAGCCATGCCGCTCGGCCCAGCGCAGATACATGCGCAATAGCATTTCCGCCCAGTCCTGGCTTTCAGTTCCGCCGGCGCCGGGATGGATCACTACGATGGCATCGCGCTGATCGTTCTCGCCGGACAGCAGCATCCCGGTTTCAAGCGATTCCAGACGGGCCGACAGGGCTTTAAGTTCACGCTCAAGGTCGGGGAGAATATTCTCGCCTTCGCGTGCCAGTTCAAACATCGTGTCTACATCGGAAATAGTGGCGGCAACGCTGTTTGAACTCTGCACGGATTCATCCAGCCGCTTACGCTGCTGCATGATTTTCTGGCTTTTTTCGGGCTGATTCCAGAAGTCGGGGTTGTTAATTTCGACTTCCAGTTTCTTAATCTCTTCCAGTTTGCGTGGCGCGTCAAAGATAGCTCCGAACAGCTTCACCCTGCTGCCGGAGCGTAACGTATTCTCTTTCTAGCTCTTCAAGAGTCATTCGTCCAATAGTTTACAGTGTTGCTGCTTTTAAATACGTCAACCTTCGTTACAATAAAAATACGGAAGAAAAACTGCGTACGGGTGTATAGCGGCTTTAACGTGATTAATCCCGCCGGCTCTCGCGCGCACGCAAAACCACTCACATGCAAGATGTCAAGGAACCCGGGCTGGGAATTAATAGCTGGCTAGAGGACGAACTTTACCAGCAGTTTCGTTTAGACCGCACCAGCGTGGACGATGGTTGGAACGATTTGTTTATCGAGGCTGAGCAGCAGGGGTTGACTCATCTCGGAAACGGCGAAACTCAAGCGGCACAGGCGACGAACGGCACCTATGCGGAAGCGCCGGTGGCGGCCCCTCCGAAGCCAGTGCAGCCTCCTGCGCCGCCGGCTCCTCCCCCTATAGCGGTAGTGGCTCCTGCGCCCTCCGCTGTGCCGCCCCCATCCCCAGCCCCGCCACCTCCCGCAGCCGCCACCAATACGGCCGTCGCCAAAACTGCCGCTGCTGCGCCTGCCAAGCAGGATGCAAAATCGCTGGGCGCAAGTGACCAATTGGTTCCGCTGCGTGGCGCCGCCGCCCGCATTGCCGAGAACATGACGGCGAGTCTGGCGATTCCAGTAGCTACCTCGCAGCGCCGCATTCCGGTCCGCGTGATTGAAGAGAACCGCAACATCATCAACCGGCACCGCGCGCTTCATGGCAAGAGCAAGTTGAGTTTCACCCATCTGATTGCTTGGGCGATAGTGCGCGCCTTAAAGGGAAGCTCTTCCTTGAACCATGCTTTCGCGGAAAACAACGGCGAAACATTTCGCGTGGTGCGCGACCACGTCAATATTGGCCTGGCGGTCGACATCGCGGCTAAAGACGGCACACGTTCCCTGAAAGTGCCGAATATCAAGAACGCCAATGGGATGAACTTTGCCCAGTTTGTGGCCGCTTACGACGATATTGTGGCGCGGGCGCGCAGCAACAAGTTAACGGTGCCTGATTTCGAGGGCACCACCATCTCGCTGACAAATCCTGGAACGGTTGGCACCTATGGTTCTGTGCCGCGCCTGATGCCAGGACAAGGGGCCATTATCGCGACTGGCGCCATTGAGTTTCCGGCTGAGTTTGCCGCCGCCAGCGAAGAAACGCGCACAACACTCGGCCTCAGCAAAGTTGTCATGGTCAGTTGCACCTACGACCATCGCATTATTCAAGGCGCCGAATCGGGTGCGTTCCTCGCCAAACTGCAGCAGATGCTGCTCGGCGAAGATAACTTCTATGAGCTTGCTTTCCGCGAGCTGAAGATACCTTATCGTCCGCTGAAATGGCAGGTGGACGCGCCGATTTCGCCTTCGCGTTACGGCGCGCCCATCAACACGGATGTCGCCAAAGAAGCGGCCGTCATTCAACTGATCAACTCCTATCGCACGCGCGGGCATTTTCTGGCGAATACCAACCCGCTAGGTGGCGAACTGGCTTATCATCCCGACCTGGATCCTACTTCCTATGGGCTTACGTTGTGGGATCTGGATCGCCCGTTTTTGTCAGGAGCGGTAAAGGCGCCGAGCGGTGCTATTGCGCCTTACAATCAGCCGTTTGAAACGCTGCGCGAAATTCTGGACCGCCTTCAAACGACCTACTGCGCATCTATCGGCATCGAGTACATGCATATTGACGATCCGGCGCAGCGTCAGTGGCTTCAGGAGCGGATGGAAGCCACCCGCAACAACTGGAAGCTGGATGAGGCCACACGTCACCGCATTCTGAACCGGCTGGTTCAGGCTGAAGAGTTTGAACACTTCCTCCAAAGCCGGTTTGTGGGGCAGAAGCGCTTCGGGCTGGAAGGTTTGGAGAGCACCATTGTCGTTCTAGACGAAGTGCTGGAGCGGGCCGCCAACGAGAACGCGAATGAAGCCGTCATCGGCATGGCGCACCGCGGACGTTTGAACGTGCTGGCGAATATTGTCGGCAAATCGATGGCGCAGGTATTTTCCGAGTTCGATGGCGAGCCTGATCCAAATAGCGTGCAGGGCGCGGGCGACGTGAAATACCACCTCGGCGCAAGCGGAGTGTTTAACTCCAGCATCGGACGCGAAATCCTGGTCTCGGTTGCTTTCAACCCAAGCCATCTAGAGGCCGTTGATCCTGTTGTGGAAGGTTTGGTTCGGCCCAAGCAGGACAGGTTGAACGATGAAAAGCGCGCACGTGTGATTCCAGTGTTAATTCATGGCGACGCAGCCTTCATCGGCCAGGGCGTAGTAGCTGAGGTACTGCAGCTTTCGCAGCTGGATGGTTACAAAACCGGCGGTACCATCCACATCATTACGAACAACCAACTCGGCTTCACAACCGATCCAATGGATGGCCGTAGCAGCGTCTACTGCACAGATGTCGCGCTCTCGATTCAAGCTCCGGTCTTTCACGTGAATGGCGACGATCCGGAAGCGTGTCTGCGAGCAGCGCAGATCGCGTATGCCTATCGTCAGGAATTCAAACGCGATGTGGTCATCGACATCGTTGGCTACCGCCGTCAGGGTCATAACGAAGCGGACGATCCAAGCTATACCCAGCCGGTGATGTATCGCAAGATTAAAGCGACTCCCACGGTTGCCGTGCAGTATTGCGAACGCGTGATTCGCGAAAAGCTTGTGCCTGCCGAGCAGGTGGACTCACTCCGCTCTAGCGTGCGCGCCGAGTTGAGCCAGACCTACGATGAGGCCAGGAAGAACCGCGAAGAATTTCAAATCGAGCAGTTCGCGCCGAATGCGACGGAACAGATTGCGCAGCCGATTCCTTCCACGGCGGTGTCGGAAGAGGTTTTGGCTGACTTAGTAACCAAGTGCACCACCCTACCGGCAGAGTTTCATCTGCATCCCAAGTTGAAGACGCTGGTGGAAAAGCGCCACGAAGCGATCAACGGAGCACCCATAGACTGGGGCTTCGCCGAGACATTGGCCTTCGCCACACTGGTGACAGAAGGGACGCCCGTGCGCCTGAGCGGCGAGGACATCAAGCGCGGCACCTTCACACAGCGGCATCTCGAATTTCTGGATTATGAAACCGGCACCGGCTATTTGCCGCTGCAGAATCTGAGTCCGAAACAGGCGAAGTTTGAGGCCTATAACAGTTCACTCAGTGAATTTGCGGTTATGGGTTTTGAGTTCGGCTACAGCGTGGCAAGCCCCCTGACGCTGGTTATTTGGGAAGCGCAGTTCGGCGACTTCGTCAACGGTGCGCAGATTATTGTCGATCAGTTTATTGTCTCGGCCGAGTGCAAGTGGAATCAGCCCAGTGGCTTGGTGCTGCTACTCCCACATGGCTTTGAAGGTCAGGGACCGGAACACTCCAGCGCGCGCATTGAACGTTTCTTGCAGTTGTGCGCCGAAAACAATATGCAGATTTGCAACTGCTCGACGCCTGCCCAGTATTTCCATTTGCTGCGGCGCCAGATGCATGGGGGCGCAGACCGCCGGGGCATGCGAAAACCGCTCATCATCTTTACGCCGAAGTTCTTGTTGCGTTACGCCAAAGCTGCTTCTAAGCTGGAAGACTTGGCCACAGGCACTTTCCAGGAAGTGATGGGCGACGGTCAGGTACTTGGGCGCAATGTGAGCCGGGTGCTGATTTGTTCAGGCAAAGTCTATTACGACCTTGTAAACAAGCGTGAAGAACTCAGCCGCAATGATGTGGCAATTCTGCGCATGGAACAGCTGTATCCATTCCCGTTGCAGCGATTGACGGATATCCTGCAGCGCTATCCCGAATCGGCTGAACTCTTCTGGGTGCAGGAAGAGCCGGAAAACATGGGTGCCTGGTACTTCGTGGAAGAGCAGATGCAGTCCATCATCAATCCTTCTCCAAACAGCGGAGCTCCCCGGCGCAATCTTGGCTATGTGGGGCGGACCACAGCGGCCAGCCCGGCTGCCGGCGCGCACAAGGTTCATCATGATCAGCAGGAAGCGCTGATTGAAGAGGCTTTTGCGGAGAACCCCAGCGTGGTCAGGAAGGCTCGGCGTCTGGTTCGGAAGAAGCGCTGATCGGTTGGCTGAGACTTCGCGGAGCGGCTGGGCACTGCGTCTTCGCGGATGCAAAAATACGATGTCGCGCTGAAGAACCTGCTCACGCGCGGAGCCTCGGGTTTCCTGTCGCGACTGATGGGACTTGAGGTGGCCAAGTTTCTCAACGTCAATCTGCCGGAGGCGCGTACTCATCAGCCCGATTTGTTGGGGGAGGCTCGGGACAGCACACTCTTCCACGTGGAACTGCAGAGCACAAACGACGCGCGGATGGCTTTCCGCATGCTTGACTATCTAGTTGCCATTGAGTTGAAATGCATGCGTCTTCCGCGCCAACTCGTTTTATACGTGGGCGAAGCGCCCATGAGGATGAAGAACCGGATTGCCGCGGGCGGCTTGTCGTTTGAGGTCAAGATGGTGGATATTCGGGAGTTGGACGGCAAGGACTTGCTGGAAAGCGACAGCCTGGATGACAATATACTTAGTATTTTGGCGCGGCAACCGGATGGCAGGCGAGCGGTCCGCAGCATTTTAGAGAAAATCGCCGCCAGTGGGCCGGCAAATCGCGCGCAAGCCTTGCAGGAGTTGACGCTCCTGGCTGGATTGCGCAGCCTGGGTGGTTTTATAAAAGAGGAGAGCCAGAATATGCCTATTTTGACCGATATTATGGACCACGATTTGTACGGGCCAATGATCCGACAGGGAATGGCGGCCGGCAGGATCGAGGGCCGGGTGGAAGGAGAGCGCGCTCTATTTCAAAAGCTTGTTTCGAAACGGTTTGGCACACCGCCCGACTGGGTGAATCAACGGATTGTGCAACTTGAGGTCGAAGAGCTAGAAGACCTGTACCTCCGCTTACTCGACGCCAGGAGCCTTGACGAGTTGTTCGGGGCGGCCTAGGAGAGCGCCGCCTCAATCGCATTGCATGTAACGGTCAGGCCATCTTCCTGACTGATGCTTTTTGCCAGCGCCGCAGCTTTGTGCGAATAAGTTTCGTTGCGCGTAAGCTCGCGTAAATGCTTCGTCGCTGCGGCTGCCGTGTAACTGCCGCGATTCTGTACTCGCGCCACGCCTAACCCGCGCAGGCGCTCGGCATTGTCCGGCTGATCGTGCGCCCATGGCACAACCAGCATCGGCCGGCCAGACCGCAGCGCCTGCGCCACGGTCCCAATCCCACCCTGATGAACGATGGCGGCACACCTCGGCATCAGCGCTGCATAAGAGGCGTATTCCTCAACATGAAGCGAATCATCCGGCTGAACGGCAACGTTCTCGCCTTTGCCCACCAGCATAACGGCTCTCATCCCCAAAGCTTTCGCAGCCATCGCACTTTCGGTGTAAAAACTTCCTGGCTGCATAACAGCGGACGAACCCAGCGTAAACAGTAGCGGCGCCGGCCCAGAGTCAAGGAACTTCTTCAAACCTTCGCTCAACCCGCTGGGATGTTCAGGTGGAAGACCAAAGCCCTCACCTCGCCGATCATAGAAAAGAAACCCGGTGGTCTGAATATTCACCGGCCAATCCAGTTGCGGCGCGGCAAATTGCGGCGAGAACAGAGCCAGCGTGCCGAACGGCGAGAACTGCCCCTCAATCACCGGATTCACTTCGGTGTGCAATCCCAGTTGCCGGCGAAGCTCAAGCACCGGCTTGGCCCACCGGCGCGTCTGCCAGCGGGCGCCATGCATCAGCAGGCCAAAGGGCCAATTTCCAAGCGCATAAAAATAACGCAGCCAAGTTGCAGCCGCTAGCACCGGCGGGTCCATAATCGAAAACAAAATGGCGGGCTGCAACGCAATCGAGAGCCAACGGAGCTTCAATTTTTCAGCCACAAGGGGGCCGGCGTAGCCCGCGGCGTGCGTAAGCAGAAAATCGGCACCGCTGCAGGCTGCGGACAAATCTTCATAGCCCTCCTTCACGGCGGGCAGCAAATAGTCGCGCAGCAGGTACATGCTGCCCAGTTTGGGGTGCCAGAGCTTTGCCAGAAAGGCTGTGTTGCCCATCAATTCGCCTACGTCAGGACGAATGGCGGCGAACTGCACCCCTTCAGCCTTTATTTTGGCCCGATACACTTCTGAGGTCGCAATGACAGCGATGTGCCCCCGCCGCTGCAACTCAATGGCAATCGCCAGATAGGGATGAATGTCTCCGAACGATCCAAACGTATTCAGGACAATGCGCGCCACAGCTGGTTACTTCCCGCCGGTGTCGAGCAATTTCACGGCTCGTCCGCCTTGCGCCCTGCTCTTCTGGGCGGCATCCATGAAGGCATACATTTCCAAAGTGACTGAGTTGGGAACTGCCGGAGTGCGGGTCTGCATGAACTCCACAATCGCCTTCACCAGCGGAACGTAGCTGAACTTCATGTCAGGCCGAAAGTCGATCTTCTGCTCGGGTAGAAAAACGATGGCCCCGTATTTTCCATAAGGCCGCTCCAGGTGCACCACCCCGAGCCGGCCGTCTTTCCATTTGCCAGTTGCCACATCCTCTTTCTCTGAGGACATCAAGCTGACCTCCTCACAGCCGGCGCCGAACAGCGTATAAAGCATCTCAACGCCGTGAACACCATACCAGGAAAGCTCCAGTTGGTGATGCGGCTCCGTCGGTCCAGGGGCCCACACCATGGCACCCGTCATCTGCGGGTTTCCCATCTGTGCCACCTCGCTGTAACGCAGCGACGAAGAACTGAACCAGGGAATATTCATTTCGCGGGCCACGCGGGCAATCGCCAAGGCGTCATCAAAGGTGGAAGCGAGCGGCTTATCGATGAATACCGGTTTCCCGCACGCGGCGGCTTGTTTGAACTGTGCCAAGTGCGGCCGTCCGTCGATGCTCTCCAGCAGAATGCCGTCCACCAGCGGACACAATTCGCCAATGGAAGCAACCATTTTCACAGACCACTTTTCCTGCAACTCCTTGGCGTATCCATCTACTCGTTTGGCGCTCTGCTCGACATCTGGACTGCCGCCCTTGAAGGCGGCAACGACCTTGGCGCCGCCAATGTGATCGGGCGCGGTACCGTCGTTCAGCACTTTTGTGAAGGCCGTGACGTGTGACGTGTCGGTGCCGATGATTCCCAGCCGTAGATCGGCGGCCATTAATGTGTTTACTCCCAGCAGAAATCCCGCCACCAAAAACTTCGTCAAAGTCATGCCTTATCATCCTAGCGTTTGTCTCAGCGTTAGAAACAGTAACCTTGCATTCGCCGTCACACTGGCGACTGCATGAACTCGAAAAATTTGGGCTCTGGCGATAACGATCCTCTCTGGTACAAGGACGCCATTATTTATGAAGCGCACGTACGGGCATTCCGGGATAGCAATGGCGATGGGATGGGCGATTTTCGCGGTCTGGCCGAAAAGCTGGACTACCTGGAGGACCTCGGCGTAACCGCCATCTGGCTCCTGCCGTTTTTTCCCTCACCCTGGAAAGACGACGGCTATGACATCGCCGACTTCCGCAACGTGCATCCGTCTTACGGCACTTTGCGCGACTTCCAACACTTTCTGAAAGA
Source organism: Bryobacterales bacterium (assembly GCA_003163855.1). Classification (GTDB taxonomy): domain Bacteria; phylum Acidobacteriota; class Terriglobia; order Bryobacterales; family Bryobacteraceae; genus Bog-105. The sequence goes on along the minus strand of PLRJ01000159.1, from coordinate 84,080 downwards.
GGCTCACCGCCGCGGCTTGAAAGTCATTACGGAGCTGGTTGTGAACCATACGTCCGACCAGCATGAATGGTTTCAACACTCCCGCCGCGCGGAGCCCGGGTCCAACTGGCGCAACTTTTACGTCTGGAGCGACTCCCCTACCAAGTACGACGGTACCCGCATTATCTTCAAAGACTTCGAACCGTCGAACTGGAGTTGGGACCCTGTGGCCAAAGCCTATTACTGGCACCGCTTCTTTTCACATCAACCCGATCTTAATTTTGACAATCCCCTGGTGCGGCGTGCCGTCATGCACACACTCGATTTTTGGGCGGATATGGGTGTTGATGGATTTCGCCTGGACGCTATCCCCTACCTATATGAGCGCGAAGGCACAAGCTGCGAGAATCTGCCCGAAACGCACTCCTTCCTGAAGGAATTGCGCCGCCATCTGGACGAACGTTTCCCTAATCGCATGCTGCTGGCGGAAGCCAATATGTGGCCGGAGGACGCGGTTGCCTATTTCGGAGAGTTCGGCGATGAATGCCAGATGAATTTCCACTTTCCGCTAATGCCGCGCCTGTTCATGGCCCTGCGCCTGGAAGACCGTTTGCCGATTGTTGAGATTTTGAAGCGTACTCCGGCTATTCCCGAGAACTGCCAATGGGCGATGTTCCTGCGGAATCACGATGAGTTGACGTTAGAGATGGTGACCGACGAAGAGCGCGATTACATGTATCGCTCGTACGCGTCCGATCAGCGCGCCCGGATCAATTTGGGTATTCGACGGCGGCTGGCACCGTTGCTTGAGAACGACCGGCCTCGAATCGAGGTGATGAACGCGCTGCTGTTCTCCATGCCAGGCACGCCAGTGATTTATTACGGCGACGAGATCGGCATGGGCGACAACGTGTACCTTGGAGATCGTAACGGAGTTCGGACTCCCATGCAGTGGAATCCGGATCGGAACGCAGGGTTTTCATCGGCAAATCCACAGAAACTTTACCTGCCGGTTAACATCGATCCCGCTTATCACTACGAAGCCGTGAATGTTGAGTCGCAGAATGAGAACTCTACCTCGCTACTCAACTGGACCAAACGGCTCATTGCTCTTCGCAGGAAGTTTAAAGCCTTTGGGCGTGGAACCCTGGAGTTTCTGCAACCCTCGAACCAGCGAGTTCTGGCTTACGTGCGCCGCTATGAAGAAGAAGTAATCCTGGTAGTAGCCAACCTCTCCAGATTTTCACAAGCCGTGCAACTGGATCTGAAGGGGTTCGCAGGGTACACGCCGGTGGAGATGTTTGGCAGGACCGATTTTCCGGTTGTCTCTGATTCGGCCTACACGCTCACTCTCGGTCCCAATTCCTTCTTCTGGTTTTCGCTTGAAAAACACGAGGTGCCAGTTCCCGTCACCGTGCAACAACCTCGAACCGGTGAACTTCGGCTGCCGGTGGTGTTCGTACCAAGCCTCGCCAACATATGGGAAGAGAATATTAGCGCCAGTATCGCCTCCGTTCTTCCTAAGTATCTGCAGGCTCGTCCCTGGTTTCGATCAAACGATCGCCGTTTCCGCTCCTTGGAAATAACAGAAATCATTCCCATCGTCGCGCAGCGTTTTCAATTGATCTTTGTGCGCGCGGAGTTCACATCAGGGGATCCGGAAACGTATCTGCTGCCGGTGGGCTGCGGCAGCGAGGAGGATGTAAAGGCCGTTCGTGAGGCGCATCCCTACTCGTTCATGGCTGAAGTGCGGGCGTCTGACGGAAAGAATGCATTCCTGTATAGCGCCTCGGACAATCCGGAATTCGCGACTACCTTGCTTGAGTCATTCGCACGCCGCAAGCGCCACGCCGGACGCCATGGTTCGCTCGTCGCCAGCCGCAATCGTGAGTTCCGGAAATTGTGGGGCGCTACGCATCCCGATCTTACTCCGGAGGTGCTGCCCTCTGAAGTTGCCACTTCCATTCGCTTCGGAGATCGCTTCGTATTAAAGGTTCTGGGAAACGTTGAGCCGGGTATCCACGCCGGGGTGGAGATGGGCGAAGCTTTGCTTGAGCCTGCATACCGGTTTGCTAGCGCACCTCCGCTGGCGGGTCAGCTAGTTTATGAATCAGACCTGGGAAAAAGCACTACGCTGGCAATTCTGCACGGTTTCGTACCCAATAAGGGCAATGCATGGATGGCTACGCGCGCCGAGATAGACGATTTTCTGACGCGGGTGAAGGCGGAGAACACGCCTCTGCCAGATTTCGAGCAATTCTCGCGATTCACGGACCTGAATCTGGTGTTGGCGGACCCATCTGCTTCGACTGTCGAGTTAATGGGCGATTTCCTCCAATTTGCCGCCACCATGGGTAAGCGCACCGCAGAACTGCACCTGCAACTGGCAAAGATGAAGGACAACCCCGCGTTCGCTCCTGAGGTGTTTAACGACTTTTACCGCCAGAGTCTCTATCACGGTTACGTGGGACTCACGGGGCGCCGACTGGAGTTCCTTCGACAGCGGTTTTCGCAAATGAAGCCCGATGTGCGGCTTTTGGCCAGCCAGGTTCTGGAGCAGGAAGCGGCGATACTCGAAAAGTTCAACGCCGTATTCGCCCAGCGCATTGCCTCGGAGCGGACCCGCTTTCATGGCAGGTTGCATCTCGGGCACGTGCTGCGCCTCGAAAACAACGATGCCGCTATTTTCGATTTCGACGGCGATCCTTCGGCTCACCTCAGCGAGCGCAGGATCAAACGCTGCCCGCTTCGCGACGCGGCCAGCATGCTGATTTCATTTGGCTACGCGACACAGGTCTCCATACGTTCCACATTCGAGCGCGACGGCATGGAGGATAAGGCGGCCGTAACCCGGCTTCGAAGATGGGCGCGATTCTGGTACTTTAACGTCTGCGCAGCGTATCTACGCGGCTACTGGAACATGGCCAAAGACGCACCTTACATGCCCGCTACACGTGAGCATCAGCAAATATTGCTGGAATCGTATCTATTGGAGCGTTCGCTGCTGGATATTCGCGCTGACATTGAGGACAAGCCGGAGTTTTCAGGCATGCCCTTACGGCTGATTCTGCATCTGCTTGGCAAAGACTCGGAGTTGCAGGCTGCGGATCGGTCAGAAGTAAATTGACTTGGGCTAGCTAGTAAGAAGTCATAAGGCCGAAACTGAGCAACTGATCGCGGTTGCCGCTGCCTGGTATGTGCTGCAATTGGTAGCCCCAGTCAGCTTTGGCGGAGATGTGTGAACTCCAGCTATAGCGCACACCCATTCCCGCGCTGGACGCGCTTAGTTTGTTCAGCGCGCCTGGCGCATCGCTCACCGCGCTTAAGTGCGCCCAATCCCAGAAGCCCAGCGCCTGCCAGTTTCCAAGCCACGCAGCCGTCTCGCCGGGAATGATATGGAACGATGGCGAGCGCAGTTCATTGCTCACAATGACGCCGCGATCGGCCAGCACCGAATTTGGATCGTAGCCGCGCAGTATATCGGGGCCACCTCCGGCTAATTGCTCGGTGTAGAGCAGGTTGCTGGTGGAGGTTTGTCCTATAACTCGCAAAGACCAGATGCTGCCTTCCGGCAGCTTCGTCAAGCGGGTGGCATCCGACCTCCAATAGGCATAACGGGAAGAGGCGAGCAAGCGGCCCGACTGACCTGATCCAGGTTCAAAGTTAGAATCTGTGTTGTTCGGGGTGAGATGGCCGGGGCTGTATGTAACCGATGTCGTCAGGGCCGTGCTGCCCCATTTGTCCGTTAAGTTCGCGGCGTAGATCAGCGGGAATTGATCAATCTCCACATTGGTGCGCGACACCTGTGTTCCGCCAAACTGCAGGTTGTTGTTGGTGGTCTTGAAGTCGTATCCAAGGGCAAGGTTGTGGATGAGCGAACCGGTGCGGCGCAGGGCGAGGTTGTAGCGGATGCTCGCCTGGCCACTGACAGCCACGAGTCCAAAGTCTTGGCCAACGTTCGGAACACTTCGGTCAAAGAGTCCAAAAATGGAAATGGAGTCTCGCCCACGAATAGGCATGCTCCAGTCGAGCGATTGCCCCAGAAAGGTGGCACCGGTGGGCTGGGTATAAGGACGTGCCGCCCCGCCGAAGAAATCCGTGCTCGTGGAGATCTGAAAGGAGAGTTGCTGATCGTGCCACAGCGCATTGCCCCAGGTGACGCCGGCGTCCCAGCGGTTCCGTCCGGTGGCGGGCGTCCCGTTATCGTCAAAGCCGGTATAGAACCGAAAAGGAAAGCGGTCTTGCGTCTCCAGAACGATATCCGTGTAGCCTTGCTCGCTTGACGGTTGGTAGACAAGGTTCACACGCCGGAACGGATTGGTGTTCGCCGCATCCAGCTGGTTGATGAGCCTTTGGCTGTCTATCTCATCTCCATGATGAAGAGTTACCGGAGCCGTTACGATTTCATCTGAAAACCATCGGTTGCCTTCTGCGCGAACTTGACCAACAAGAAACTCGGTCACGATGATTTGAATGACACCCGTGGAGACATCCTGCGCCGGCGCCACCGCATCTACCAGCGGATGACTCCGTGCCCTGTAATAGACGATGACTTCATGCGTGATGGCATCCAAGCCTTCGAAGGTTAACGGGTGACCCAGGTAAGCGGCCATCTTGTCCTTGAAGTCGTCGCCGAGCATTGGCACGCCGCCGGTATTGACCCCCGAGGCCGTCACCCCGTCTTTGGCTAGTTCCTCGCTCTTGGAAAGGAAGACCAGTCCTTTGAGGAGAGGAACCACCTGGGAGGCTCCGTTTTGCCGCGTGGGTGGCCCGGACGAAGGGGCGACACCCGTGCCTTGCTGGCCCACGGCAGGAGACAGAACCAAAGCTCCGGCGAACAGGTATCTGCCAAGAGTTTTGAGCATTGCTTGAGCCTTAATTGTCGGGGTCGAACTCGTTCTCAATGGGCACCTGCCGCGTAAGTGGATTTGTTGTTGGTAGTGCGCCCATCCGGAGATTTCTCCGAGAAGGAGGCCTGCGACAGGGCATTCCCTTGAGTTCCCGAAGGCGCGGAAGTAGTCCAATCGGGCGAAGGAGTTATGACGACCTGGAACATGCCGGAGGCATTGGGCGGCAACAGCAGGTTCCCGCTCGACGGTCCACTCAATGGCGGCAGTGGCAGCGGAGCATTGACCCCCTGGTTTTGCAATACGGCAGGCAGCGTGGCGATTGACTGCGGCGTGGCCGGGTTTGTGGAGTTATTGATATTGGCGAGAATGTTCAGCGTTCCAGGTGCGACCAGAATGTCGCCGGCCAGCGCCGCCGGAATCAAAGCCGTGATCTGATAGCTACCGGCTGTAGCCATTGCCGGCGCATTAGTGACAAGGACCAGGCTGGCGAGTAGCGATTGCAGGTAGGGAGTCATTGGGCCCGAATAGCTAAAGGTAAAAGTCGGGGTGGGCGAGCCCGCAAATTGGGTCACGTTGCCGATACTGATGGTGATGGGATTGATAGTCAGGGCCGTAGCGTTGCCAGGAGCCTGCGCCAGAACGTAATTGCCGGTCGTGAGCATGAGACCGCTGCCATTCAACCCGTAGGAGCCCACATTACTTGCAGGAGTGGCGTTACTGGTGAACACTGCTGTGCCACTGGTGGTGGAAGCCAGTGTGTCGCCTCCTACAAAGCCGGTAACCGTACCGGAAAACACCGGATTGGCCGCGCCATAGGGGCGGTTCGAGCCGGATTGACCTACATAATACAGGGTGGCGGGTGTTATGGAAGCAGTTCCATTTTGAATGAAGGTGACGACATAATTTCCGGCATCCGCGCCAGTCAGCGCATAGTTTGAAGCGGAGACATTACTGACTCCCGCATTCGGGCTGGCAAAGGCCAGTGTTTCACCCTGCAGCGATACTGAATCACCTCCAATGACTCCGGATAAGCCGCTGACGGAAGACGCGGATGCTGACGTGGTGCCGTCGTACACCTTATTAACCGGTGTAAACGTAGCTGTCAAAGTGGCCGGGGTGATATTTGCGGTGGTCTGGTAGCTGTTCCCGATGATGTAATTGCCGGCATCAGGCCCGCTGAGGGTGATTCCAGTGACATCGACCGTCTTACCAGTGCCGACATTCTTATCTCCGAATGACCCGGTGGCGTTTGAGACATTCAGGGTGATGTTGTCGTCGCCAACCAGGTTGGCGACGTTAAGGCTGCCCAGCGAAAGCGTAGCCAAAGTGGTGCCGTCGTACACCTTGTTGCTCGCACCAAGGCCGCCGAGGATAATCGTGAGCGGGTCGATGGTCAGCGTGCCGAGGTAAGTCAGCTGAGATCCAGGTACAATCTGTCCGCTGCCACCCGTGTTGTAGGCGCCGACGTGCGTGTCTGTCGCGACCGTTACCGGTATAAGCGTGCCTTCGATCGACGAGAGGGCGTTGTTGCCATTCTGGTCGGTTGCCGAAACAAGGCCAAAGGCAGGGTCAGACTGGCCATAAGTGCGGCTCCCATTTGGCGCCAACGTCGCGACAACGTACGGGAAGAACTTCAGTACCGGATAGGGATAGCCCCCGACCCACGTGTTGGTGAAGTCCCAATTGGAATCGCTAGCGGCGAACGGCCCTTGAATCAGCCATTGTGAGGTTGTGAGTCCAGTTCCGCCTGCGCTGGTGCTTTGACCGGAAGTTGTGGTGTCCCAATAAGCGGACGTGATATCGGCTGTTCCCTGATTCTGGCCGACCAAGCCGCCGTTGGTATCGGCTCCGCTAACGGCGCCTATCGAATAAGAGGAGGAGATGCTTGGCGCACCGGGATAATCCACCGTCCCGATATCCAGGACGCCGACTAAACCACCGGCGATGGAGCCGACTCCACTGGCAGTAACGGCTCCGGTGGCGTAGGTATTGTTGACCGCGGATTGAGTATCGCCGACCAAGCCGCCTGCCGTCGTGTCTGCACCGTTGGCGTTGACACTACCCGTTGAATAAGATTGGCTGATATTCGATCCCGTATAGGCGCCCCCAGCTAGGCCGCCAGCCCAGGCGCCGGCGCCCAACGCCGAAACATTGCCGGTGGCAAACGAGGTGGAGATAGGGCCGAATGACTGGCCGACCAGACCTCCCGCTGATGTGTTGCAGCCTGCACAGGGAACATTCGCCGCAGCGGAAGTACCCGCCGAAACGTTTCCGGTGGCATAGGAGGTTTCAATGGTTCCACCGTTGTAGCCTGACAATCCGCCAGACCAAGTGGCGTCACCGCCAGTCACGCTTCCGGTCGCATCGGACTGGTTGACATCAGCAATGTTTCCGCCAATCAGGCCTCCCGCGACTGAGTACGCCCCGACCGTAACATTGCCGGTGGCGTAAGACAGGCTCACATTCGCTTGGACAAAACCCGCCAATCCCCCGGCGTAACTGAAGTCGCCGGCTACAACCGTTCCGGTGGCATGGGAGCCTGTAATGGTCGCAGTGCTGCCTGCCGCGTCGCCCACCAGACCGCCAGCGTCCGTCAAGGGAGTTGGGCCGGAATTGTTGTAATTTATCCCTGAACCCGCTGTGACATTACCGGTGGCGTATGAATTTGAGACCGCTCCGTATGTGATGCCGATGAGTCCGCCCGCGTTGGTTGCTATCCCGGCGGTGACTGCGCCAGTGGCGTATGACTGCGAGACGGCGGCATTGGCGAGGGCAATTAAGCCTCCGACAGTGCTGTAATCGCCGCCGGTGACTGTTCCGGTAGCCCAGCTGCCTGTGACAGTAGCACCCGGGACGGTAATACCAAGCAAACCGCCAGCGGACGCCACGCCATTATTGTTGTTGATAGTCGCGGCACCCACCGACACGTTTCCGGTGGCATATGAGTTCGTGACCGTGCCGACATCAAAAGCGATGAGACCGCCCGAGAGCCCGCTATCACCACTCTGCACTTGGCCTGTTGCATAGGAATTATTGATCGTAACCTCGGAGAAGCCCGCTAGACCGCCTGCGGCATCCCGTAAGCCGGCCGTCACATTGCCGGTTGCATACGAATTCAAAATGGAATTGCTGCCATTCCCGTAAACATCGCCCGCCAAACCGCCCGCCGTGGCGCCGTTTCCTGTGGGGGAATCGGCTGCTGTGACATTGCCTGTGGCGTAGGAGTTGGAGATGCTGCCATACACTATTCCGGCTAACCCCCCGCCCAAGCCACTTGCCCCCGTACTGACGGACCCAGTGGCGCTGGAGCCGCTTACCGGACCGGTAAGGCCGCCGAGCCCACCGACCGCGGCCCCGTTGGTCCCAGTTACATTTCCGCTGGCACTGGATGAGATTATAGAAGCACCGACGCCTACCAGTCCGCCAACAGCGGCTCCTGTACCGCCGGAGACATTGCCGGAGGCGGTTGAACCTGTGATTGCAGAATTTGTGTCACCCACCAGTCCGCCAACAGCGGCTCCCGTACCGCCGGAGACATTGCCGGAGGCAGTTGAACCTGTGATTGCAGAATTTGTGTCACCCACCAGGCCGCCCACGTTTGACGCGGCCCCTCCTGCAATAGCGCCGGAAGCGGTAGAGCTTGTTACCGTGGCACTGGCGTGACCGGCAATTCCACCCACTTGCGAGTTATCCGCGGCCTGGACATTGGCCACGTCAGTAAATCCTGACACCGGCGAGTCCGCTTCGCCAAACACGCCGCCAGTCCATGAATAGGCGCCACCCGTGACTGTGCCAGTAGCCATAGAAGTTGTGGCGGTGCCAAACAACCTTCCGACTAAACCGCCAATCGAGCCACCACTGCCAGTACTGGTAACCGAACCCGAAGCTTGGGAGTTGGTTACCGAGCCCGACGAATCAATCCAGCCTATTAAGCCGCCGGTGGCGTTCAGGCCGTTCAAAGCACCCGCACTCAAAACATTACCCGAGGCGTGCGAACCAGAAACGGCGGCATTTGTGTAGCCAACCAGCCCCCCTATAAAACCGTTTGTCGCACCCGTAACGCTGCCCAGCGCGTAGGAGTTGGTGACGGCGTCTGTGGCCTCACCTAGCAGACCACCGATACTTGAATTGGCGCCCCCAACAACGGCACCAGTGGCGTAGGAGCCGCTGACCGCGCCCGGATTGCTAAATCCGAGGAGGCCTCCGATATAGCTGTAGGTCGATCCCGTCACTGCCCCAGTTGCATTAGAGTTGCTGATAGCGGCGCTGCTTCCGCCCACCAGGCCGCCCACGTAGCTGGCGTTTCCGGCATTTACCGCGCCGGTCGCGCTTGAGCCGCTGATAGCGGCGAAGCTGTTCCCAACCAGGCCGCCAGCTTCCACGTACGTGGTGCCCGTAACGATCCCACTCGCATTGGAACCGCCAACGGTTCCATGGCTCTCACCAATCAGCCCGCCAATCCAGGTAGCGTTTCCGCCTGTCACATTACCGGTGGCAGAGGAAGTGGTCACGGGCGCGTCGCTTAAGCCAATGAGGCCGCCCAGGCTGCCGTAGGACGCTAAGCCTTGCACCTGCCCTGACGCAGTAGAATCTGAAACGGAACTGCTGGTATCAGCCTTGCCGATCAGGCCGCCCGCTGCGCCGCCACCACTGCTTAAGTCTATGTTCCCGGTCGCGTTTGAACTGGTCACCGATCCGTTTGTGTAGCCAATCAAACCACCAAGCTTGGAACCGCCCGCGCCTGTAACGGCGCCATTCGCGTATGAGCCCGCTACGCTGCCCAAAGTTGAGCCGATCAAACCACCGGCAGTCACCGTGGCCGAACTGAAGACGTTTCCGGTTGCATTGGAATTGCTTACAGCAGCTAGATCGTTGCCAACCAGACCGCCCAATGTCGAACCATTGCCGGCGGAAACATAGCTGGTCGAATTCGATCCGCTGATTTCGGAGCCGGCTGCCCCAACCAGCCCGCCGGCCATGCTAGAAGCGCCGGCCGTGACGGCGCCGTACGCATAAGATGTGGCCACTGTGCCGTCGACCCGCCCGCCTAGCCCCCCGACAGTGCTGCTATCGCCTGCTGTAACAGCTCCCGTGGCGTACGATCCACTAATGTTCGTCGAATACGACCAGCCGGTCAGGCCTCCCGCATAGCTGCCAGATCCGGAAGTAACGTTCCCGGTGGCGTAGGAACCGGTAACCGGATAGATCGTGAACCCAACCAGCCCGCCGGCAAAGGAGCCATTACCTGCGATTACAGTGCCGAGCGCATAGGAGTTGTCTACCTCGGCTCCTCCGTTGCCAACCAGGCCGCCGGTGTGCGAGCCGTTGCCAGCGGTAACATTACCGCTGGCAAATAAATCCGAGAAAGTGGCCGTGTTATTGCCAATCAAGCCGCCGGCATAGACGCCGCCTGTTCCAGCCGCCGTGACGTTGCCCGAAGCACTGACGGCGGTTAAGGTGCCCGTGTTGGAGCCAATCAAACCACCGATGTATGGGCTTTCACCGTTGTCGCTAACGGCCCCTGAAGCAGAGCTATTTGAAATGGTTCCATTATTTGCACCCACGAGACCACCGATATTAGAGATGCCGTTGCCGGTAACCGCCCCGCTTGAAGTGGAGTTAATGATGATTCCATCCGACTGGCCGGCAAGACCTCCGAGGCTGGTAGTACCCGAAGGGTTTTGGGCCGCCGTTTCATTCACAACAATGCTGGATTGGACGTTATAGATAACTCCGCTAGAAGTGTTATACCCGACAACCCCGCCCGTGCGGTATGGTCCGTTAGCGTTTTGGACCACGCCGGAAGCGGTGACGTTCGCGATCGTTCCTGAGTTCTCTCCTACCAGGCCGCCGAACTCGCCGACGTCCCCTATCGCGTCGGTCACGTTGACGCTGGTGAAATTGAGGTTACGGATGATCCCTCCTGCGCCCACAATTTGGAAAAGTCCCAAGGGGCTATCGTTAACCGCCATTGTTAGGCCGTTAATGGTGTGCCCAAAGCCGTCAAAGATTCCAGTGAACCCCTGGGAAGCCAGGCCGAGTTCGGTGAAATTAGAAGTGGAAGAAATATCCAGGTCCGTGCCTAATGCGAAATTGCCGGTGTTGGGAATCGCGGCCAGGTCTGTGCCGTTGTTCACCAGCATGTAGGCGGTGAACTGGCTGGAAACGCTATGATCCGCGGGCGCTGTCCAGCTACTGTTCGTAAGAACATGGGCCGAGTAGTCGGTCGGATTGTTGTAGGCGCTGGTTGTGGTGAAATTGGGATGCGGTCCAAAGGGCCTTGCTAGACCTGGACCACCGCCTCCGCCACCACCACCGCCGCCTCCACCGCCTCCGCCGCCCGCCGCCGGGTTATACAGAATGGAGATGATGCCGGTGCTTTGCGACCAGTCGAGCAGTGATGAGCCATTCAAATTCACCGTTCCGGTATCGCTGGAAGTGTTGTCGGCGCGCAGCGTCAAATTGCCTGCGCCGCTGTTAGAAATCGTTACGCCTGAGTTGACGTTGATGTCCTGGTAGGCGCTGATAGTGAGTGAACTGTTTGACGACCAGGCAATATTGCTGGCAACGTTAATGTCGCCGACGCCAGACGCGGTTGTGCCCGGTCCGCTGGAACCGGTGGAAGACGTGCTGACCGTGACATTCGTTGTCGCCAGGCTGTTCTGAATGGTGGTAGCGGCGCCGCTATCTATGGTTAAATCGACAGGATCCAGCAGCCAGTTGCCGCCATGGCCCGTCTTGACAGTCGCGTTAGAGATATCAAGATTCTGACCCGAAGTTTCAATGGAACCGCCCAGGCCGTTGGCGTTCTTAGCGATGACAGTGCCGGTAACGGTGGTGCTGCCGCCGTCGGAGACCAGCCAGACTTTACCGTCGATATTGGCGGTGCCGGTGGCCGCGATCACTGAATTGTTGCCGGCAAGGGCATAGACGTTTCCGCCTTTCGCTCTCAGTTCGGCTTGCGCCGCCGCAATGGTTCCGCTGTTGGTCACGTCTCCGGCCGCGCCTTCGACGAAGACTCGCTGATCACCGGTGGAATCCTTTATCAGGACTTCGCTTCCCGCGGCCAGGCCTACCGTACCCTTCGCGTTGATGCTGCCGGAGTTGGTGACATCGTGCCCGATAAGGAACACGCTGCCGCCGGAGGAAAAGATAGACCCAAGGTTCACCACCACGTTGTTCGAGGTTCCTTGGTAAGTCAGCGCGCCCCCACTCATGAACGCTGCGTTAGGCAAATTGAGAGTCGAGGAGACAAAGTCGCCGCCGGTATTGACGTGCGCGCCGGCGCCGATAAGAACACCCTCTGGATTGATGACATAGACGCTGCCGGAGGAAAGCAGCGAGCCGAAGATAGAAGTCATCTGGCCGCCCGTTACCTTGTTTAAGGTTGCCCCGCTGCCATTGCGAAAGGTGACGGTCCCGCCCTGTCCTATGGAAAATGTGCTCCAGTCGATAATGCCGCGCAGAGTTGATTGGTTGATTGTTATTGCGTTGCCGGAAGACTTAATGGAGCCGCCTCCGGCCACGTAAGCCCCGCCTGTAGGCATTACGGTCGTAGGGTCAGCCGCTTGCGCCACCTGCTGAAATAAAAAGCTTGCGGCTACCAGCACGGCTAACCATCGCTGGGCAAGGTCAGCCCAAAGCACATTTGTTTTCACAAGCCGCATGGGAAAATCACTCCGGTTTAAACGCATTCACAAACAGACTTCCAGATCGCTACAGGAATAGTGCCGAACCGGGTTTGCTCTCTCACATGAAAGTAAACTGATCTTGTGCTCGAGGTCCGGCAATTGAGCGCTGCGGAAGCGCGCAGTTATACTGATGCGCTGGCCGAGGTGTTGCTGGACTGTGTGGCAGGCGGAGCCTCAGTAAGTTTCATGGCGCCTTTTTCCATAGAAGACTCTAAAGTATTCTTTGAAAATGCCGTGCTGGAACTAGCTGCTGGCAAGCGCATTCTGCTGGCAGCATTTCTCAACTCACAGCTCGTGGGGACGGTTCAAATCCTCACCGCGATGCCACCCAATCAACCGCATCGTGGCGAGGTTACAAAGCTGCTGGTCCATCGGTCTGCGCGCTCAAGAGGTGTAGGGCTGCGGCTTATGGAGTGCGTCGAAGAAGCTGCTGTGCGTGCCGGGAAGACTCTGCTTGTTCTTGATACCGCATCAGCATCCGCTGAGACAATATACGTGCGCTTAGGGTGGACACGTCTGGGTGTTATTCCAAACTATGCTTTGCTTCCCGATGGCGAATTTTGCGACACCACCGTGTTCTACAAGCAACTCAAATAAATAACGAAAAAGGCGGATAACCCGTTTCTGGGCATCCGCCTTTGTGAAGAACTTAAAGCTGTCGCTAGCGCGTAGCGGCAGCCTTGGCTTTTGCCGTCACGCCCGTTCGTCCAACCTTGGCCGGGCGCGGCGTTGCCGGTGCTTTATGCACGGCGGTGCCGCTGGAACTGGTTGTGCTTCCGTTCGTTCCGCCACCGTTGCGCGGCAGGCCATTCGGAGTCATCTTTCCAAGTACGACAGACTTTCTCGCTCCCGTAGCCATGGGCACGTTCGACGGCCTCAGGTGCGCTGTTTCATACGCCATGACGGCAAATGCAATGGCTTCCTTGGCATCCACATCCAGACCCATCTCGGTAGTCAACATAACCGGGATCGGATCCAGCGCTTTGCGCAGCATCGCCATCAGCGTAGAGTTATGCGTTCCTCCGCCCGAAACGAAGACTTCATCCACACGCATCTCAGACAGAACGAAGTTGCGTACACCCAGCGCGATGCTCTCGGCAGTTAAAGCCGTAGCAGTTGCAACCAGATCTTCGCTGCTCAGTTCCGTATCCAAAAGCTTGGTGACGAAATCGGCGCCGTACTGTTCACGGCCTGCCGTCTTAGGCGGCTTCGCGCGAAAATATTTGTCGCGCAGCAGTTTGGCCAGCAGTTTCGGATCGGGCACGCCGGACGCCGCAATCGCACCATCGCGGTCGAACGTCTGACGGCCTGATGTGATTCGGCTCACCAGTTGATCCAAAACCATGTTTCCAGGACCCGAGTCGAAGGCAATCACTCGATCAGTGCTGGTGTTCGGCGGGATAGCGGTCAGATTGGCAATGCCACCGATATTGATCGCTACACGACCACGACCCCGATGCCGGAGCAACAGGTAATCCAGGTAGGGCACCAGGGGTGCGCCTTTACCGCCGGCCGCCATGTCCCGCTCCCGAAAGTTCGACACAACATCAATCCCTGTCCGCTCACTGATTACGCTGGATTCGCCGATCTGGAAAGTGCTGGCCACCTTCTTCCCCATATACTGCGATCCTTGGCCTTCATGGAAGATAGTCTGGCCATGACAGCCAATCAGCTTAATAGTGTTGAGAGGAATTTCGGCGCGCTCCACGGTTTCTTCCAGCGCCTCGACGTAGAGTTCGCCCAGAAGGAAATTCAACCTGGAAATGTCACCGGTCTGTGTGTTCGCATTCGACACTGACAAAAGAGCCTCACGTACCTTTCGCGGATAAGGCACAGAATGGCTAGTCAAAACATTTATCTTCGACTTGAAGCCCGAACCGGTGATGTCGATGATTGCCACATCGATCCCGTCGAGCGAAGTCCCGCTCATGATACCTGCTATTCTCATCTCTTTAGTAACTCTTGCTGTAAAACCTGCAATATTTGCAGCGCTTCTATCGGCTTCAGCTCGTTTATATTCAAGCTCCGGATCCGATCGGCAAACCCCTGGTCTACGGGCTCAAAAAGCCTGATCTGGAAGGGCGCTTCGGCCTCGCCCGGACTCAGCTGAGCTGTGACCGAGTGTTCCTTCTCTTCATGATGCAATAAAACTGACCTCGCCCGCTCGATTACTTGCAAGGGAAGACCTGCCAATCTTGCTACCTCGATGCCATAACTGCGGTCCGCCGGACCCGGTTCGACCTTTCTTATGAACAAGATCTGGTCATTTGACTCTTTTACGGCAACGTGCAAATTTCTTACCCCGAAAAGTTGATCAGCAAGCTCCGTTAGCTCATGATAATGGGTTGCGAACAGCGTTTTCGCCTGAATACGTTCATGCGCGTACTCAATGATCGACCAGGCTAGTGCCAAGCCATCGTATGTAGACGTGCCGCGTCCAATCTCATCCAATACGATAAAGCTGTTACATGTCGCTGTATTAAGGATGGCGGCCGCTTCCGTCATCTCCACCATAAACGTCGAACGCCCGCGTGCCAGATTATCAGCCGCGCCAATCCTGGTAAAAACACGGTCCACCACTGGGAGTTGGGCTGCGTCCGCAGGAACAAAGGAGCCAAGCTGGGCCATTACCAGGATGAGCGCTGCTTGGCGGAGGTACGTACTCTTACCACCCATGTTAGGTCCTGTAATCACTGCTATGTATTCCTTGGACGAATGCAGATAGAGATCGTTCGGTACAAATCGGATGGCATCTTTCTCCGCTAGCTTTTCTATGACGGGATGACGCCCTGCATCGATTCGCATTTCTCCGGAATCTGAAAATTTCGGGCGCCGATAGCGGTTTTCAACAGCCACATGCGCCAGGGCTGCGGTAACGTCCAGTTCGGCTACAACACGAGCAGCCTCTTTAATCCTCTGAGCATGAGATGCCGCGAACGCCCGCACGCCTTGAAAGATTTCCCGCTCCAGCGCCAGCATCTTTTCCTCAGCCGATAGAACTTTTTCTTCCAGTTCCTTTAGCTCGGGCGTGGTGTAGCGTTCCGCGTTAGCCAGAGTTTGCTTACGCTCGTAAGTAGCAGGTACCAGCGTCTGGTTCACGCGTGACACTTCAATGTAGTAGCCGAAGACATTGTTGAAGCGCACTTTCAACGACTGAATGCCGGTGGCGGCGCGTTCCCGTGTCTCAATCGCCGCGATGTATTGGCGGCTGTTCTTGCTTATGTCACGCAGTTCGTCCAGCTCCGCGTTAAAGCCATCCCGGATGGTTCCGGTGTCTGCCAGCGTCACCGGCGGTTCATCGGCAATCGCGGTTAGAATCTTTTCACGCACCTCTTCAACCACGTCAATTTGCTGCTTTAACCCGGCAGCATCCAACTGACTGGTGATACGTGCCAATTGCGGCAGTTGCGCCAGCGACCGACCCAGCCCCAGCATCTCGCGTGGCGTGGCCGTGCCAAGTGTCACCTTCGCCAGCAGCCGTTCCACATCCTGCACCTGGCCGAGAGTTTTACGCAGTTCTTCCCGCACAATCACCTTACCGGTGAGTTCGCCCACCGCATCCAGCCGCGCTTCAATCTCGGCACGGTCGCAGCTCGGGCTTATAATTCTTCCACGCAGCAGCCGTCCGCCCATACCGGTGCAGGTTTTATCCAGCACTCCTACCAGCGTGGCTTCGCGCTTCTCGCCTGCGAATAACGGCTCAACAAGTTCCAGGTTGCGCACCGTCGCCGCATCCAGCACCATGTGATCGTGGCGCTCATAAAAGGCCGGACGGTTCAAATGGCTGAGCGCCGACTTCTGCGTCTCTCGCAGGTAATACAACACAGCTCCTGCCGCCGCCGTTGCCAGATACTTATCTGCCAGACCACAGCCGTCCAGACTGAGCATGCGAAAACTTTCCAGCACCAGGCGGCCGGCATAGTCGCTGCCGAAGACCCAAGCCTCAAGCGAAGTTTCCAGGCAACTGGCGCCCACCGGCTGTCCTTCCGGATAAAGCACCTCACGGATGTTCAGCGTCTCCAGCACCGCCGTCAGCTCGTCCGTGTTCAGCTCGGTTGTTCGAAACTCGCCGGTGGATAAATCCGCATAAGCCAAGCCGCTGCGCTGGCCTTTGCTATAAACAGCCGCCAGATAGTTGTTCTCATGCGAATGCAGCAGCGACGAGTCGGTAGCAGTGCCGGGTGTCACAATGCGCGTCACTTCACGCCGGACCAGTTTCTTTCCCGGGCCCGCTTCTTCCATCTGTTCGCAGATGGCCACCCGATAGCCGCGCTGAATCAGGCGGCCGATGTAGCCGCTGGAGGCGTGATAGGGAACGCCGCACATAGGAATCTGGTCGCCCTTTTCTTTGTTACGGGAAGTGAGGGTGATTTCCAGCTCGCGCGCAGCCGTTACGGCGTCTTCGTAGAAGAGTTCGTAGAAGTCCCCTAAGCGGAAGAACAGAAGCGCGTTCGGAACCTGCTGTTTGGCTGTTTGATATTGCCGCATCAGCGGCGTACTGGCGTCTACACTCACCGGCTAGGCGTACAAGCCGCGCTTTCTTATCGCAATGGCAACGCGGTCGAGCGCCAGCATATAAGCGGCAATACGGTTGTTCACTTTGTGCCGTTCCGCATAGCCGACGACGTCGTCAAAACTCTTCACCATAATCTCTTCCAGGCGTTCATTCACCATGCGTTCATTCCAGAAGTAGCCTTGCCTGTCCTGCACCCATTCGAAATACGATACGGTAACGCCGCCGGCATTCGCCAGAATGTCGGGAATGACGAACACGCCGCGATCGGCAAGAATAGCATCGGCCACGAAAGTAGTGGGACCGTTTGCGCCCTCGCATAGAATTTTCGCCTTCACCCGGTCGGCATTGGAAGAAGTAATAACGTTCTCGCGCGCTGCTGGAATCAGCACGTCGCAATCCATTAGAAGCGCTTCATCTTTATCGACGTCTTCACCTTCTGGAAAGCCGCGAATCGAGCCTGTATCGCGCTTGTGCTTCTGCAAGGCTTCGATGTTCAAGCCGTGCTTGTTGTAGACCGCGCCATCGTATTCGACGATGCAGACGATCTTGAATCCCTGTTGGCTCATCAACCGCGCCGCCATCCCGCCCACGTTGCCAAACCCTTGAATGACAACGCGCGTGGTGTTTATTGCCATGCCCAATTTCTTCAGCGCTTGCATGGTGACGAACAGGCAACCCCGGCCAGTGGCTTCAGGACGGCCCAACGACCCACCCAGTTCAAGCGGCTTGCCCGTAACAACTGCCGTGACGGTATAGCGCTTGTGCATGGAATACGTATCCATAATCCAGGCCATGGTCTGTTCATTGGTGTTCACGTCAGGCGCAGGAACGTCGCGCTCGGGTCCGATGAACTCAAGAATTTCGGCTGTGTAGCGACGCGTTATGCGCTCCAGTTCGCCATCGCTCATCAATTGCGGTTCGCAGATGATCCCGCCTTTGCCGCCGCCGAAGGGAATGTTGACCACCGCGCATTTCCAGGTCATCCACGCTGCCAGCGCTCGCACTTCATCCAGCGTGACATCGGGCGCAAAGCGGATTCCGCCCTTGGCCGGACCGCGCGCTATCGAATGCTGCACCCGGTATCCCGTGAAAACTTCAATACGGCCATCGTCCAGCACCACTGGAATGTTTACCGTGAGCTCCATCGCCGGCTGGCGCAGCACTTTGCGCATACCGTCTTCCAGGCCCAGCAACTCAGCCGCTTCGTCAAAGCGGTGCGCGGCCGATTGCCAGGGGTTAATTTCGGTGTCGGTGGACTCAGTTGGCGCCACGAGTACGGTGTTTGATCTGCCGTTAGTTTCCACTCTCTTAAGTTGTCACGACTGGTTTTGAACTGCAAGTCTTCGTTCGCTAAGCAGGGTATTCTCTCCAGGCGGCGACTCAATGGCCGCCCTCGGCCAACTATGGGAAGAACTTCCCACCTGGTTTTGCGTCTAAATTAGAGAAGGTGCCAAAGTGACTCAAGAAGAACACAACATGCTGGCCGATCTGGCTAACAAGATTGCCCAGACGCCCCCTCCCCCGCGCGATCCGGAAGCCGAAGATTTCATTCGCTCGTCCATCGGAAAGCGGCCCGACGCCCTATATCTGATGACCCAGACCGTGCTGATTCAGAACATGGCGCTGCAACGCGCCCAGCAGCAGATTCAGGAACTTCAGCAACGAACCAGCCAGCCGGTACCGCAACAAGGCGGCAGTTTCCTTGGACAAGGGCCCGCCCAGTATTCGAATGCTCCTCAATATGGTGGCCAGCAGTACCCTGCTCAGCCGCCTGCTTACGGAGCGCCGCCCGCTTACGGAGCCCCGCCCGCTTACGGAGGCCCCATGCCCCAAGCGGCTCCCGGCGCCATGTCGGGCTTCCTGCGTAGCGCCGCCCAAACGGCGGCAGGAGTGGCCGCCGGAACTCTGGCTGTTCAAGGCATTGAGTCCTTGTTCTCGCATCACAGTGGCTTTGGTGGCGGCGGCTTCGGCGGTTTTAGCGGCGGCCAGCCGGAAGAAATAATTGAGAATAACTATTACGGCAGCGATCCGCACGATAACCGCGGAGGCGACCGCTTCGCTGACGCCAGCGGCAACTCCGACGTCGCCAACAGTCTGGCGCCGCAGGATGCCGATTACGACAACTCTACCGACGATTCCACGGATGATTCCACCGACGATTCATCCTATGACGATTCGGGCGACGACAACTCCGGTGGCGATAATTTCGCTTAGTCAGTGGAGATCAAGTCGGCAGTTCCTATCCTGGATCCATCTTCACAAAGCGCTAAGCAGTCGCGTCTGTTTTTCATCGACAATATTCGCTGGGTCCTTATCGCGCTTGTAATCTGTCACCATGCAGCCGTCACGTACAGTCACGTCGGCGGCTGGTATTACTTTGACGGTCCCCAGCCTCCGCCTCTAACCACCATTACCTTTGCCACGTTCGAGACGCTTAACCAGGCTTACTTTATGGGAATCCTGTTTCTGTTAGCCGGTTATTTTGTTCCCCGGCCATTCGACACCAAAGGCTTTTTGAAGTTCACCCGTGACCGCTTCGTCAGGCTCGGGGTGCCGACGCTCTTTTTCATGCTGGTCATCCACCCCTTCGTGGTCTATTGGCTGCTCCGCAATTTCGATAACCCGGCCATTCCGCCGCTGGCGCGCGCTTACTTGCCTTTTCTCACCAGTGGCAGAGTCATTGGCGCCACCGGCCCCATGTGGTTTGCCTTAGCACTGCTGATTTTCTGCGTTCTGTATGGCGTGTTCCGCCTCGCCGTGAAAGGGAGCGCCGCCCGTCCGTCACTCCCTGGCCACAAAGAAGTGATCGAATTGATGCTGCTGATGGGCGCTTGCTCGTTTCTGGTCAGAATCACGCAACCTATCGGCAAAAGCATCGAGAATATGCAACTTGCTTATTTCTCGCAGTACATTGTGCTGTTCATTGTGGGAATCATGGCCTATCACGGCGATTGGCTGCTGCGCATTCCGTACTCATTTGGGATTTTCTGGTTCAAGCTGGCCCTGTTTATTGGCGTTCCCGCCTGCCCGCTGATCATCCTCACTTCAGGCGTTTTGCACGGCGACTCCATAAGCCTTCTGGGCGGTGTTCACTGGCAGAGCGCTGTCTTCTGCTTCTGGGAGGCGTTCTTCTGCCTCGGCATGTGTCTCGGGTTGATTGTTCTGTTCCGGGAAAAGTTCAACCGCCCAACCGCATTCTCGGCGTGGATGTCGCAAAATAGCTTCAGTGCCTATCTGTTCCATACACCACTCCTGGTTGCAGTGACTTTATGCCTGAAACCGGTTGACGCCGGGCCTGGGTTGAAGTTTGCGCTTGCAACGCTGGTGGCTGTGCCGCTGACTTTCGCCGTAAGCGGGCTGATTCGAACACGCATTCCAGGCTTGAGCAGGTTGCTTTAGCTGGTCTGATTTTTAGCACTCCGAGGCGCCAACTCCCGACTTTGTCAGGGACGCTGCTGCAACGACGCGCCTCCAAAAAACAGATAAACTAACGGGAGCAATCTCGGAACCTCGGACGGTAACCGAAACCACCAATGCGTACTCTTTTCCTGAGCTACTCAAGCCAAGACCGCGAACACGCATCCCTGCTCGCTCAAGGACTCGCTTCCCATGGCATCACCGTCTGGCAGGATCAGCAACAACTCCACGCCGGCGATCGATGGCCCAAGAAACTGGGCGAGGCAATAGCCGCCTCCGACGCCCTGCTGCTCCTCTGGTCCAGACCCTCTTCCCAGTCCGATTTCGTCGAACTCGAATGGATCACCGCCCTGGCCCTCAAGAAACAAATCGTTCCCTGCCTGCTCGACGACACCCCCCCGCCGTCGTCGCTCGCCGCCGTGCACTCCATTGCAGCAGCGCCGCTGGCCGACGCAGTCGGCAAAATTATCAACGTTCTCGCTCCCCAAGGCCCCACCGGGTCGCCGCCCCCAAATTCTGAAAAAATCATCAGCCAACTCGCCGAAGTGCGCGCTACCAATCCTTCCGACGTCCTCAAGGAACTCCGCCAGATCCAAGGCTCGTTCTACCAGGCCGGTCGCGACATCTACATCGGAACCACTCCCGCGCCGCAGCCAAAAACTCTCTTAGACAAATGGCAAGCCTGGGTCGCCATCGTCGTAGGCCTGCTAACCGCGGTCAGCCTCATCCCCGCCATCCGGCACACCTTGGACTCTCCTAGCGCCCCGGCCAGCGCGTCGGCCACTACCCCCTCCAACCAGCCTCGCCAGCAACCCTTCGCTGGCTCCATCTGGACCGCTGCTAACAATCCACTGCCAGGAGTGAAAATCTCCCTCCTATCCAACGGAACTGCTCTCGCAACCACCCAGACCGACGACCTCGGCCACTTCAACTTCCAGGTCACCGCGCCAGCCGAAGCGGACATCACGCTGATCGCCCAGAAAGAGGGCTTTCAAACCGAGAAGCGCTATACCAACCTGGGCAACACCAATTTCAACTTCACCATGACTGGAGCACCCAGATGATGCTCCGTTGTCTCCTAAGCCTGGCCCTGGCCATCCAGTTGTACGCACAGTCGCCAACGTTGCGTGGCCGAGTCGTTTTTGTGAATGAAGACGGCCATCCCACACCCGCGGGCGGCCTGGAAGTGACCATCGCCGAAACCGGCGGTACCGATCGCACCGACGGCAAAGGACTCTTTCGCATTCCCCTCCCCAAAGATTTCCAACCCGGCCGCTCCATCACCATTGACGTCACAAAAAAAGACTGGGCTATCTGGCAACCGGAAGAAGGCAAAACTCCCCTCCCCCAAGACCTCCTCACCATCAAGCTCCTGCCCGGAGGTTCCAAGAAATTTTGGACTGATCGCCAGTTCGTCCAAGCGTTCATTGAAAGTACCGCCGAAAAAGCCAAGCTTCAGGTCAAAGCCTCCCGCCCGGGCGAACCGCAAAAGCCCATCGATTTCGCTCCGCTCATTCGTGACTGGGCCATGAAATACGGCTTCACGCCAGAAGAAGCGAAGCAGCAAATCGAAAAATGGTCCGCCGAAGTCGAAAAGGCGCAGGACGATTTCTACAAACTCGGCTTGGCCGCCTTCGCCGACCACAACTTCAGCAAAGCCGGCGATCTTTTATCCGAAGCCGGCGAGAGAACCGAAAAACAACTGAAAGCAGTCGAAAAGCAGGAAACGGCGCTAGATGCCAAGCGGCTCAGCCTTGTGAAAGACACCATCCGGAATTATCAAACGGCCGGCGATGCGCGCTCCAGTGATTATGCGTTTGAGGAGGCTTTAGCGGCGTACCAGAAGGCCCTCACCTTCGTCGACCGGGCAGCGCAGCCGCAGCTTTGGGCTGAGATAAACGTGAACGTTGGGATGGCCAGCTATCAAGTCGGCACACGTACCGAAGGGCCTGCTATTCAGCAGCGTCTCGCCCAGGCGATCGCCGCTTTCCGCTCCGCACTGCAGGTAGTAACGCGTCAGCAGTCGCCGCAAGATTGGGCAACTATACAAAGTGAGTTAGGAGTCGCACTACAGGAACAGGGGACGCGCAGCGGTGGCGAGGAAGGTCAGCAACTGCTTGCCCAAGCCGTAGCCGCCTGCCGCGCCGCACTTGAAATTCGCACGCGCGAAAAGTTGCCACAGGATTGGGCGGCCGCACAGAACAATTTGGGAGCTGCTCTACATAAACAAGGCCTTCGTAGCGCGGGCGAGGAAAGCCACCAGTTGCTTGCCGAAGCGGCCGCCGCCTACCGCTTGGCACTTCAGGTATATAGCCGCGAACAGTCTCCGCAGGATTGGGCAATGACACAGAGCAATTTGGGCGTTGCTCTTTATGACCAAGGGATACGCAGCGCGGGCGAGGAAGCCGGAAACTTGCTCGCCCAAGCCATCACCGCTTATCGCGCCGCACTGGAAATTCGCACTCGAGAGCAAATGCCGCAGGATTGGGCAGCGACGCAGAACAATCTGGGAAACGCTCAGTGGCAGCAAGGGATACGCGGCACGGGAGAGGAAAGCCGGCAAACGCTGGCCCAAGCCGTTGCCGCCCATCGCGCAGCGCTGGAAATTCACACCCGCCAGCAGTTGCCGCAGGATTGGGCCACAACTCAGAATAATCTGGGAGACGCTCTCCGGGACCAAGGGACGCGCAGCGCTGGCAACGAAGGCCAGCAACTGCTCGGTCAAGCTGTTGCCGCCTACCGCGCCGCTCTGGAAATTCGCACTCGAGAACAAATGCCACAAGATTGGGCCGCGACGCAGGATAATCTGGGACTCGCCCTCCAGGAGGAAGGGACGCGCGCAACGGCAGAAGAAAGCCGGCAATTGCTCGCCCAAGCTATTGCCGCCCATCGGTCTGCACTCGAAATTTACACACGTAAACAGATGCCACAATATTGGGCGGCTACGCAGGATGATCTGGGAAGCGCTCTAGCGGAGCAAGGGGCGCGCAGCGCTGGCGACGAAGGCAAGCAACTGCTAGCTCAAGCCATCGCTGCTCATCGCGCCGCACTTGAAATTCGCACTCGCGAACAGTTGCCGCAGGATTGGGCGAGGACGCAGGATAATCTGGGAAACGCTCTGGACGATCAAGGGAAGCGCAGCGCTGGCGAGGAAGGCAAGCAACTGCTCGCTCAAGCGGTCGCCGCTCATCGCGCCGCACTCGAAATTCACACGCGCGAGCAGTCGCCGCAGGATTGGGCGAGGACGGAGAACAACCTTGGAGTCGCTCTACAACACCAAGGCATGCGCAGCGCGGGGGAGGAAGGCCGGCAATTGCTCGCCCAAGCTGTTGCCGCCTATCGCTCGGCACTTCAGGTATATACCCTCGAACAGTTGCCGCAGGACTGGGCGAGGACGCGGACCAACCTTGGACTCGCTCTCCAACAGCAAGGCACACGTGGGGAAGGGGCTGAAGGCCGCCAATTATTCGCCCAAGCGGTCGCCGCTTATCGCGCCGCTCTGCAGGTATATACCCGCGAACAGTCTCCAGAGGATTGGGCGAGAATGCACAATAATCTCGCGGAGTTGCTCGTCGATCTCGGTCAATGGACGGAAGCAGCAGAAAATTACCGCAGCGCTCTACAAATCTATCCAGACTATGAAGAAGGCTATCGCACCCTCGCCAATATCTGTCACGAACACATTTTCAATTTTAAAGAAGCTCTCGCCCTCCACCGCGAATGGCTGAAACAGCATCCAGATGATTTGTCGGCGCGATCAAATTTCGTGGAGACCCTGTTTACGGACGGTGAGTTTAGTGAGGCCCTAACCCGCTCAGAAGACCTCATGAAAACTCCAAAACTTAACGTGAGCGTCCAGTCCGCGCTGCGGGCGCTCGCGATTGCCTCAACGCTGGCGATCAATCAAAACCCCAACATCGACAGCCGTCTTCATGAACTGCTTTCACTCGTCTCCGCCCAGCCACCAGACTTCAAAATCAAATGGACCTGGACCGGCACCTTACACTTCATCCAGTCCGACAACCGTGTAGCCTCAGTACGGCCTCTACTAACGTCCCTTTTCGAAGCGTTGCAGGCCGAGAATCGCGATGCCATTCTAGCCTCATTGCATCAAATAGCCGAGACCAAGAATGCCCAGAAAAGTCGCTGATCATCGGATTGATTCCAGATCAAAGAGCATTGCGCCAGTTTCCATCAGAGGGCCTCACCTTTAGCAGCTTGGCCTCGGACCAGGTTTCCATCCACAGGCGAAGTTCCTTCAGATCGGAAAGGCTGATCGCACGATCACGCATCCGCTCCACTAGATGTTGCCGCACCGCCTCAGGCAACTCGGCCACCTCGCGCCCGAGCACCATTCACAAACTTCCCAAAAAAATCCGCACCCAACAACTTCCGCCCCGTCAATCATTTACCCACATTCCGCCCTCGCGCCCACCCTCAACCCGAACGGCCCGAATGCGACCCTGCGGGTAAGCTGGCAACCCGGCACTCCGCCCGACCCAGCCAATTTCACTCAAAAAGGAGTTCTCTCTTATATGTCAAAGCGTACCCAACGCCGCGCAGAACAGCGCCGCGCCAACCGCGAAAAAAGTGGAGTTGCCGAACCCACCTCAGAAGCGCAAATCGCTGCCAATCGCGAGAACGCCACTCACTCGACGGGTCCAACGTCAGAAATCGGGAAGGCCATCGTCAGTCAGAACCGAACCGTTCACGGTCTCAACTACAACCCAAACACCTTCCGCGTCTTAGCCTGCGAAGACCAATCCGCCTACGACAATCTCCTTCAGCAACTCACAAGTGAGCACAAACCAACCGAAACCACCGAAACGCTCCTCGTCACCGCAATGGCCCAGCATCGCTGGCTGCTCGACCGAGCCAATCGCCTGCAAGAGTCCTGCTTCGATCAGCAAACCGCCGAAATCACCGACCAGAAGCTGTTCACGCTCTATATGCGCTACGCAACAACCCACGAGCGAGCCTTCCACAAGTGCCTCGCCGACCTGCTAAAGCTAAGATCCACAAGGCAAAAGATCGAATTTGGCTTTGAATCGGAAAAACGCCGCGCAGACCGTCACCAGCACTTCCTCGATCTCAAAGATCTGGACTTCACAATCCGGCAAATGAAGATCCTGAAGGATCAAGGCGACATACGCCGTGCCGAACATCCCGAAATCTGGCCGGCAAAAGTGAAAAAAGCCGCTTAAACGGCATCCAACGAACCCGTTCCAGCCACGTCTGCGCCCTAACTGCGCCTCAACATGCTTGCGAAGCCTCTCCAACCGGTAGACCGGAGACCAATGAGGCGAAGCCTCTCCAACCGGTAGACCGGAAACCAATGAGGCGAAGCCTCTCCAACCGGTAGACCGGAGACCAATGAGGCGAAGCCTCTCCAACCGGTAGACCGGAAACCATGCTACTCCAGATGAAACACCTGCTCCAAAGGCCGCATCGCCTGGTCCGGCGTCACTCCCGCGGGAATCTCGAAGAAACCAGCCATCTCCCGCTGCCATCGCTCATTCACTTCCCGTTTGGCCATCTCACTCAGCGCGCGCTCAAAGTCCGCCGTCTCCACATACCCCACCAACAGTCCATCCTCACGCAGAAACAACGAGTAATTACTCCACCCGCTCTCACTCAGCGCCTGCCGCATTTCGGGCCACACTGCCCGATGCCGTTCCTTATACTCCGCCAGCCTGTCAGCCCGCACCTGCAGCACGAAACACACCCGCTTCATGGCTCAGCGCAGGAATGCATCCTGCAAACCGCCATCCACCGGAATAATATGCCCCGTAGTCTTGGCGCTCTCTTCACCCGCCAGCCACACAATCGCAGCTGCGCAATCCTGCGGCAGAATCGGCCGCCGCGTCAGCGTCCGCTGCGCATAGAAATTCGCCAGCTTGTTCCGCAACTCCTCAGTCGTCTCACTCTCGGCGAACTCGATCTTGTACTTCTGCAGCGACTGCATCACGCGGTCGCGCGGGAACATCGT
>PLRJ01000159.1:0-57577 GCA_003163855.1 Bryobacterales bacterium | reverse complement strand
GCCTCGGTCCCATGTTTCGCCACCACAGCATTGGCCGAACTGGTAAGCACCATCGCGACCGGCAGTTTCTGGTCCTTAAAAACCCAGCCGCCTTCACGCGCCAGCAGATAGTTGCCCGTCACATTCACTTGAAAGGTCTTGTTCCATTGCGCGTCAGAAAGCAGCCCACCGTTGGCGCCCACCGGAAAGATGGCTGCGGTGTTCACAACAACATCAATTCCGCCAAACTGCTTTACTGTGAACTCAACTGCGTTAGCGAGACTTTCGGAAGAACTAATGTCGACTGTGGTGTGCGACACAGCGTCGGAGGAAGCAATAACGGCCACTTCCTGCGCGACGGTTTCGGTGGCTACCTCATTCATATCGGCAACAACAATATGCGCCCCCCGGCGTGCCAGCAACAGAGCCACTTCGCGGCCGATGCCGCTTCCGCCTCCAATGACCAGCGCGATCTTACGGCTGAACTCAGCTTCGGCAGGCATGCGCTGCAGCTTGGCTTCTTCCAGCGCCCAGTATTCGATGCGGAACGCTTCAGAACGCGGCAGGGCCACGTAGTTCTTGAAACTGACGAACTCTTTTGACTGATCTGGACGGCGCGCCTGCGGATATTCCTTGGGAGCCTTATCTTCGTCCAGAGCGTTGGCCCCCGACATCACGTGGATCGCGTTGATAAAAAACTCGGTCGTGATCCTCGCTTCCTTCTTGTTCTTGCCGAAGCCAAAAAGTCCGATACCCGGAATAATGACAACCGATGGATTCGAATCGCGCAAGCGCGGCGATTCCGGCGTAGCGTGCGCCTGATAATACTTGCCGTAATCGGCGCGATAGTCAACCGCGCGCTCGCCAATCACCCGCTTCAAATCGTCCAGCGTCTGCTCGCCCGGCTTCCAATCCACAAACATCGGGCAGATGCGCGTGCGCAGAAAGTGATCGGGACAGCTCGTGCCCAGCACACCCAGTTCCTTGGCCCACTTCGATCCCGCGAAAGCCAGCGCGTCTTCATGGTCCGCATAATGTGCAATCACGCGCTTGTTGGAAGAAACAATGCCGCGCAAAGCCGGCAGAATCGCCGCCGCAATCTCAGCCCGATCAGCCAGCGCGGCATGCGCTTCACCGCCGAACAGAGGAGCGCCTTCACGCTGATGCCGCAGGATGAACTCGCCCATCTGGTCAATGGTGCGCACGCTGTTCAAATAACACTCGCGCTGCGTATAGCCCCACGTAAACAACCCATGGCTCCCCAACAGCACGCCATCGCATCCCGGATTCGCTTTCACTACCGCTTCCAACATCAGCCCCAGCTCAAAACCGGGCCGCTGCCACGGCAGCCATACAATTTTCCGGCCAAACTGTTTGTTGAACTCCGCCATTTTGTGCTCGCCGTTCGCGCTCGCAGCCAAAGCAATCGCCCAGTCCGGATGCAGATGATCCACATGCGGGAACGGAAGAAAAGCATGCAGTGGAGTATCGATGGAAGCGGCCACCCGATTCTCGCCAAACGCCGACAGCGGGTAATAGCCAACCATTCCATCTTCATGCGCTTCGCCGCGATAGATCGATTTCAATTGCTCCAGTCGGTCAAGATAAACCAGCGCGAAGCCCGATTCTTTAATGGAACCAAGATCGCCGCCGCTCCCTTTCACCGCCAGTACGCGCGCCAACTGCCCGGTAAACGGATCCGCCAGATTGATCTTCGAACTTGTGTTCCCGCCGCCAAAATTAGTGATGCGCAAATCGGCGCCCAGCAGATTCGAACGGTAACGCAACAGCGCAAGCTCATCCGCGCCCAACGCAGCGGCTGTCTTTTCGTCCCACAGATCTTTCAGATGGGTGATTTCAATTGTCTCGGGCATAAAAATCCTTTTCAACTAAGCGTAAGAACTGACACTTGCCATATTGCGCGCGGCCCGCTCCACAGAAATACGTTCCAGATAACCGCTTTGCCGGAAAGCTTCCATCGGACTTGCCGGCAGTCCCTTGCTAACCCGCCATTCGCGAATCGCCGGCCGAACATCGGTGGCGAAAGCGTCCTGCAGAAAAGATTCAGCGCGCACCAGATCCGTAGCCTTTTGCGCTGCCGCCAGGCCCGCATGGTCCACCAGCGCCGCTTTCGCAAACAGCTCCTGCGCCATGCCAGCCGTCTGAATCATCGCCTCTATTTTGCCCTTCAGGTTATGGCTCTGGTCAATCATGTAAGCCACATCCGCGCGCTTACCTTCCTCGAACTCAAAGAACAGAATCTCGTGAAAGATGCGGAACACCTGGTAAGGGTCAATGGACCCCATCGTCAGGTCATCGTCGGCATAGCGGCGGTCGTTGAAGTGGAACCCGCCTAACATGTCTTCGGCCAGCAGCCAAGCCACAATCTGTTCGATGTTCTGCGCCTGGTAATGATGGCCCGTATCTACCAGCACTTTCGCCTGCGGTCCGGCCGCGCGCGAAAACAGCAGCGCCATTCCCCAATCGGCAATATCGGTGTGATAAAAAGCAGGCTCGAACGGCTTATATTCAATCAGCATGCGCTGGCTTGCAGAAAGTTCCGCATGACACGCCCGCAGGCACTCTTCGAAGTATTTTTTGCGCTGGCGCATATTTGCCGTGCCCGGATAATTCGACCCGTCGGCAACCCAAAATGAAATATCGCGGCAGTTCAGCGAACGCGCTATCGCAATACTGTCGCGCGAATGCGCCAGTGCTTCGTTGCGTATCGCCTGGTCAGGATTTCCAAACGAGCCAAACTTATAAACCTGGTCCTGAAACAGATTGGGATTAATGGAACCCGGCTGAATGCCATACTTAGCCGCCAGCGCGGCCACCTTCGTAACGCTCCGCACGCCGTCTGGAAAATCCCACAACACATGCAGCGCCACCGTCGGACAAACACCCGTCAAAGCATGAACCTGTCCGGCGTCTCTGAACTTCTCTTCAATGCTTGTTGCCGCGGCCGCCTGTATGAACTTCCCAAATCGGGTCCCGGTGTTGGCAAATCCCCAGGAAGGTATCTCGATGCGAAACCGGTCGAGCGCGGGAAAAACTGTGTCCCTCATGAAATTACATCGTATGCCATTGAAGAAGCTTTAGCGCACCTCAAGTATTCGTTTCGCAATATCAAACATTCAAACGTCATTTTTGCGATACGCTGAGTGCCACGATGACTGAAATAAAGCCTGCCCGAGATCCCTATCTAGTGAAATCGGTTGTCCATTCCACCCAGGTGTTAAGCGCGTTCCGAGGCAACGGCGAAGCTCTGCGCCTTCGCGACATCTCCGCCCGCTGCAGCCTTCCCAAAACCATGACCTTCCGTCTGTTGTACACGCTTGAACGCTGCGGCATGGTTCAAAAGATCGGTGACAACCTCTACCAATCCTGCGTCGGTCCATTAAAAGAAAAACCAGCAGCCTAATCCTGCACCAGAATCACATCCAGCGTCCGCGGACCATGCACGCCCTTCACCCGCGTCATCTCGATATCCGATGTCGCCGACGGCCCCGAAATCGTGGTCAGGGGCGTGGCATACATCTCCTCCATCCTCCGAATAGCCTCCGGCACTGTCTCCACAATCTGGCTGGTGAAAACAATGCACAAGTGGTAATCCGGAATCAGCGTCAGCGCGCGGGTTGGCTCACCTGCGGCATGGCGCAAAACAATCGTTCCTGTCACCGCAATCGCCAGGAAGCAACCGGTAATAACACCCTGGAAACGGTCGATCTCGCGGTAAGTCATGTATTCGTCCCGCACAAACTCATAGTCGTGCGGAAGGCAATTGGCCGGCACTTCAGGACCAACCACCAAAGCTCGCATGGGTCGATTCGACAATGCCAGTTCCACATACCTGGAGATCTGCGTTTCCGAGCATTGATACACATCGCAGCCGTAATCCGTCAGGCGATCGATGAACAGTCCAATCCGCTCGGCCGGTTCTAAAGCGCCAGCCACATCATATTGGCGGGGAATGTAAGCATAGTCGGACTCTCGCTCTGTCTTCCTATCGCTAAGCGCCGCCCTTATGCGACCGAGCATGGCTGCCTTGGGCGTTACTGCGACTGCTGCTTCTGGCGTTTTTTCCACCACTGCCGGAACGACTCCTTTGGTATTGCATTTAGATCGCGCACCGCCGTCCAACCGGCCAGCAAACCTGGTAGACTGCCGATCACTCCGTCCTCGGCGAAGGCTTTCTGACCCAGCCGCGCCAAACTTTGCGCTGTCTTCAAATGGCCTGAATCGGACAATGCAAACGAAGCGGCTTTCATTGCCATGCGTTCGGAAAGCGGAGCGTCGCCGCTCTCAACAAGCTTGTTTCGAAGGTGAATCAGGATCTCCGGGATGTTGATCTTGACCGGGCATACTTCATAACATGCGCCGCAAAGCGACGAAGCATAAGGAAGCGACTGCGAATGCTTCATGTCCTGTAGTTGCGGTGTAAGTATGGCCCCAATCGGTCCCGGATAGACCGACCCATAAGCATGGCCGCCGGTCTGCCGGTAGACCGGGCAAGCATTCAAACACGCCCCGCAGCGTATACAATCGAGTGTTTCCCGCGATTCAGCATCGGCCAGCACGTTGCTGCGTCCGTTATCCAGCAGAATCACGTGAAACTCCTGCGGACCATCGCCCGGACTAACGCCCGTCCACAACGAGTTGTATGGATTCATGCGCTCGCCCGTTGCCGAACGAGGCAGCAGTTGGAGAAAGACTTCCAGATCCCGGTAGCGGGGAATTACCTTCTCAATGCCGACCAGGCTGATCAGCACCTTGGGAAGCGAGACGCACATGCGGCCGTTGCCTTCCGATTCAACCAGGCAAATGGATCCCGTTTCTGCCACCGCGAAATTAGCTCCGCAGATGGCAACCGGCACGCGCAGGAATTTCTCCCGCAGGTAAGCGCGCGCCACCGCCGCCAGATCTTCCGGCTTATCTCCAAGTTCCTCGAGTTCCATCTTCTGGAGGAACAGACGGCGGATCTCCATCTTGTTGCGGTGGAGCGCGGGAACTACGATATGGGAAGGCCGATCCTGGCCAAGCTGCACAATCAGGTCCGCCAGGTCGGTCTCAAAAGGCGTGATGCCCGCCGCTTCCAGTGCGGCGTTCATCCCAACTTCATCCGACGTCATCGTCTTAACTTTGATCACTTCGCTAGCTTCATGCGAGCGCAGTATTTGAATGGCAATATTGTTCGCTTCCGCCGCGTCGCTCGCCCAATGCACACGCCCACCGGCAGTCGTGCAGGCGGTCTCGAACTGTTCAAGATAGAAATCCAGGTGGCGCAGCGTATGCTGCTTGATCTCATGCGCTGAATCGCGCAGTTTCTCCCAGTCGGGGACTTCGCCTACTACTTTGTTTCGCTTGCCGCGAATTACATCGGTAGCATGCCGCACGTTGTGCCGCAGTTGCGTGTTGCCTACCAGCTTTTTGGCCGCCGCCGGAAAGGAAGGAGCCTCAGCGGCTTCACCGATGCGGACGTTCAACTCGCCTCACCCTTTTCGGTTGAAGCCAGTATCTCGGCTAAATGCAGACAACGAACACCAGTTCTCTGTCGGCTTAGCGCGCCTCCTATATGCATAAGACAAGAGTTGTCCAGCGCGGTACAAATCTCAGATCGGGTTTCCAGCACAGCTTGCACCTTCTCAGAAAGCATAGCGGCCGACACATCCGGATTCTTCACCGCAAACGTTCCGCCAAAACCACAGCACTGATCCGGCTCTGAAAGCTCGCGCAACTGAAGGCCGCGCACGCTGCGCAGCAGTTGCGCCGGTTTGTCGCCCACGTGCAGCGACCGCAGCGAGTGGCAGGAAGGATGCAGCGTCACTATGTGCGGGAAATAGGCCCCCACATCCGTAATGCCCAGTTTGTCCACCAGCAACTCGGAAAGTTCAAACGTCCGATTCAGCAGCACATCGACTGCCCGTATCAGCACGGGATCTCCCGACTTCGCCGCCATTTTCGGGTAATGATCGCGAATCATCGCCACGCACGAGGAAGACGGAACGCAGATAACTTCCGCGCCCTGGAACACATCCAGAAAGTGATGCATCATGGGCACGGCTTCCTGCAGGTAGCCGCTGTTGTAATGCATCTGGCCGCAGCACGTTTGTGCCTGCCGGAACTCAACTTCGTGGCCTAAACGCTCTAACAGCGAAACTACTGCCTTACCGGTGTCTGGAAAAAGCGTGTCGTTGTAACAGGTGATAAAGAGGGATATCAGCAAACGGTTCTTTAAGTCTACTGCTGAAGCCTTCAGGAAATCTTCGTCAGGCGATGAAGAGGGGCTTGATGTGGCGATCGAACAGATTTCCTGTTACGTTCTTTGCGATTACCGGCTCATATTCTTCCAGCAGATCGATGTAGCGCGGGCCCAGTTTCGCAGCCACTTTAAAGCCGACATGCAATAACTGCCGCAGATTACTGTTGAAAGCTGGATTTGCTTGATCGTGCCGCAAAGCGGACACAAACTGCTGGGCGCTCCACACTTCGACTGTTGCAGGCAAGGGCAGACAGGCGGCGTCAATGCTGATCACCGTTGCGTAAGGTGCACACAACGCGTCGCGTTGCGAGTAAGCGCTCGCGTAGATCTCCTTCGCCAGCGCCAGCCCAGATCCGCCCGCTTCCGCCAGCCCAATCAACTCTTCCAGCCAAGTTGTACCAGCTGTTTTAAGATGTACGCCCGCATTGAACTTAGTCAACGCCGCGCGCATGGGCGCATAGATGGAGAACTTGTCGCTCCCGGAATGCACGCTTAGTTTCAAATTCCTGGGCAGATTGTAATGCGCAACAGAGTAAGCAATGGTAGCCAGATCGTCGGCGAACTCTTCTGAAAACTTCTCCAGATTCCCTTGATAATCCACGCCCTTGTTGAAGCGTCCGGTGAACTTGGGAGCGATGGTTTGAATGGGAATGCCTTCATCGGCAATGGCAATCAGAATAATCAACAGTTCGGCCGGCGTCTGCGGACTGTCGGTCTCGTCCATGGACACTTCCGGAATAAAGTTGCCGTCACCTTTTGCCTGCAGAATCTTGCGATAAATGCGGCCCGCTTCTTTCACCGCCGCCAGGTATTTTGACGCGGTCGCGGCGACATAATCCGCATCCAGCTTCACTTCCGACGAGGTATTCGATATGTCGAGCTTGCCGTTAAGTTCGGGATGCTTGGCGACAAACGCCTGGACATCGGCTTCGTTTGCCGGCTTGCCGATCCAGTCCGCTACGTCGATGGTGTAAAAGTCGCTCGGTGTCAGAAACCGATCTACCGTTTCGAAATTAATGTGGTCGGCGTCCACGTGATAAGGCTTAGTCCAGCCCAGCGCCTTCACCGCCGCGTCGGCCGCCGCGCGAAGGCTAATTGGTTCCGATCCAATGATGTTGTGTTCCCGGTTCGATTTATTCCAAACCGGAATGACTTCAACGCCTGCTTTATCGGCCAGCACGCACGCTTGCAATTGCGCTTGCGCCTGGTGTGCGAAACGGTCGCCGACGCCAATTGAGTTCTTACTGAGAATGATTTGATCAGACATGGTTCAAATAACCAATATAGGGATATGCAAAACGGCGCGGCATTGTAATTCGTTAAATCAATGATTTAGCGAAACTGATTCGTGGGAGAGTTCGGCCTTGAGAAACGCCGCAATGGATTGCGTCAGCGCGCGTGGATATTCTGTTTCGGCCATCGCCAGAGCTTGTGTGCGCGCCAACCTGTGACCCGTAACCCGGAATGGTTCAAAAAATCGCGGTTTGTTTCGCAGCGCGAATTCAGGCAGGATGGAACAGCCAAATCCGCTTTCTACCAGCCGCTTGATTGCTTCCGTGTCGTCGGCCTCCATAACTACCTTCGGGGCGACGCCCAGCTTCGTAAAAAACTCTTCCATCATCGCCCGCATGTTGCTGCGCTTCGGATAAAGCAGGAAAGATTCCGCGCCCACTTCTTCAGGCGTGATGGAACCAACATGCCAGGCTGACTGGCTGTTATGCGAAGGTTTTACTATCAGCAGTTCTTCTTCGTAGAGCGGAATGACGCGGATATTTTCGCGCGAGTAGGGCAGTGAGATCAAACCCAAGTCGAAGCGGCGGTCAATCAGGCCGTCCACTATTTCCTCTGTCGGAAAAACAGTGACATCGAAGGGCGTCAACGGATATCTCTTGCGCAACAGGCGAAGTGGCCTTCCCAGACGGTGTATAAGCGCTGTCGCGCCGGTAGCGAAGTGGAAGGGGCTATTGTCAGTTTCGGGATTATTGGCGAACTCCTGGGAAATCTGGCGCATCTGACGCACTATGCTTCGTCCGTGTTCGGCCAGTCGCAAGCCCGCACGCGTGGGAACAAGCTGGCGCCCCGAACGAATAAAGAGTTCGGTTTGCAGTTCTGCGGCCAGGTTATGAAGTTGAAGGCTTATAGCGCCCGCGGTCAGGTGCATCTTCTCCGCCGCTTTCGTAACGCTGGCAAGATCGACGACTGCCACCAGAAGTTCGAGTTGCCGGATATCCAATTCTGTTTAATTTGCTCCAACAGCATCGTACATGATAAGGAGCAGCGGATATGCTAATTCCCTTGGCCATTTTTGTCGCCGTCACGGTCGCCCAGGATGGCAGCGGCGACTTCAAAACTATCCAGATGGCGATCGACCACGCGCCCGCTTACAACGCGCAGCAGAGGCTGGTGATCAACATCAAGCCAGGCATTTATCATGAACGCATCAAGGTGCCGCAGGACAGGCCTCGTATGACGTTCCTGGGAGTCGATGCGAAAACCACCGTCATCACCTACGGCATGGGAGCAAAGGATGCGGGCGGAACTTTCTTCAGCAGTTCGGTAGAAGTGGACGGCGCGGAATTTCAGGCCCGGAACATTACTTTTGAGAACAGCCACGGCACCGGCACGCAAGCAGTTGCCATCTCGCTGCATTCCGACAAAGCGGTTTTTCAAGACTGCCGCTTCCTGGGCTGGCAGGACACGCTGTACGCCGCCACCGGCAGGCAGTATTATCGCGATTGCTACATCGAAGGTCACGTCGATTTTATATTCGGCAATGCGGCGGCGGTTTTCGAAGATTGCGAGATCCACAGCAAAGGGGCTGGATTTATCAGCGCAGTCAGTCGCACAGCCGCCGATCAACCGACGGGCTTTGTGTTCCTCAATTGCAAATTAACCGGCGACAACACCGGCCAAGGCGTCTTTCTAGGAAGACCTTGGAGGCCCTATGCGCGGGTCATTTACATCAAGTGCCGGATGGATGCGCACATCAGGGCGGAAGGTTGGGACAACTGGAATAACACTCCAGCCAATGAAAAAACCGCTTGGTTCGGTGAGTTTGACTCCACCGGGCCAGGCGCCGCGCACGACAAGCGAGTGACTTGGTCGCACCAACTGACCGCGAAAGAAGCAGCGGAGTTTTATCCACAGGTCTTCCTGAAAGGCAGCGATAACTGGGATCCGGCTTTAGCTCGGTTTTGAAACAACTTTGCCGTTTACCAGAACGTCCTTCAAATCCACCGCTTTCACATTCTGAAATAACACGCCTTCCGCTGCATTGTTGAACGTGCAATTGGCGATGCTGACGCCGCTAATAGGGTCGTTGGCAAAGCCACGAAGGAAAATCGCATATTTGCTCTTCTCGCAGGTAACGTTCGCTACATCAATACCGCGCACTACCGGTGGCAGCGGGCCGCCCTCGCCTTCTTCGTAGAAAAAGTCCACTTCTATCACTGCTTCCGCCACCTGGCCAACCGTCACGTTGCGAAAACCAATGTTTTCAATGGTGCCGCCGCGATACGAATTCGTTTTGATGCGTAGCGCGCGCTGCAAATGCGGGCTGCTCATCTGGCAGTTCTCCGTGTAAATACCGCGAATGCCGCCTGAAACCTCGCTGCCGATGGAAACGCCGCCGTGTCCGTCTTTCATGTTGCAATTGCGGATGACGACATTCTGACAAGGGACATTCACACGGCGGCCGTCGGCATTCCTGCCCGACTTCACCGCAATGCAGTCGTCTCCGGTGCTAAAGGTGCAGCCTTCTATCAGCACGCCGTCGCAGCTTTCCGGATCGCAACCGTCGTTGTTCGGGCCATGGCTGTCAATGCTGACATTGCGCACTACGACGTTCTTACATAGCACCGGATTCAACTCCCACATGGGCGAATTGATGATGGAAAAATCCTCCAGCAGCACGTTGGTGCAGCGATAAGGTTGAACGAAATTAGGCCGCAGCGAATGGCCCTCGCCGAAGATTCTTTTCTGAACCGGCACATTCTTGTCGCCCATGGCAACAATGGCTATTCGGTCAACTGCGGAGCGCGTTTTATTGGCCATCGGCCACCAGTATTCTTCGTTCGCCTGCCCGTCCAGCGTGCCAGGCCCCGAAACGCCTACATTCGTCTTCTCGAAAGCGTAGAGGAAAGGCGAATAATTCATGCATTCGGTGCCTTCGAAGCGAGTGAATACCAGCGGCAGATAGTCTTTCGGATCGCGGCTGAAGCTGAGTGTGGCCCCTTTCGCCAGGTGGAGGTTCACGTTGCTTTCCAAATGCAGGGCGCCGGTAAGGAATCGTCCAGCAGGAACTAACACGCGGCCGCCGCCGGAACTACTGCAAGCCGCCATCGCCTTGTGTATAGCCTGTGTGCAGTTTGTCACGCCGTCGCCCACGGCCCCGTACTTCGTAACGTCGAATTCGCGGTCTGGAAAATGCGGGCCAGTGATGCCGGCCGCTATCGAATCTACGTCCGGCTTCGCAGCGGCCAAATATTCCCGCCCGGCTATGAGTGCCAGGGTACTCGCGACGAAGCGGCGTCTATTCATAGGTTTTCATTGGAAGCATAGGGTCCGCGCTCCAAGCCAGTCAACCCAATTAAACTAAACCCGAACTTTAGCGTTTCTGGTTTGACAGCGCCAGCAGGTAACAATATAGTGACGAGGGTACTTGCAAGATGATGCCAACCAACACACTTGAGACCGCGCCGGTCAGCCGTAATGGCAGCCAGCTTGGATTGTCGCCGGAACAGATTCTTAGCGCCGTCAGTGACGAACTACGCGCCACCGAATTCATAGACATGCACACGCACCTGTTCAAGCCGTCGCTGGGCAGCCTGGGGTTGTGGGGAATTGATGAGTTGATCACTTATCACTATCTGGAAGCTGAGTTATTCCGCTCGAACCCTATCACTCCCGACCAGTATTGGAGCCTGTCCAAGCAACAGCAGGCCGACGTCATCTGGCAGACGCTGTTTGTCGAAAACGCTCCTGTCTCGGAAGCAACGCGCGGCGTTGTGGCTGTGCTCTCAGCCTTTGGCCTCCCCACCGCCAGCAAAGATTTAACCGAGGCGCGTAAGTTTTTCGCATCTCAGAAACTCGAAGAGCACATTGAGAACGTCTTCCGCTTGGCAGGAATAAGCGAGGCCGTCATGACGAACGATCCACTGGACCCGGCCGAAGCGCCCCTATGGAAGGATTCTGCCCCGCACAACCAGTTCCACGGCGTGCTTCGTATCGATCGCATTCTGAATAAATGGGCCGACCACTGGCAGGCTGTGAAGGCAGCCGGCTATGAAGTGGAGCAGCAGCTTAGCGCGAAAACTCTGGCCGAAGTAAGGCGCTTCCTCACCGATTGGTGCCATCTGATGAAGCCGGTCTACATGGCGTGTTCCCTGCCTGACACCTTCGCCTATCCCGAAGAGAGCGTCCGTGCCACCATGCTGAAGGAAGCCGTGTTGCCCGTCTGCCGTCAATTCGATATCCCCATGTCGCTGATGATTGGCGTGCGCTACCAGGTGAATCCCGCTATTAAACTCGCTGGCGACGGCGTTGGAAAATCGGATCTGCGCGCGCTGGAAAATCTGTGCCGTGAATTTCCGGACAACCGTTTCCTGACAAGCCTGTTAAGCCGCGAGAACCAGCATGAACTTTGTGTCTACGCGCGCAAATTCGCCAATCTGATGCCGTTTGGATGCTGGTGGTTCCTTAACAATCCCTCCATCGTGGAAGAGATGACGCGCGAACGCATTGAAATGCTGGGCATGTCATTCATCCCGCAACATTCTGACGCGCGCGTGCTGGAACAGGTGATCTACAAGTGGCGCAATACGCGCCGGACGTTAGCGCCGATTCTCGCCAAAACCTATGCGACGCTGGCCGAAGACGGACGCGCCGTAACGCGCGAAGACATACATCAGGATATTCAGCGCTTGTTCCGCGGCAACTTTGAAAGCTTCTGCCGGATAAAGACTTAAGCGCAACGGCCGGCTACTTCACGAGTCTCCCGTCCTACATCGTTATGGTGCCGGTATGCCTGGGGCAGTGCCCACTGCCGGTTTACCAGGACATTACTTGCGGTGGACCGAACAACTGCCAGCAAACGGTAACGATCTCGATATGCTCGGGTCCTGGCTACAACACTTTTAAGTGTGGCAGCGCATCTGGCGGCCCCACATGCTGTGGCCAGCAGATGCCCAATGACATTAGCACGAGTCAGGAGTGTACTATCCCGACGGTAATTCGGTCGGCGCGAAACGAGAAAACGGCCTCCTGCGTCATAGAAGTCGCTGCGGCGCCGGTTGTCAAAGGGGAGGCCCCTAAGAAGGCCACGACCGCGATGAGCCCCTCCGGTTCGACGCCGCCGACAACGCCAGTCACAAAGAGTTCTGCGGCGACGGCCCAATCGAGATGATCGACCAGGCGAAAGGAACGGAGGAAGGCGATGAGACGCTGTATCGTCATCTGGATCTCTATCTGGATCTCTGTTGTTGCCGCGTTAGCTACCGTTCAGGATGCCTTTGCGCAGACCCTGGCGATGACAGGAAGCGCGCTTGCACCCGATATCGGCTTCAGTTTTGTCACGCCATTGCGGTGCGACTCGCATGGCAATATATTCGTACGGCCCCCGTTAACTCTGGGAGACAAAAACAGCCGGTCACAGCCACCAATAAGGAAGGTCAGTGCGGACGGCAAGCTTACCGCCACCCTCGACCTGTCCGCTGCAGCAGCCGATGGATTTGTGGCTCTTTCGCTGAAGACGTTTTCCGTTAGTCCCGATGGCACGCTCTATCTTTTCGCCAGCGCGAAGGGGAGCCACAAGCCAGCAGTCGTCACCTTCGACAGCGGCGGGCATTACTCCGGTTCAACGATATTAAACGCCGAATTTGAGCCGCAGCAACTGGCTGTGTTCTCAGACGGGACCTTTCTGGCGGCCGGCGTTGCCCTTGTTAAAGCTCCGCCGGACCCTGAATTTGCTCCCTATTTGGCTCTTTTCGACAGAGCCGGGCGTCTAGTCAAAACTATTGATACAGGAACGACAGACTCCTCTCGGGGTCTGGGATCGGCGATGCCACGCGCGCTCACACTTGACATGGCGGCATCGGACGGGTCGTACGTCTACCTTCTTAGGCAGGGTGCCGCGCCCACCGTTTTCGTCATCTCGAACGCGGGCGTCGTGGATCGTACCCTGACGCTGTCGTACCCTAATCGCGGCGCCCATGTAACCGGCTTTTGGGTCGGGGGCGCGAACCTCTTGGTCGAGTTCAGTCGACAAAATGCCATGCCAAACGGGAACACGGCTTATGACCTGGTTCTGTATGGTTCGCAGACGGGCGACCGGCTGATCGAGTACACGAAGGGACCGGATTCGGAGCTTCAGGGTACCCTCGCGTGCCCCGACTGGCAGGGCAATTTTACCTTTTTATCAACAAATCTCGAGGGCACGCCTGTGCTTGTGAAGGCGGCCGTCCGATAGGCCTAGGAGCGCGGCGTCAAGCCCGAATCTCCCCTAGACCGAAGAACAATTCTTGTGAGGCGGCTTGACTGACCTTGCTATCTCCCCGTAAGTTCGCTTAAGCGCCGGTAATCTTGAAAGCCACAGCGTGGTCGCTCGGCTTCTTGGGCGGGGTCATGATTTTCAGACCCGATTGATCCTGCGTCCACTGGAGCTTCCCATCGAAGCCGAGCAGTTCCACGTTCTGTATTTTTCCTACGCGCAGCGCCGTATCCAACGCCAGCGGTTTGATGGTCATCTGGTAATCCGACCANNGCCGTCAAATCTTTCCGCTTGTTCTCATTGAAAGCGGAGCTTTGCGCAGACGCTTCCGTTCCCGGTCCCTCGCCAAAAATCTTCCAGGGCCGCGTGCCGTGTATGCCTTCACTGTTAACGCCCATCCATGCGGTAATGCCTGCCAGCACGTCAAGTTCTTCCAGATCGAGCATGCCGCTGGCAGGTAGCGGGAAATTCAAAAGCAAATTGCCGTTACGGCTGACAATATCTACCAGCAGATCCACCACTACTTTTGGCGTCTTATATTTGATGCCGCGCTTGTAGTGCCAGTCGCCAATGCAGGTGTCCGTCTGCCACGGACGCGGCCAGATGCCATCCACCACGCCGCGTTCAACATCCAGCAACGCAATGCCGTGGGTTGTGTCCAGCACTCGTTTGCTGGTGTAGATGGTGCTGGGTTTGCCGCCATTTTTCTTGGCGCTCAGGTTGTAATGATGCGCCACCAGGTTCAAGCCATATTCTTCAAACGAAAGATCGCCGTCGATATACAGGATGTCCGGTTCGTAGTTATCAACAAGGTCGCGCATGCGCGCATACCAGTGGCGCTTCCACCATTCGGGAATGCCATTCTCATTCCAATCCAGCTTCTCGTGGACTTCGTCCGAATCAACGTAAAGCGAAAAATTGTCCGCATTCGCGCCATCGTAAGGCACGCCTGCCAGCGGTCCCGTCTTGTCGTGGCCATGGCTGGTGGAAAACCACTTGTATGTGATCCAAAGATGGTCGCTGACCCCAAAGCGCATGCCTTCGGCCTTGGCCGCCTTCTGCCACATGCCCACAATGTCCTTCTTGGGACCCATATTGGCCGCGTTCCAGCGCTGGTGCTTGGAGTTCCACATGTCGAAGTTGTCGTGATGCACGCCCATGCTGAAGAAATAGGTGGCGCCGGCTTTCTTATACTTCTTCATCAGCGCCGCCGGGTCCCACTTCTCGGCCTTCCAGAGCGGAATGGTGTCTTTCATGCCGAATTTGGAAGGATGGCCGTAGGTCTCGCAATGGTATTCATACTGCGGGCTGCCTTGCATGTACATATTGCGCGCG
The DNA here is from genome assembly GCA_003163855.1 of Bryobacterales bacterium. GTDB lineage: Bacteria > Acidobacteriota > Terriglobia > Bryobacterales > Bryobacteraceae > Bog-105. Next base: position 42,515 of record PLRJ01000159.1, on the reverse strand, counting down.
TACCAGTCGCCGTCTTCAATGGCCGATTGCGGCCCCCAGTGCGCCCAGATGCCGAATTTCGCATCGCGAAACCATTCGGGAATCTCATAAGCGCGCAGCGACTCGCGCGTACCTAGGAAGGGACCTTTCTCGATCTCGATACCGGGAGGCATCGGCTCCGGCGGCGCGCCCTGGAAGGCGGCGGCAGGCACTCCGGCGGCGAGCATGCCTAGCGCTGAACGACCTAATGCCGAACGTCTGGTGATCTTCATACTGTTCTCTTTTCTAACAATTAACGCCCGAGGCGAGGAAGCCGCCATCCACAGCAATGCACTGGCCGGTGATGAACGAAGCGGCGTCGGAGGCGAGAAACACAGCGGCGCCGCATACCTCAGGTATCTTGCCGAAGCGCTTCATGGGCGTGCGCATCAGCAGTTCGCGGCCCCGGTCGGTGCCATCCAGCAATCCCGAATTCAAGTCCGTCCTGAACACGCCGGGAGCGATGGCATTGACGTTGATGCCTTTCTGCGCCCATTCCACCGCCAGGCTGCGTGTCAGCCCTAGAACAGCAGACTTCGAGGCCGCATAGGCGGTTACTTCAAGCAGGCTGACATAAGAATTCAGCGACGCGATATTGATTACACGGCCATGTCCGCTTGCCAGCAGCGGTTCGTAGAAACTCTGGCAGGCGCGCAACGTTCCCGTCAGGTTCACATCCATAAGCGTGTTCCATTCCGCTTCAGTGATGGAAACGGTCGGCTTGCGAAAAATCTGGCCCGCCGCGTTCAGCAGAATATCAACGCGCCCGAATTCCGCCATAACGGCCTCGCGCAGCGCATCGATCGACTCACGTTTTGAGGCGTCGGTAGCATGTACCAGGCTCTTGCGCCCGAGTTTGCCAATCTCAGCAGCGGCTTCCGCTGCCAGGTTCTCGCGCCTCCCGGTGGCGATAACATCGGCCCCTGCTTCTGCAAGCGTAAGCGCGATGGCTTTGCCCATACCCGAAGTACCACCCATGACGACCGCTACACGGCCGCTAAGACTGAAGAGATCAAACGACATGGTCCCCATCTTATAAGACTGCGCAAGGGATACAATGCGGGGGAAATGAACCACACACGCAGAGATTTGAGCCTGTTGCTACCCGCCTTGCTGGCCGCTGCCCAGGCTGATGGCCGGCAGACAAAAGAAGTGCTGCCATCGGAATGCTACCCATTCGACAAGTTGAAAGTGAAAACGAATGAGAAAACGCATAATGAGTCGCGCCAGGTTTTCGATGGCATGACGCATGAGGGGTATCCCATCGAACTGCACATAACGACTCTTGCCGCGGGACAAGCGCCGCACCCGCCGCATCACCACGTGCATGAGGAGATGATCTTTCTGCAAACCGGCACTTTGGAGGTGATGATTAAAGGCAACACCAGCCGCATTGGGCCGGGCAGCGTGGCTTATGTGAACTCAAACGAAGAGCACGGCTGGAAAAATGTAGGCGACACGCCATCGCAGTATTTTGTTCTGGCGATCGGGCATAAGAGCGCTGCTTAATACGCGTCTATGATCTGCTGAGCGGCCCGCTTGCCACTAGCGATGGCTCCGTGAACGGTGGCCGAGTGGCCGTCCTGGTCAGTAGCTTCACCGGCGAAGTAGAGCGTGTCTTCCACCGGCTGAGCCAGCGCGCGGCGGGCGTCCAAAGCTCCCACAGGCACCCAGCTGTAAGCACCGCGGGCGAACGGATCGGTGTGCCAATCGTGATAGTAAGCGTTTTGCAGTTGCGCTTGCACGTCGGCTAGCGCAAAGCCGGTAATTTGGCTTAACGACTGCATGGCCAATGCCAGAACCTCGCCGCGTGATTTACCAAGTAAGGACTCGGCCTTGGCGCCCGCGCTCCAGCCAGTGATATTCGGTGAGCGCGCGGCGAGCGTGGTCCACCAGGTGGGGAACGCACCCTCTTGCGAAAAGATAAAACCCGCATCAGCCAGGTCGGCTTTGCTTTCCCAGAATGGCTCGCGGAAGCGCAAGACCACGCGGAACACGTGACCGAAGCAGAGGCGCTTGGCAGCGTCTAGAATCTCCCCTGGCTGCGGTTGGAAGTCAATGGCTCCGGCTTGCAGCACGCCCAGCGGCACCGTAACTATTACGCGTCGCGCTCGTATCGACTCCAAATGCTTTAGGTGCAACTCGACATCGTTCCGTCTCCACTTCACGCTTTCGACCACGTGGTTCAGCAGCACTCGTTCTTCCAACTGCGCAGCCAAATGCGCGGGAACAGCATCGTAGCCCCCGAAGAAGCGGAAACTGCTGTCACCATCTATCAAATCCGCAGCTTCGGTCTCTTCCGTCAGCGCCTGGATGCTGATACTTTTCGATTCCGCCGCATTAAAGCCTTCCACATAGCCTCTGGCGGATCGCTTTGCCTCCTCGGGATAATCCACGCTGCGCAGAAATTCCTCAAACGTGATATCCGAACCCTCCCTGGCTTTCTGCTGCATATCGTGCAGAATTTGGCCGACAAAAACCCATGCATCTGAACGTTGCTCTACCAATCCGCGATTCAAATGCAGCGAAGCATCGGTAACGTCGTAGACCGGCAGCGACGCTGCTCGGATAATGTCCCAAATCTCGGGCGAGCGCCCATGAATGAACTCCGCGCCCAACTCCACCGGCAGAGCGGACAGCGGATCATGCACGGTATGAATCCGTCCACCTATGCGATCGCGTGCTTCCAGGCAGATCGCCTTAATGCCGGCCCGGTGCAATTGAGCCAGCGCGGCAAGTCCGGCCACGCCAGCGCCGATGACAATTACCTCTGCCTCCATTGCGCCCTAACGGATTTCTTCGAAGATGCCGGTCTGCTTGTTCTTGCGCACTGTCCCGGCCGGGAAGCAGCGGCCGTTCATAGCCACATAGACACCGGGCGGCAAGGTCTGCACAAATGCCAGCGCGCTGCCCAAATTGAACAGGCCATCGGAGCTGCCGAACTTGTAGGGGATCATCGCGCCAGTCACGACAATCGTTTTCGCGAACACCTTGGCAGCCAGCATTGACGCCGTTTGCGCCATCGTGTCAGTCCCATGCGTCACCACAATCCGGTCACCGGGCGTTGCCATACACTGCTGCGCAATCAGTTCCCGGTCGGCATCCGTCATATCCAGGCTGTCAATCATCATCAGCGTCCGCACTTCCACAGACAGGCGGCAGCGGCCTAGCGACAGCATTTCAGGCAGATGCGAATCCTTGAAAAACAGGCGGCCGTTGATTTCGTCATATTCCTTGTCGAACGTGCCGCCGGTAATCAGGATGCGAATGGGCTGGCTGCTGGAAACAGTCACGTTCAATTATGTCTTGCGCAGCTCTTTGTAGTTCGCCAGGCAGCGCGAAGCTGTCTCCAGTTCCGGGAAACGGCTTCCTTCCTGCTCAATCAAGTAGAACTCCACGCCACCCCTTTTCTCCGCGGCGGCGAAAATCTGTTTCCACGGAGCGACACCTTCCCCGAACAGCACTTTATAGCCTTGGTCAGGTGACCAATCTTTCAGATGCAAAGCGCGAATGCGTCCAGGATTTGCATTGATCCAGGCTACTGGATCGCGTTTCATTTCCACACACGTGCCAACATCCAACTGCAGCAGCACGGTCTTCTCCGTTTGCGCCGCTAATAACTCCATGGGAATCTGGCCATCCAGCGGCTTCCACTCCAACTGATGATTGTGATAACCAGTGTGCAGCTTGGCCTTTTGCATGCTTTCATTAGCGGTGTTTAAAAGGCCTGCCACCGCCTTCCAATCGTCAATGGTCGTTACTTTGCCCGGGCTGGCACACACAACATAACGGGTTCCCAGGATGCCGTTCAGTTCAATCGCCTTCCCAATGCCGGAAGGCGAGAAGGAGTGCATGCTGTTGTGGGTGGAGTGACACTTCAGGCCTAGCGAGTCCAATCGGCCCCGCACCTCTTTGGCATAGGCGGGCGTCCAGTCGTAATAGGGCGCGTAGAATTCAACGCACTGGTAGCCCATCTTCGCGACCGCATCCAGCGTGCCCATCGTATCTGTTTTTAGCTGCTCGCGCACGGAATAGAGTTCCAGCCCCACTGGAACATGGCTCTTGGCGGCTAAGGCAAGCGGAGCAGCGGCGCTGGCCGCAAGGAAGGCGCGGCGTGTAACTTTGTCGACAGTCTTCATCGCAAACGAACCTTATCACACCTCCAATAGGCCGTTCCGAAACTAGCCTTACTCAGTTTGGTTTTTTGCAAAACAAGACTAATGGAACTTTTGTTGCCTTTACCACACGCGCTATGTTAGGGGGTGAGTTCCAGCTCAGCAGGGGCTCCACGAGGCAAGAATAATGGCGATTTCAAGTGTCAGTAAACCGGTCAGTGTGGCTCCGGGCGGAACGAATCAAAGCTATGGCAGTGCCATGGCCATCGTCACCACGCTGTTTTTCATGTGGGGCTTCCTCACTAGCCTGAACGACATTCTCATTCCGCACTTAAAGGCTATTTTCGACCTCAACTACGCTGAAGCTCTCCTCGTTCAATTCGCCTTTTTTTCGTGCTATTTCATATTCGCTGTGCCAGCCGGGAAAATGGTGGAATGGATCGGCTATAAGAAGACCATGGTTATTGGGCTATGCACTATGGCCGTCGGCGCGCTGATGTTTTTCCCAGCCGCCAGCGCGCCCTCGTTCAAGCTATTCATAACCGCTCTTATTGTGTTGGCCACGGGCATAACTGTCTTGCAGGTTTCAGCTAATCCTTATGTCTCGGTGCTGGGAAAGCCCGAAACCGCATCCAGCCGCTTAAATCTTACGCAAGCCTTCAATTCGCTTGGAACCGCTTTGGCGCCCCTTCTCGGCATTGTCATTCTAAGCGCCGCGCCCATGGCGATGGAGCAAATTCGTAAGATGACGCCCGATGCGTTGCAGGCCTACCGCCTGCATGAGGCTTCCAGCGTCAAGGTTCCCTATCTTGGCATCGCGCTGGCTTTGTCGGTACTGGCCATTGTTATTGCCAGGTTTAAACTGCCCGTTATCCAAGGTGGCGAGCATGTATCTGCTGAAGAATTGAAAGCCGCCGGCAGCATTTGGAAACGAAAACATCTGCTGCTTGGCGTGGTTGGAATTTTTGTCTATGTCGGCGCCGAGGTTTCCATCGGCAGTTTCATCATTAACTACTTAAGCCAGCCGGATACCGGCAATATGAGCGCAAAGCAAGCCTCGACATTCCTTTCGGCTTATTGGACGCTGGCCATGTGCGGCCGCTTTATCGGCGCGTGGATCCTGCAAAAGATCAAGGCGGGTAAACTGCTGGGCTTCGTCGGACTGGTTGCCGGCGTTCTTGTCCTTACTTCCATGCTGAGCTTCGGCTGGCTGGCAGTTGGCACTATCGTGCTGGTGGGCCTGTTCAACTCGGTCATGTTCCCCAGCATCTTTACGCTTGGCATTGCCGAGCTTGGCCCGCTTACCGGCGAGGGCTCCGGTCTGTTGATTGCCGCCATCGTCGGCGGAGCCATCATCCCCGAACTCCAGGCCATGATGGCCGACAAAATCGGTCTTCATCACGCGTTCATTCTGCCGGTGCTTTGCTACGCCTTCATCGCCTATTACGGCTTTAAAGGATCAAAACCAGTCCCGCAACCAAACAGTTTAGCTTCCATTTAGCCTGCGTAAGACAAACTGTCTGATTGTGAGACTGCTGTTGGTCGAAGATGAAGAAGACACCGCCAAGACGCTCGCCAAGGGTTTGCGGCAGGAGTTCTATGCGGTAGATATTGCCGCCGATGGCCAAGCGGGCATCGACAAAGCTCTTTCCCATCTCTACGACCTGCTGATCCTGGACGTGCGGCTTCCCATAAAGGACGGACGCGTGGTTTGCCAGGAACTGCGGCAAGCGGGCTTGCAGATTCCGATTCTGATGCTGACCGCCAGCAGCGCCGTGAACGACCGGATCAAGGGCTTGGATGCAGGCGCTGATGACTATCTGGTAAAGCCGTTCGACATAGGTGAGTTGCTGGCGCGCGTGCGCGCTTTGCTGCGGCGTAAACCGCTGCTGCCCGACCCAACCATTCGCATCGACACGCTGGAGATTAATACTCGCTCGAGAACAGTTTCTAGAGACGGCCAGGCGGTTCGTTTAACGGCCAAGGAATATGCATTGTTGGAGTGCCTGGCGCGCGATGCCGACACCATGCTGAACCGCGAGACCATTTCAGAGCGCGTGTGGGACGAAACCTACGATCCATTCTCAAACTTGATAGAGGAGTACATCAAGCGGCTGCGTAAGAAGATCGATTTCGCCGGAACGAAACCGCTGATTCGTGCGCGGCGCGGCGAAGGTTATATCCTGACCGCGAAAGATTTTGCTTGATCCTGACCGGATAAAGCCTCAACGCAGGCCGGAATCCTGAGCTCGAAAACAGTGCTGTTGTCGTCGGATTTTACAAGCTCGAGGCTGCCGTCATGCGTCTCCGCAATTGTTCTGGCGATGGCTAAGCCCAGGCCCGATCCCGCTGTCTTCTCAACGTCAGCCGTATTACCGCGATAAAAGCGCTCAAAAATGTGAGCCCTATCCTCTTCAGGAATTTTCGTTCCATTGTTGCTGATCCGGCACGACCAGTAACGCCCCGCAGGCTGCAGAAGCACCGCAATATGCCCGCCGTTCTGGGTGTACTTTGTGGCATTTTCCAACAGAATCAGCACGGCCTGCTTGAATAGCTCTTCATCACCCATACAGCGAGCCTCCGGCAGCTGTTCGACTCTTACGGTTTGACGCCGGGGACGTGCCAGAGCGTTGGCAGCCTGTACAGCTTCCGCTACGGCGTCGTCCAGATAGAACTCGCGCTTTTCAATCCTAAGCGCAGTAGCGTCAGCCTGCGAAAGGAACAGCATGTTATCGATTATCTGGCGCAGCCTTAGCAACTGGCTTTCGACCAACGCCAGCGACCCGTCGCAATCGGCAACACTGCGCTTGCCATCGCGCGCGGTAACCTGGACTGAACTAAGCGCGACAGTCAAAGGCGTGCGCAGTTGATGCGAAGCTTCCGCCATAAACTGACGCTGCGCGTTGAAAGCCGATTCCAGCCGGTCAAGCAAGCAGTTGAAGCGGTTGGCCAGGCGGCCCAGATCGTTGTCGGCGCCCGCGACGCGAACGCGGGCGCTAAGGTCTGAGGAAGTGACGGTTTCAACGGTGCGGGTCAGTTCATTCAGCGGGGCTAAGGCTCGACGCGACAACAGGTAGCCAGCAAAGGCGGCTAGTGCCAGGCCAAGCGGCACGCTGAGCAGCAGAATGCGCCGGAAAAAGTTGAGTCTCTCCACCACCGGGTGCAAGGAACTCGCGGCAAATATCTGATAATCTATGCCGAATTTCGCAACATGCAGCGGCAGCGTCGCAACCCGCAAACCCTCCACATCCCGCATAGACTGGAGCTTTGAGGAAGTAATCCTGCGCAAGTCCGTGCTGCCTGGCTTACCGCCCTTGTAGGCGAACGTGCGGTCGCCCTCGCGTATCATTATCTGCGTGTCGGGCAGGGAATTGCTCAACGACTCATCCAGAATCGTCTGCAGGTCGGCTTCTCCATCGCGCTGCTCCGCATGTTCACTTAATTCGTGTTCCGCCGACATAGCGGTGGCCACAACCGCCACATGCAGACCGGAATCCAGGTCCGAATATTCCGCACGCGTAACTAGCAAATAACTCGCCAGCGCCAGGCAAACAACAATTGCGCCGAATAGAGCCGTGAAGTAGACCGTTAACCGTGTTTTTGTGGATCGGGTTGCTGCCATTGCTGGTACTAATCTCTCACTCTTGCTCATTTTCTCCATCGAAAGGTTGATCCGCAAGGCACCCGCTGGTTCATACACTGTAACAATTAGAAGGTCCATATGCGAAGTAACTCCTTGTACGGCTCTGTGGCCGCGCTATGCGCCTTTTTGCTTGTAGCCGCACCTAATCCGCAGGCCGGAGACAAAACCAAAGCGGACGATCGTCTTTGGGAATACCGGAATCTTGGCAAAGCCTTTTACGAAAATCCCGATACCCACGTGCAAGCCGTGACAGAACTGCATGATGCGCTGGAAATGCGGCCGGATTCGGCGCGCGACCGCGTCAACTACGGCCTCGCCCTGTTGCGCGCCGGACAAACCGATTCCGCCATATCCGAACTGTTGCGCGTACAGAAGCAGGACCCCGCCATCCCGCATACCTGGTTCAACCTGGGCATCACCTATAAGCACGCTGGCGATTACGACAAGGCGATTGAACAGTTCAAGGGCATGATCCGGCTGGTTCCCGGCGACGCCGTTACGCATTACAATCTGGCCTCTGTTCTGCGCGCGCAAGGAAACCTGGAAGCCGCGCTGCCCGAGTTCCAGGAAGCCGAGCGGCTGAATCCTGATCTCGCCGGCCCGCACTTTCAGCTCTTCAGCACCTATCAGCGCCTGGGGAAGCGCGAAGATTCCGCCCGTGAGCGCCAGCTGTTTGAGGATGCCAAGAAACGGCAGGAAGGCGCCGCCATCGCCGAAGACATGGAGGCCAGTTTCTATTCCGAGCTGTATGATCCACCCGATCCGCGGCCTTCCGCCACAGAACTGCCCACTAAATATGACGACAAAATTGTCGGCACGGGCTGGGATTTCGCCTCGACAAATATGGCCTTGATTGACGCGCGCGGCGATGGCCGCACCGATCTTTTAGTCTGGTCGAAAGACCGGCTGGTTCTGCTGGAACACGGCACAGACGTTTCGAAAACTTCAGGGCTTGATGGCTTGAAGAACGTGCTGAGTGTCGCGGTAGGCGATTACGACAACGATGGGTTGGCCGATCTTTGCGTGTTAACGGATGCGGGCGCGGCCGTGTATCACAACAACAAGGGAGCGTTTAGTAAGACCATCGACCTTCCTGCAGCCGCTGGATCCAACACGGCGCTCTGGCTTGATTATGATCACGATTACGACCTCGATCTTTTGTTCTTCGGTCCCAAACCGCTGCTGATGCGCAACGATGGCAACGGCAAGTTTGAAGACAAAACGGCCGCATTTCCGTTCGTTAAGGGCAAAGCTCTGAACGCCGTAACAACCGCCGTGCGCGTCGAAACGGCCGCGCGCGACATTGTCGTCTCCTATGCAGAGAGGCAGGGTGTTCTCTATCGCGACAAGCTGAACGGCCAGTTCGAAGCGGCCGACCTCGCCGCCATCCCCGCCGGGGCCAGTGAGCTCGAAGCGCAGGATTTCAATCACGACGGCCTTATCGATCTAGTCGTCCGTCAGCCGAAACTGCTGGCGCTGCGCAACAATGCAGGCGCTTATGAGCCGGACGCTAAAGCCGAAACCGGACCTGCGCGCATCCGAGCCGATTTCAATGGCGACAAGCGCGAAGACTACGTCCGCCTCAATCCGGACGGCTCACTCCACCTGTTTCAAAACGCCTCGCCAGCCGAGCACTGGATGACCGTACGCATTACCGGCGTGAAGAACCTCAAGAGCGGTATCAATGCCACGGTTGAGATGAAGTCGGGCGCCTTCTACCAGAAACGCGTTTATGAAGGCAGCCCGCTCGCCTTCGCGCTGGATGGGCGGGCCGGCGCCGACGCTATTCGTATCACCTGGCCCAACGGGCTCATCCAGAATGAGACGCGCCAGAAACCCGAGGCGCTAACCATTCCGGAGGCGCAGCGGCTTTCAGGTTCGTGCCCCATGATCTTTACCTGGAATGGATCGGATTATCAATTCATCACCGATGTGCTTGGCGTGGCGCCGCTGGGTGCAAGTTCCGGCGACGGCAATTACTTCCCCGTTGACCACGACGAGTATATTCAGATACCCGGATCGGCCTTGCGCGCCAAAGATGGTAAGTACAGCGTCCACATCACCGAGGAACTGCATGAGGTCTCGTACCTGGACCAAGTGCAATTGATCGCCGTCGATCATCCGGCCGCCGAAGCCATCTATACCAACGACAAGTTCAAATCGCCGCCTTATCCTGAGTTCCGCTTGTTCGCGTCAGCCCAAAAGATTCATCCGCTGAAAGCGACTGATGCGCACGGAATCGACGCCACAACTCGTCTACAGAAGGTCGATCAAACTTATCCCAACGCCTTTGCACACAATACTTCCGGCGTGGCTGAACTTCACACGCTCGATCTCGATTTCGGAACCAGCGCGCCTGACAATCGTGCAGCGCTGGTGCTGAACGGCTGGGTCGATTGGGCCGATGGCAGCACCTTCCTGGGCGCATCGCAGGCTGGCACTGGCCTGCAGTTTCCTTACTTGCAGGTGAAAGACGCCAACGGCAAATGGAAAACCGTGGTGGAAGATATGGGCATTCCATCGGGCAAGCCGAAAACCATGGTGGTGGATTTAACCGGCAAGTTTCTTTCTTCGTCGCGCGAAGTCCGAATCGTCACGAATCTGTGCGTCTACTGGGACGAAATCTTTCTTATTGCCAATTCCAGCAATCCCAACGTACACCTAACACCTGTGAACGCTGCCGCAGCAGACGTTCATTTTCGTGGCTTCTCTGAAGCCGTCATCGACAAAACGCGCCAGCAACCCGAACAATTCCTCTACAGCCATGTGCGTGCGGTGTCCAACTGGAACCCCACACCCGGCCTTTACACGCGCTATGGCAACGTGAAGCCGCTGGTGCAGCGCGCCGACGACCGGATGGTTGTCATGGGCTCAGGCGACGAACTTTCGCTTGAGTTCCCCGCCAATTTGCCTCCGCCGCCAGCGGGATGGTCGCGCGATTTCCTTCTGCTGGTGGATGGGTGGGCGAAAGATGCCGATGCCAATACCGCTTTCAGCGACAGTGTGCTGCCGCTCCCATTTCACTCTATGAGCGCTTACCCCTACAAACCATCGGAACACTTTCCCGAAGACACGGAACACGCTCGCTATTTGAAGGACTATCTAACCCGTCCCGCCTTGCGGCTATTAAGGCCGCTCGTGCCCGAACGGCCCACCGATTAAACACTATGCAAGCACGAATTAAATTCTGGATCGCTGTTTCCTTGGGGATTTTGTGTATCAACAGCATACTGTTGTGGAGTTTCCCCAGCGCAACCGCCTTTAACGTGGCCAATCTGCTTTTGCATGTCGGCCTGGGCGCTGCGGTTGGCGTTCTGGCGCTTTGCTGCGCCCAATCGGAACCACGCCTCGGCTGGACTATTCTGGCCGCACTCTCAGGCGTCGCCTTGGCTGCGCTGGGCAACACGCATGACCATAAGCTGATCTTTCTGATTCACGTAGTTGTTGCCCTGGTGGGTGTGGCGGTCCTATTTGCGCGCCGAGAGTATTTTCAGGTGGCAACCTTCACCACTGCCGTGGCTTTAATCACGCTGGTTGCAGGTGTCGGATACGAATACTTACTTCCCCATCCGGAGTTGCTGATCATGAACTCGCACTTCGTTCCCACCTCAATGAATGAAGAGGGCGCCGGCATGAAGAGCGTATTTTTCCCCTCCGCCGCCAACACCAACACGGGTAAGCCCGTGCCTGCAGAGTTTTTCATGGAATCGAAGAAGTGCGGTGAATGTCACAAAGACATTTACAGCCAGTGGAAGGGGTCCATGCACCACTTCTCCTCGTTCAACAATCAGTACTATCGCAAATCCATCGAATACATGCAGGACGTGGTTGGCACCAAGCCCAGCAAGTGGTGCGCCGGTTGTCACGACCACGCGGTTTTCTTCAACGGCCGATTCGATCGTCCGATAAAAGAACAAATCGATACGCCGGAAGCGCAAGCCGGTTTAAGTTGCATGTCGTGCCATTCCATCAGCCACGTGAACGGCACGGTGGGCAATGCCGGCATCACCATGTCCTACCCGCCGCTGCATGAAGTTACCAATAGCCCTAATCCATTGATTCAGAAGTTGGAACGTTTCGTCACCTACGCCGCTCCTGAAGCGCATCGCAAGCTTTTCTTGAAGCCGTTTATGCGCAACAACGCTGAGTTTTGCTCCGCGTGCCATAAAGTGCATCTGGATGTGCCGGTGAACAATTACCGCTGGTTGCGCGGCTTCAACGACTACGATAACTGGCAGGCCAGCGGCGTCTCCGGCCTGGGAGCGCGTTCGTTTTACTATCCGGCCAAATCCGTCACTTGCTCGGGCTGCCATATGCCGCTGGTGGATTCGCACGATCCGGGCAACATTGACGGCAAGGTTCACTCGCATCGCTTCCCGGGAGCCAATACCGCACTGCCGTTCGTCAATAAAGATGCTGCGCAGATGTCTGCCGAAGAGAAGTTCCTGAAATCCGGTTTCGTCACGGTGGATATCTTTGCGGTGTCGCCGGCCGCTTCAAAAAACACATCGGCGGAACGGATGGTTCGCCGTGGAGGCGATTCCCAACAGGCAAACACAACCTTTGCCGTAGGAGAAGAGGCCGAGCAATCCACCACCGCCGTCATTCGCGATGTAGGGCAAGTCGCTGCTCCGGCCGACCTGTCGAATGTAACGCTGCAACCGGGACATGACGTGCAAGTGGATGTGGTGGTTCGCACCCGCAAAGTAGGCCACTTTTTTCCGGGCGGCACCGTCGATGCCTTCGACGTCTGGCTCGAGTTGGAAGCTTGTGACGATTCCGGCAAACCCATCTTCTGGAGCGGCAAGGTGCAGGACCACGGCAAGGGTGCGGTAGAACCGGGAGCGCATTTCTATCGTTCCTATCAGTTGGACGCAGCGGGCAATCCCATCAACAAGCGCAATGCCTGGCAGGCGCGCAGCCTGCTGTATGCAAGGCTTATTCCTCCCGGCGCGGCCGATGTGGCGCACTACCTGGTTCACGTTCCGCAGGACGCTCGCGGCAAAATTCACTTCACCGCCAAGCTGAACTACCGCAAGTTCAGTTGGTATTACGCCCACTATGCTTATGCGGGCCAACCAAAGCCCAATCAGGACGCGAAACTTCTTCTGACCAAGGATTACAACAGTCTGGAGTACGGCTTCGACCCGAAGAACATTCCGGCCAACGTCTCTGGTCCCATGAAGGGCGTGATACCCGATCTTCCAATCGAAACTCTTAGCCATGCGGAGTTGTCGATCCCGGTTTCCAACAAGCGCCCGGTCTGGAACACGGTTGTGAAAACCGGTACGCGCGAGCGCTGGAACGATTGGGGCATTGGCCTGCTTCTGCAAGGCGACTTGAAGGGAGCCGAATACGCGTTTCGCAAAGCGGGCGAGGCCGAACCAAGCTATGCCGACGCATGGCTGAATGTCGCTCGCGCCTTGATTCAGGAAGGCGAGACCGATGCCGCCAAGCCCTTCATTGAACGTGCGCTGCAATGCAATTCGACGTTGGGGCGCATCTATTATTTCCGAGCGCTGATTGAGAAGACCGAAGGCCGTTATGACGATGCCCTGGCTTCTCTGCGCCGCGTAGAAGAACTATTTCCAAAAGATCGTGTGGTGCTGAACCAGATTGCGCGGCTTTACTTCCTAAAACGCGAGTACGGGAAGGCCATCAAGTATTGCCAGCGCGTTGGCGACATTGATCCCGAAGACGTGCAGATGCACTACACATCCATGCTTTGTTATCGCGGTCTTGGAGACACGGACAAATCGGCTCATGAAATGGCCTTGTTCCAGCGATTCAAGGCTGATGAGTCGTCGCAAGCCATTACTGCCGAGCGCCGAATGCTCAGCCCCGAGGACAACAACGAACGCCAATTGATTCACAACCACGAGTCGGCACCGCTAAACTAACATGCGAACCTCTGCTTTTCTTCTCTGCGCCGGCCTCTGTCTGGCTGCGCCTTTTTGCTGGGTCATCAAGGCCGGCAACACCGCTTCTTCCGGTGTTCGTTTTATCGACAATACGCAAAAGGCCGGTTTGCACTTCGCTCACAATTCCGGCGCCACCGGGAAGCGCTATCTGCCGGAAACTTTGGGCGCTGGCTGTGCCTTTATTGACGTGGACAACGACGGCTGGGCCGACGTCATTCTGATCAACGGAAAAGATTTCACGCCGCGCGGCCGTCATTCGCTGCCCGCGCTTTATCACAACAATCACGACGGCACATTCACCGACATCACTCGCGGCAGCGGGCTCGATGTCGAAATGTATGGCATGGGCGTCGCGGTGGCCGATTACGACAACGACGGCCTGCCNNTTCGGCACCAGCGCCGCCTGGTTCGACTACGACAAAGACGGCAAAGCCGATCTCATCGTCGCCGATTATGCTACCTGGAGCGCGAAAAGCGACCTTTGGTGCTCGCTCGACGGAACGTCCAAATCCTATTGCACGCCCGAATCCTATAAGGGCTCGGCTTCACACCTGTTCCACAATCTCGGCAACGGCAAATTCGAAGACGTTACCACAAAAGCCGGTTTGGGTGATAGCAGCAGTAAATCGCTAGGTGTGCTCATCTTCGACTACAACGCCGATGGCTGGCCCGATATTTTTCTATCGAACGATACACAGCCGAACAAGCTCTACCGAAATAATGGCAACGGAACATTCACGGAAGAGGGCATGCAGGCCGGCGTAGCTTATGGCGAGGATGGGGTGGCGCGCGGCGCTATGGGCGTGGATGCCGCCGACTACGACCATTGCGGCCGCCCGCATCTGCTTATCGGCAACTTCGCCAACCAAATGCTGGGTCTTTATCACAACGAAGGAAAAGGCTTTTTTGTAGATGAAGCTCCGTCTTCCACTGTAGGCCGCAGCAGTCTGTTGAGCCTTACTTTCGCCGCCTTCTTCTTCGATTACGACCTGGACGGCTGGGACGACATACTGGCGGCAAACGGCCACATTGAGCCGGAAATTTCCCGTGTGCAGCCCAAGGTTCAGTACAAGGAACCGCCCTTGATGTTCCATAACCAGGGCCACGGAAAATTTGAAAATGCCAGTGATTCACTTGGTCCCGATTTCCGCAAGCCACTAGTGGCGCGTGGCGCTGCTTATGCCGATTACGATCACGATGGTGACCTCGATATTCTGATCAACAACAACGAAGGCCCCGCTGTGTTGCTGACCAACGATGGCGGAAATAAAAATCACTGGCTAGGGCTTCATTTGATCGGCGAAAAATCGAATCGCAGCGCGCTCGGCGCTTTGGTCCGGGTTGAAAGCGCCCTCGGCAATCAATGGCAGACTGTGCATAGCGGATCGAGCTACTGTTCGCAAAGTGATTTGAACCTCACGTTTGGGCTTGCGCAAGACCCAATCATCAAGAACATCTCAATCGAATGGCCCAGTGGCGTGAAACAGCATTTCAGCAATATCAATCCAAACCAACTGGTTACTATTGATGAAATGAAGGGCATTATCAAGTGATACGGCGGCTGCCGCTGGCCGCTCTGCTGCTGCAGACCACGCTATGCGCGCAAAATCAGCACGCACTAACCGCGCAGCAGGTGATTGAACTTATTCAGAAGAACGTCGGCGTGCCTTGGGCCACCCCCACCGTTGACACCATCAAAGCCGGCGACCCCAACGAGCCTGTCACCGGAATCGCCACAACCATGATGGCGACGCTGGATGTTCTGGAGCGTGCTTCCGCCGAAGGCAAGAACCTGGTCATCACCCATGAGCCCACTTTCTACAGCCACCTGGACAAAACCGACAAGCTTTCAGAACAGCACGATTCCGTTTTAGCTTTCAAAGAAGCGTTCATTCGCGAACACCACATGGTGGTTTGGCGTTTCCACGACCATTGGCATCGGCACCGGCCCGACGGCATTCTGAAAGGCATGGTAGACGCTCTCGGTTGGCAGAAATATCAGGACCCAACCAACCCCAGTTTGTTCGTTATGCCGCCTGCCAGCCTGGATGAACTCGCCACCCGGGTAAAACACAAACTCGGCATTGTGGCCATGCGCGTTGTCGGCAACCCGTCGCTGACAATCACCAAAGTTGGGCTTATTCCGGGCGCCGCCGGTTCCGAAACGCAAATCAAAGCGCTGGAACGTGACGACGTCGAAGCACTTTTCATCGGGGAAGTTCCTGAATGGGAAACCGTCGAGTATGTGGCCGACGCCGCTACTGAAAACAAGCCTAAAGCGTTGGTGATGATGACCCACATTCCTTCCGAACAAGCTGGCATGGATGAGTGCGCCACCTGGTTGAAGACCTTCATTAGCGAAGTGCCCATCAGCTTTGTCCCGGCTCAACAACCCTTCTGGTTGCCGCAGTAGCCGTCCTTAAAACCAGTCGCGTATCCTGGTAAGGCTATGTTCAACGTCAAACGGTGTGCTCTTGCTTTAGCTCTTCCGGCAATCTGTTATTGTGCTTCTTCGATCAAGATAAATTTGAACGACGCCAAGGGACAGAGTGTAGGCACAGCTCAAATCTCGCCCAGCGGCAAAGGCGTGAAAGTGAAATTAGATCTGCATGGCTTGCCTCCAGGTGAACATGCGCTTCACTTTCATCAGAACGCCACCTGCGAGGCGCCCGCATTTACGACCGCCGGAGGCCATTTCAACCCCGAAAAGAAGCACCATGGCCTCCAGAACCCCGAAGGGCCGCACGCTGGTGACATGCAGAACTTCACTGTCTCCGCTAAAGGAACCGCCAAGACCACCATCATGGATCCCAACGTCACTTTCGGCGAGGGACCCGACTCCCTGTTCACCAACGGTGGCACCGCTTTGATGATTCACGAGAAGGCGGACGATATGAAGTCCGATCCAGCCGGTAACGCCGGAGCACGAATCGCCTGCGGCGCAATTAAAAAATAGCCGCAAATGGCCGATGAGCATGCTAGGTCGCAACCATGCTCCAACTCGTACGCCGCCGCCAGGGTTCCCGCCCCGGAACACTGCAAACCCAATCGCAAGCCTTCGCAGAATTCAAGCGGGCTTTTTCCGATTTCAGCCGCCGCGAGCGGCGGATCACCAGCGCGATGCTCTCGCTGGCGGCCACCAACCTCTTTGTCGTCTCGTTATTGCTGTCGTTCTTCTTTCTCTCGCATCGCTAACTAATGCACCAGCATTTCGTCCAGCACCCGGCCCGACGCGCCGCTAGGACTTTCAATGTCAAGCATGGTGGCTAGCGTCGGAGCAATGTCGTTTATCTGAATATGTTCGTTGTAACGCCCTGCTTTGATGCCCGGCCCGGCGAAAAGTACCGGCACATGCCGATCGTATCCATACGGTGAGAAATGTGAGGTGCCGCTAGTTCCCGGAATATAGTTGGGCTCAAAAACAAAAAATAAATCGCCGCTCCGGCGCGGATAAAACCCGTTCATCACCGCCTGCGCAATGAAGTCGCCCGCCACGCCGTTCATCAGTTGGTCGCGATTATAAACGCGCGCCACATGCAGTTGCGGAATCGAAAGGGCCGCATTGGTGACGGTCTGGTAAACGTCTGCGGCGGTTAGCGGTTCACCATCCGCGCCTTTTTTCTTAGCCAGTGCCGGCCAATTGATATAAAGCGTTGCCTCACCCGCACCCGGAATCAGCCACTTGCCCGGTCCGTAGGCTCTGGTCAAGGCCGATTGCGCGGCATCTTCCAGATCGGCCAGCAGATAACCGCCCGGCATCTTGGCTGCCTCGTCCCGCGCACCTGTCGGCGCCACGCCATGGTCCGCCGACAGCACCACCACAACGTTTTTCATGCCCACCTGTTTATCGATGGCCGCAAAAAGCTTCGCCAATAGCTGGTCAGTCCGCAGCGCCATGTCCTTCACTTCGGGCGCATCGGGACCTACCGCATGCCCTACATAATCGTTCGACGAGAACGAAACGGTGAGCAAATCAGTCGATTCACCCTGCCCCAGTTTTTCACCGCTAATTGCCTGTTCGGCAAACGCCTCAATCAGTTCGTTGCCCCATGGACTCGCTGGCAGCAGCGAATACGGCGCCGCGCCGCCCTTCGCCGTGAAGTGCCAGCTTGGAAAACCTTCCCAGTCCTTCTTCACATACTCATCGGCTAACTTGCGCGCGTTGAACTCGTCTGCCCAGGGCGGCAGTTCCTTCATATAAAAACTGCTGGTGACGAAATGGCCAGATACGTCATCGAACCAGAAAGCTCCCAGTGCGCGATGGCCGGACGGCAAAATCGCACCGCGGGCTTTAATTGAGACGCCCACCACTTTTGAACCCTCATGCGCGTTGCGAAGTTCGTCACCCAAAGTGCTAACTAGTAGACGTCTAGGGGAGCCCGGATCTGAATCCGTGCACTTCTCGCCTTTAATGGGCGGGGTTCCACCCACGGCCTCGTAATCCCAGTCGCAAACGCTGGTGACGAACTTCGCTTCATCACGGTCGTACCACGAATTGCCCACAATGCCACTGACGGCGGGCATGGCCCCACTCAACATCAGGCTATGCCCAACCGCGGTTACTGTTGGCACCTGCGAGTAATAAGCATTGGTGAAATACGCACCATGCGTCATCAGATAGTCGAAGCCGCCGTGATAATCCGCGCGAAAACGTGTCAGGTAATCGTAGCGGAATTGATCCACCACAATCGAGACAACCAGTTTAGGCGGGGCGGCGCTTGCCAGCCCCGCGAAACACAATAGAAATACGGAAAAAAAGCGTCGATTCGCAATGGCCATGCGGCCTAAGCTTAGCAAAAAGGTTGCGCGCCTTACGCCGATGGCGGCGCAACTGCCTTGACGTGCGGGCTTTCCCCGCCTAGCCAGTCCGGGTTCTTGGCTGTGCTGTCGAAATGCGCGCTGATTTTGAACAGTTCCCACTGTCCGCTGCTGGCCGCATCCTTCGTCTTATCCAGAATAGACGTCAGTTCCTGCTTGCTTACGTTCTTATAAGTCTTGGCAGCTTCCAGCGCCTGGTCTAAAATCTCCGGCTTATCGATGCCCGTTATTAGTACCGATACCGGCTGGTTCAGAGAATAATGCAGGCACTGCATCGCATTCACCACCTTGCTCTTCAGAATCACAGAGTCGCCCATGCTCTTCATGCCCAGCACGCCAATATTCCGCTTGACCAGTTCGGGCACCACCAGCTTTCCGAAGCTTCGGTAATGCGCATCCATCACGTTCACCGGCAACTGACAACTGTCGAACACGAATCCGTGTTTGTCAGCCACTTCCAGCATGTAGAGATGGATGTGCGGATCCTTGTGGCCGGTAAACCCGATGTAACGAGTCTTGCCGGCTTTCTTCGCATCCAGGAAAGCTTCAATCGCGCCGCCCTTTGCGAAAATGCGATCGGGATCGTCGTACCGTATCACCTCGTGAAACTGCAGCAAGTCCACATGGTCGGTCTGTAGCCGCTTCAATGACTCATCGATCTGTTTCGCCGCTTCCTCTTTGGTCCGACCGTCGATCTTCGTCATCAGGAAAGCTTTCTTCCGGTAGCCACCATCCTTCAGCGCCTTGCCCATGCGAATTTCACTCTCGCCTTTGTTGTAGTCCCACGAGTTATCCAGAAAGTTCAAGCCGCGGTCAAGACCCGAATGCACCAGCTTGATGGCGACACTTTCCTCCACTTCTTTCTTCCCCAGATGAAAACCGCCCATGCCGATGCAAGAAACTTTCTCACCTGTGTGTCCCAGAGTGTTGTAAGGAATGTCGTTGTTTCCGCCGGCGCCCGATCCGGAAGCACCAGTCACTAATCCTGCCGTCATCGCCAGCAATACCTCGCGCCTGTTTGAAGTTGTGAATCTATCCACAAATCGTAGATGTCACTTCTCGCGTTCGGCTTCAGTCGGCGGTGGAATTTCGCGGTACTTAATTCCTGTTGGCCTGGTGAAAAGTGACGCTTGAAATGGAACTTCCTGGTAGGTGATGTACTCGTATTTGTAAGTGCCCTCTTTCGTTGTCCAGCTGAGATATACAGGTACATCGCTGTTCTCACGAGTTATCAGTTGCGCCTTGCCCCACGGCCCCCGGAGCTCATACAAATCGGTCGGCTTGCCATTAATTTCGGGTCCTGCGGTCTTTGTCGCTCTGGCGTGTTGAAAGAACTCGAGTTCCGCGCCGAACTCGATCCTATCCAGATCTCCGAGATTATGATTCGGATCGAAGGGCAGAACAATCGGAAGATGCAGATCGTCCTTACCACCTTGATCTATCGCGTGCGTTCCTGTCTTTGCCGCTTCATTGATGCTATAGGCATCGGGTTCCGCAATGATCGTTGTCTTCTGCATCAGTTGCCGCGCGTCGGGCGGATCGTCCATGCGCGCATATTTCGCTCCTGCGCGGTACACGGTTCTCGGTAGCGCCGCATACGAGCCCTGCTTTACCCCAGGACCCATCAAGCGCACCACCATCTTCGTCATCTCAGCGGGATGGCCTGGCGCCATCATCAATGCAAGTAGGAATACTGCCTTCATCTTCTGAATATGTGACAACTACCGGCACCAATGGTTTCAACCCTGCTCTGGGTTAGCATTGAAACTTATCAAAATGGACACGGTTCTTGAGCTCATCGCTCTTGCCAAGCATTTCCCAACACACAGAGCCGTGGACGGCTTGTCCATTCGTATTGCCAGAGGCGAATTTTTCTCGCTTATCGGCCCTTCGGGATGCGGCAAAACCACTACTCTGCGCCTCATCGCCGGCTTTGAGAATCCCACGTCCGGTGAGATTATGCTCGACGGCAAACCGGTTGCCGCGCTGAAGCCCTACCAGCGTGATGTCACCACCGTCTTCCAGAACTACGCGCTGTTTCCGCATCTCACCGTAGCGCAGAACATCGCTTTCGGATTGCAGCGCCGCGCGAACCAAACCCGCGCTTCCATTGCTGAAAAAGTAACGCGTATTCTTGACCTGGTTCAGCTTTCAGGCAAAGAAGATCGCCTGCCCAATCAGATTTCCGGCGGCGAACGCCAGCGCGTGGCTTTGGCGCGCTCGCTGGTGCTGGAGCCTAAGGTCTTGCTGCTGGACGAACCTTTGTCTGCCTTGGATCCAAAGCTGCGGCGTCAGATGCGGCTGGAACTCAAGCTTATTCAACGGCGCGTCGGCATCGCCTTTCTCTTCATCACGCACGATCAGGAGGAGGCGCTCTCCATGTCCGATCAAATGGCCGTCATGAACCAGGGACGGCTTGAACAAACAGGCACACCTGAGGCTGTTTATCGAACCCCCGCTACTAAATTCGTCGCCGAATTCCTGGGCGATGTCAACTGGCTGCGCGGCGCCGGCGTTCGTCCCGAGGCCGTTCGCCTTTCGCGCCAGCGGCCTCTGGACGTAGCGCACTCAACCGTCGGCACTGTCGAGACCCGAACCTTTCTCGGCAACTGCATTCACGTGGTCGCCAAACTCGAAGACGGTTCGCACTGCATCGCCGAACTCCCCCAGCAGCACTGCGATTTTGAACCTGGGGAAAGCGTCCATGTCTGGTGGCATTCCTATGACGAGTTCCGTCTATGACTCGTCTGCGCGAAATCTTCCTCGCTCCGGCCGGCTTGGTGATGGCGATTCTCTTCTTCCTGCCGTTGTTTATCGTCGTCGCCTATAGCTTTCTTACGCGCGGCGCGTATGGCGGAGTGCAGCAGCCATTTTCGCTAGAAAGCTACACGCGCCTGTTCGATCCTCTTTATCTCGCCATCGCATGGCGCTCCTTCTGGATCGCCGCCGTCTCCACCCTCCTCTGCCTGTTATTCGGATTCCCGCTCGCGCTCTACATTGCCCTCTACAGCCAGCACAAATATCTGCTGCTAAACCTTGTCATGCTGCCTTTCTGGACCAGCTTCCTGATTCGTACGTACGCCTGGATGTTTCTGCTGCGCGACACCGGCCTCATCAACACCGGCCTGCAGGCCATGCATCTGATCGACCAGCCGCTCCCCCTGCTCTTTAATACCGGCGCCGTCATTCTTGGCCTTGTCTACGGCTATCTGCCCTTCATGGTTCTGCCGCTCTACGCTACCATCGAAAAACTAGATACCTCGCTGCTGGACGCCGCCGCGGATCTTGGCGCCAATCCCCTCATCGCCATTGCGCGGATCGTAGTTCCGCTAAGCCGCAGCGGCATGGTTGCCGGCTGCCTCCTCGTGTTCATCCCTTGCCTCGGCGCTTACCTCACACCCGACCTGATGGGCGGAGGTAAGACCGTCATGATCGGCAACCTCGTCCAGAATCAATTCACCGCATCGCGTGATTGGCCATTCGGCGCGGCGCTCTCGCTCGTCTTGATGATTGTGGTTCTGCTGCTGACGCGCGCTGCCGGAAAGCGCAGTGAGGATCTTTTGTGAGCCGCTTTCTCGCTGCCTACGCCGCATTCGCCTATCTTTTCTTGTACGCTCCCCTAGCTGTCTTGGGGGCGTTCAGTTTCAACGTCTCTAAAGTAGCAGTCTGGCGCGGCTTTACCTTCAACTGGTACAGCGCCGTCTTCCACAATCAGGCCTTGCTCGATGGAACCATAAACAGCCTCATCATCGCGGTGGTTGCCACCGTCGTCTCCACCATCGCCGGAACACTCGCCGCTTACGCACTTTGGCAAAAGCGCGTACCTTGGTTGACCAACTCACTCTACTTATCTCTGCTGACTCCGGAAATCGTCGCCGGCATCTCGCTACTCGTTTTCTTCGAGTGGATTTTCCGCTTCCTCAAGGTCCAACTCGGCCTTCACACCGTCATCCTCGCGCACATTTCGTTCTCACTGGCCTACGTCGTCATCGTCATTCTGGCAAGACTGCGGACCTTCGACCGCACGCTGGAAGAAGCGGCCCTCGATCTGGGCGCCAACGAGTGGCAGGCTTTTCTCTGGGTTACGCTGCCAATGCTTCTGCCCGGCATTGTGGCCGCCGCACTGCTCTGCTTCACCGTTTCCTTCGACGATTACGTCATCACCAGCCTGGTCGCCGGCGTCAATTCCGAAACGCTGCCCATGATCATCTATGCCCTGGCGCGCAAAGGCGTCAGTCCCGATATCAACGCGCTGTCGGTCATCATTACCTGTGGCCTGGGAATCTGCATCCTGCTGGCCGGCCGATTGGAGCGTCATTGAATCGCCGCACCTTTCTGATGGGAGTCACCGGCGCCAGCGCGGGCTGCATCGGACGCGGGGTCTCCCGACTCAACGTCTACAACTGGGAAAGCTACGTCGCGCCCACCACCATCCCGAATTTCGAACGCGAATTCCATTGCCAGGTCCGCTATGCCACCTACAGCAGCGCTGAAGAAATGCTGGCCAAAGTCATGGGTGGCAACTCCGGCTGGGACGTTGTCTTTCCCTCCAACAGCTTCGTCCAACCCATGCGTGAGCTGGGTCTGCTGGCGACGCTCGATCACTCCAAGCTTTCCAACCTCGGCAACCTCGACCCGCGTTTTCAATCACCCGAATGGGACCCCAAGCTCCAGGTATGCGTGCCCTACATGACCAGTTCCACCGGCATCGTCTACAACAAATCCGCCCAACCCGCGCCGCTTTCCTGGGCCGATCTCTGGACCAACTCCTATCACCGCCGCACCACCATGCTTGACGATCCAGCCGAAGTGTTCGCCGCCTGCCTGAAACTCCTGGGCCATTCCATCAACTCAATCGATGCCCTCGAACTGCGCAAAGCACGCGACCTTGCCATCCAGCAGAAGCCCCTGCTACGCGCCTATCTAAGTGAGGAAGTGAAAGACCAGCTTGTCGCCGGCGATGTTCTTGTCTCGCAGATGTGGGCGCAAGTGGCGCAATCGGCTATCGACAGCGCGGCCAGCCTCGCCTTCGCATTTCCAACCGAAGGCTTTGCTCTTTATGCTGACAACGCCGCCATTCTGCGTGAGAGCGAACGTCAGGAACTCGCCCACGCGTTTCTCAATTACCTGCTGCGGCCTAAAGTAGCGGCCGATATTGTCACCGAAATTCGCGGTGGCACCACTAATGCAGCCGCACGCGCCCTGCTTCCCGATTCGCTTCGCAACAACCCGGTCCTCTACCCACCCGCCGAAATTCTCGCCCGCGGGGAGTGGTTCAAACCTCTGACTACCGGGGCGCAGCGTCTGCGAGACCGCTACTGGACCGAAATAAAGTCTTCTTAGTTTTCCGTTCCAACCGATCCCGCCGCCGCTCCAAGCCCGCGCTGGTTTCATAACCCAGCGCCTGCCGGGTGAACTCCAAAGCCATGCCCACGTTGCCCTCCTCATGCTCGTAATACTTGGCCAACTCCTCCAACGCACAAACTCGATAATCGTTCCGGCAACCGGCTAGCTCCATGAATCGATCCACCGCCTCGGGCCAACGCTGCGCCTTCTTCTCCAGCAGCGCCATATCCCAAAGCGCCCGAAACAGCAGCCGGTCGGGCAGCCCCGCCTGCACCGCGCGTTTCAGAACCTCTAGCGCCTTCTCGTTTTCGCCCTCGGCCAGCAGCCAGCGCGCGATTCCCGCCAGTTCTTCTCCGCGCTTCACCAGCAGCGTGTCCTTGAACGCTCCGGGCACAATCGCCGTCAAACACGCCAACGTCAAGATATCCATCGCATTGTGGTAAAAAATCGGCAGCAGCTTGCTCGCCTCCTTCGACCGCAGATATCCGAAGTAAATCTCCGGGATCAAGTGCCCTGGCACATCGCCGTCCCGCTCGACGCCCAAAATCTCCTGCTCCAGGTGAGTCAGTTTGCAGCTTTCCAGCCGCAACTTCCACAGACGGCGCGCGCCATGCAGCAGGTCGAGATGGCTCATCCTGGCGAATGGCGGCTTGCTCCGCGTCATGCGGTAACGGGTCTCCAGCAGCGGCTGATCATACGTCTTGCCGTTGTAAGTAATCAGCACATCGAACTCATTCAAATGCGCGTCCAAGGCCGATAGAAGACTTCGTTCTTCCGCATACTCGCGCATGAAGAACTGCCGCACGCGGAACCCATCCCGCGTAATGCGCCCCACGCCAATCAGAAACGCATACGTCCCGGTACCGCCCGCCAGGCCGGTTGTTTCTGTATCCAGAAACGCCCAGCGCTCCGGATGGCAGCTTGGAATTTCCTGCTCGCTCAGAGTATCGAGGAAATCGTGCGGAAGTTCCGACAGCGCTCCCACATCGGCGCTGCCGTGCGGTTTGTAACTGGCGAACAGCCGCTCACTCTGAAAGTGCGGGCCATGGTCGTTGCTCACCACCTGGCCTTCTGACCAGTCCTCTATCAAGCTTTTGGGCGACGCTGGCGACTGCAGAACGGCCATGCGTTTTCGCAGTAGCGTCAGTTGCTCGTCGAGGGTTCCCATGTTCGCTGTTTCTTTGCCCAGTATAATGCGTCTTAATGTTGCTTCGCATACTTCCCTCCCTGCTCTTCGCCCTTGCCACGCTCCAAGCCGCCGAGACGTTCGACATCAAAGCGAACTACGACAAGTTCGTTTTTCACATTCCCATGCGTGACGGCGTCAAGCTTTGCACAATCGTCTACGCGCCCAAAGACACCAGCGAAAAATATCCCATCCTGCTGACGCGGACGCCCTACGGCATCGGTCCTTATGCGCCCGACGCCTACGCCCGCAACATCGGCCCCTCTGCAAAATTCGCGCGTGAGAAATTCATCTTCGCCTCCCAGGATTCCCGCGGCCGCTTCGAATCCGAAGGCGAATTCATCGACGTGCGCCCCATCAAGGACCATCTCAATGGCCCGAAAGACACCGATGAAACCACCGACGCCTACGACACCATCGACTGGCTGCTGAAAAACGTTCCTAACAATAACGGAAAAGTCGGCATGTACGGCATCTCGTACAACGGTTTCTACGCCGCGCAGGCTTTAGTGCGTTCGCATCCCGCGCTGGTCGCGGTTTCGCCGCAGGCGCCCATGGCCGACCTTTTCAAAGGCGACGACGCCGACCACAACGGGGCTTTCTTCCTCATTGCTAATTTCAGCTTCTACACCGGCTTCCACAAGCAGGACAATCCCACCGACAAACGCCAGCGTGAAGACTTCGACTACGGCACCAAAGACGGTTACGAATTCTATCTGAAAATGGGCTCACTGGCCGATTCCGACCGCCGCTACCTGCATGGCTCCAATACCTACTGGACCGACATGTACGTCCACACCACTTACGACGATTACTGGAAGCCACGCAATATTCTGCCCCACTTGACCGATGTCAAGCCGGCGGTTCTGGTGGTAGGCGGATGGTTCGATGCGGAAGATCTGGCCGGCACCCTGAACGTGTTCCGCTACGTCCACCGGCAATCGCCCGCCACCAACGAGCGTCTGGTTATGGGGCCGTGGTCGCACGGCGGTTGGAGCCGTTCGCCCGGGGACAAGTTAGGATCGGTATCCTTTGGCGCGCCAACCAGCGAATACTACCGTGAAAATATCGAATTTCCCTTCTTCCAGCGCTATTTGAAAGGCAATGGCGTTTCCGATCTGCCGGTCGCGTCTGTGTTCGAAACCGGCAAGAACGTTTGGAAGACGTTTCCGCAATGGCCCCCCGCCAACGCCGCGCCTGCGCGACTTTATTTCCAGCCAGATAAGCACTTGGCCTTCAACCCGCCTGCCGAGAAAACCGCCTTCGACAGCTACGACAGCGACCCGGCAAACCCGGTCCCGTTCTGGGATGGTCCCACGCTGGACATGAACCGCGAATACATGGATGCGGACCAGCGTTTCGTCGCCTCCAGGCCCGACGTTCTCAGCTACAGCACCGAACCCCTAAGCAACGACCTCACTATTGCCGGTCCCATCTCGCCAACGCTGTTTGTGTCCACCACCGGTACCGATTCCGATTTCGACGTCAAACTGATTGACGTGTGGCCCGACGGTTCCCAGCATCTAGTCCGCGGCGAACCGTTCCGCGGGAAATTCCGCAACAGCTTTGTTTCGCCCGAAGCCTTCAAGCCCGGAGTAGCCGAAAAAATCCACTTCGATATGCCGGATGTTTACCACTGCTTCCTCGCAGGCCACCGCGTGATGGTGCAGGTGCAGAGTTCCTGGTTCCCGCTGACCGACCGCAACCCGCAAACTTTCACCGATATCCCGAACGCCAAGCCGGAGGAATTTGTCCGCGCCACCCAACACATCTTTCGCGGCGCCCAAGCGGCCTCATTTATAGAAATAAATGTTGAGCATTAGCATCGTTAAACTCCGCTCATCTTTTTGTGAGGGCGTACTCCGCTAAACGGAAAAAACGTCTCCCCAATTGAATGAAAGGCAAATGAAAAAACAATGAAGACCTTTTTGCGAAATACAATTCCCGCTTTGGCGCTGGCGCTGACTCTTGCGGCGACTGCCGCCAATGCCCAGTTCAACTTTCCGCGCGGTGAGCAGCGCTGGCCTGCCGACCAGACCATTGCCGACCTGAAAGCGGTCTCTGCCCACAACACTTATAACTCCCACGAGATGGAGCGCTACGACAGCGCCATGACCCATCTTTCGCAATTTGCCGAGAAACTGCACCAGGGCCACTTTGACAAGGGCAAACTCGACCACGGGATCAACGACGTGCAGAATATCCTGAACAAGAATCCAATGGACGGCCGGGCGCGCGACATCCTGAACCACGATCTTGGTGAACTGCGGCGGCTGCGCGCCACGTATCGGATTCCGTACTGACCATTTGGGCGCAGTACGGGTTCTGGCGTGTGCGGTTAGGTGATCGACGAGCCTAGGCTGCGGTCTGTTTTGTCAGTTCGGCAGCGAATTCCTTGTTCAAATTTTGCAGAGTGAGGCGGAAAGCGGCTGTCAGGTCTTCTAAGGGGACTCGGATATGGCCGGGAAGGGGCGCTTCCATGGTCGATTTGACTTCGTTTTCGATTTCTGCGGCTTGGGCGCGGGCGTTGGTGAGGCGGGTTTTGGCTTCGTGGGCCTCTTGCTGGCGTTTTTGCGATTCGAACCCATTTTGCTGGCGGGCCTGGTCTTTGCGCTGGGTGGCGAGTTCGCGTTTGGCTCGGTAATAGGCCCGTTCGTTGGTGGTTTGGTAGCGGAGATAGAGCCCGAAGGTTTTGTGGTCGAGTTCGGGTTGAGTCATCAGTTGGTCTTGCAGGGTGAGGGCTCGCTGCATGAGCCAGAAGTGCTGAACCATGGAGTCCACGAGGCGGCGTTCGGAATCGCTGTTGGGTTGGTGTTCGTTGTAGAAGCTCTTGGCGAGATCCTGGAATTGGTCAGGGTCTTCCCAGCCGAGGAGGCGAAAGGTTCCGGCCAAGCCGTGAGTGATTCGGTTCTGCGAGGATTTTTCGCGGCCTTCTGGAGACGTGGGGCCGGTGGAGAGCTGGGCGTTGGCTCGGTTGGCAGCGAGTTGGGCTTCGGAGATGATGCCAGCCGCATGGCCTGCTGAGGTGGTTTCCTGTTCGGCGGCCGGGGTGGCGGCGGCCACTGGGGTTTGGTGCTGCTTGTTTTCAGCTTTTCGGGCTTCGCGCTCAGCGGCGCGGCGGATTTGACGGGGACTCATTTGATGAGTAGTCATGATTAATCCTCTTCAGCAATGGAAATGGCTCGCGGAGAAGGTTGGAAGCCTTCGCGCGAGCCTGACGGAAAATAGCATGCGATGAGGCTAAAACGAACTGTAAGGCAAGCTACGTAGGCGGATATTGGCTTTTTAATGTTGAGGTTTGGTTGTGGAAAAGAATTTTTCCAGAGCTGTGAACGAGGATTGAAGAGGGGGTGGAGGGGCGTTTCGGACGGTGCAAATAGGGTACAGCCAACGAGATTCCGCACCTTGGGTTGGCGTTGTTCAAGGGCGTTGGTGATGGTTTCCGTTTCTGCCGGTTGGAGAGGCTGGCGCCTCCATGGTTTCCGTTCCTGCCGGTTGGAGAGGCTGGCGCCTCAATGCGGAATCTCGAAGGCAGTCCCCCATTTGCACGGTGGTGGTTCATCAGGGCAAACGTCCTGGATCGGCTGGGAGTGGATATTTGATCTTCTCGCTGGTACAAATGAGAAGACCTAATGAATTCCAGATACGTTGATCAACTCCATCGTGGTTCCTTAGCCGAGAGAAAGAAGCTGATTTCCGGGCCACGGGTCTGGACTCTCGCCATAACACTGTTGGCCAATCTGCCCTCCCTCGCCCAGACAACCTCGGCACCGAGCGGAAATACCACTGTCTTCCTGGGCGATTCCATAACCGCGTTCGGCAACGTAACTGAATCTCAACCCAGCAATACCTACGGTTGGGGTTGGACGGCCCAGGCAGTTTTCTTATCTAAAGGGCGCATCCTGCAAGTCAATAACGCCGGCATACCCGGCAACACTTTGGCACAGATGCTGGCGCGTTTCTCCACCGATGTCACCGCCTACTCGCCCGCTAAAGTCGTCATTGCCGGCGGAACCAACGACATACCCACAACCGCGTTCACCGCCGCTCAGCTCAGCACCGCTACCGCCACACTCGGCTCCCTTATCGATGCTGCGGAAGCTGCGGGAATTCAGCCCATCGTCTGTGACGTTCCCCCTCGCCAGGACGCTCCCGTTGCCATTCATGAAGCCAACGCGAAAGCTCTCTCGGCAGCCATTAAAACTCTTGTCGCCGCAAAGCAGACTGAATATGGAAACGTAGTCTTCTTCGATCTCTATTCGGTGCTGGCCAATCCCTCCACCGGCGCCTACATCAGTGGGTACAACCTCTCCGACGGCATTCACCCGAGTGTTAAAGGCGCTACAGCCGTCGCGAACGCGTTCGTTACCGCCACCGCGATGGTGTACAGTTCATCGGCTTACCTTCCGTGGTCCAATTCCTCGAGTATCAATCTCATTCCCAATGCCCTGTTCATCAATCCGATCGGATCAAGTTGGAATGCCGGTTATGGAGCCGCGCCTGCTCCTACTGTCAGCGTCGTCACCGGCGATCCCAGCATCGAAGGTAACTGGATGCAGTTGGAGTTTCGACCCGCCACCGCCGCCGGCCAATACTACAGCTACAACTGTGACAACATCACGGTGACTCCTGGCAAGACATACGCCCTTGCCTTCCGCTTCCAGATAGCGGGACTCGAAGCGAACGGCGGAACGGTCATTATCGCTTTGGGTTATGGTGGGCCGCTTGCTGGCTACAACATGACCGAGGATGTAGCCGATGGAACGTTCTATCTGGAGGTGCCCGCCACCAGCGCCCAGATGAATCCGGGCATCGTCGTCTATCCCGGTACCAGTGGAACCATAACTATCAAGATGGCGCAGGTTGGATTAATCGAGCGCTAACGGGACGCGGGTTTCGCCCGTCACTCTGATTATTTTGTATTTTGCTCCCTGGCCGGTCGATACGACAAGGGCATGCCGATCCTGGGACCGGCGCCGATAACCTTGGGGTTTCCGGGGGTTTCCGGGGGGTTTCCGGGACAGACACCACAATGAAGGAATTCTAAGTCTTGGCTTCCTCGATCCCCTCACCCCAACTCCAAATTAGCCGCGCGGAGCGCCAAGACCGCCGCGTCATCCCCAGACGATTTCGCTTTCGGCCCCCTCTTTTGCGGACGCAAAGCCGTCCCGCACTGGCGCTCGCACAAATCCACAAACGATTCGTCGCCGAGCGGGCGTCCGGTTCTGGTTGCCTCTGCCAATCGCGCCTGAAAGCAGGCTTCGTTTATTCCCTCTGTCAGCGCGATGCGCCAGGCGTGCGGACTCCAATTCTCCTGCCAGATTTCCATCTGTAGCCACTGGTCCGCGCACGCCGGCGTGTCCAGATGCGCAGACGCACTCGACCACGGCCACTCCTCCGCAGCCGCTACCATGCCGGCACGCACAGGGTTTCGTTCAGCGTAAGCCAAAGCGGCCCACAGGTGACCCCGTTCCAACGGGCAGGAATAGAATCGGTTCTGCCAGACGTGACCGGATTCGCTCCGGCTCACATTGAGCCAACGCGAGTAGTCGTTATGCGTGCGCCCGAGCGCTTTTGCGAGGGAATTCTCCCGTTGCGGCGTCGCGATGAGGTGGACGTGATTCGTCATCACGCAATAGCCGACGATGTCGACAGCGTATTCCGAGCAGTAGTGGCCTAACAATTTGAGATAGATTTTGCGGTCGGTGTCGCCGAAGAAGACGTCGCGGCGATTATTGCCGCGTTGTGTGACGTGATGCGGGAAATTGGGGATTACGACGCGCGATCTTCTGGACATATGCCAGGGGAGTTGGCGTGGGTGGCACGGGCTCTCAAGGAGTTTTTGCATTGAGGTGACTGTCCCGGAAATGCCGTCCCGGAAATGCCCGGAAATGCCCCATCAAGATGGCGCAGGTTGGATTAATCGAGCGCTAACGGGACGCGGGACTAAGAAATGCAAGAAATCCCTCAGAAACGTAGGCCACTCGTTATCGGGCTCTGCTTCGGCATACTTGCATTAGTTGCGATTCCAGTCATATCCCTTTGGTACATCGCGCTTGTTGCGTCTTATGAAGGGATGTCAGACCATCAACCCATCCTCGCCGCTAAGACCCTACAATCTTTTCGTGAATTGGAGCAAGCACGCGCCCAATCTAAAGAGGCAACCTCCCTTCCATTAGCCACTCAGAAAAATATCATCATTGTGGACGCCAGCACGTGGGTGTGGGATAAATCCGATAAGGTCGGGTCAGCTAGGAAGGTGAAGTTGCTTTCCGGCAAATATAAGGGCATGGTCGTTTGGGTGCGACATAGCGACGTTACCATCGGCGGCAGTGTTTTGTGATGCCGGAGGACCATATAACCGCATGGTCGTCTATGTGGGACTTCCGGGAGGCCACAAAAAGTAGGAGAAAGCTCTACAAGGCATTGACCGCGCAAGCCAGGCAGTAGAGCCTAAATTCAATTCCGTCATTCCCTGGCCTGCGTCGTGAGATGAGACAAGTTGGGGACATCAAAATGTGCTCCCCTAGGTTGGTATCCCATCGCGCAGCGATTTGGACTAGTCCCTGATGCGCCATATCCGGTACTCTGCTTAGTTGTTCTACTTTCAAACGCAATGCTATCTTCAACGCAATGATAAATATGCGTTTCGGGGGATTTCTCCTCCTTTTAGCGACGTGGGTTTCTGCACATAGTTTGACGGCTGCAACTATCGACACGATTTTGCTGTCAAACTTCGGCGGCTATTCAGACACCTACACGCCAGGCACTTTTAGCTTTAATGCTCCCTCTGAGCCTCTTTCCTATCAGCTTTCCGATGGCACGAGTTGGCAATCAGGCGCGGGCAGCTTCGGCTGGGGACATGCAATGTTCTCGTCGGTGAGCCTGAGCGGATCGACACTTTCTTATACGTTGGCGACGAACAGTCCCGTAGCAGAAATGTTTACCGATTTCGACGGCGGTAATCACTCGGCGCAGGGTCAATTTGATTTCGCATCCCCGCTTATTCTGCAAGCGACGCTTGGTTCCAACACTGCGACTCTCAGCGGAGAACTGCAAGTCATCTCTAACGACATCACCTGGTACGGCGAACCGAGGTTTAACTATTTCACTGCGCCAGTGGGGGCGATTGTTCCTTTTCAAATGACATACAGGCTCACGTCTGGTGCGTGGGAATTGAATACTTTTGATAGCTCTTTCAACTATTTCGCGACGGGCTCTATCGATATAGCGTCCAGCGCGTCGACACCAGAACCGAGCGACTTCTTCTACGCCTTCCTGTCTGCTGGAATGCTCGCTGTGACGCTCCGGCTGAGAAAAACTGCTTAACAAAACCATCGATAGCAAAGTTGAATTCAGGGACACTGACCATGAGTGCTCCGTGAAGCTTTCGTGCTTCCGGCTCACTCGATCGCTGATAGACCGCAGCCTCCAGGCACTCCATGAAATCTAGTTGCAACTCAACCCGGTTGCAGCACAAGAAGCACAGTTCTATATGCTCCTAAAATGCGGCGGCCGCTGGGCCATCAAGGTAACATTGGCTCCGACAAATACAGGGGGCATCTAGGGAAAGCAGACGCTGCGAAAACCAGCCAAGAAACTACGGCGATCCGTACCTCACGCCGCTGGAGCCTAAAGTATCCCCATTGGGCCGTGAAATGGTACCGTTTATAGCGGCAACTTGTGTAACGTTCTGCACATCACAAGACACAGGAACAATGGGATAAGACTTCGGCAAAATCGTCCGATCTGTTAAACTGACGGGTCGGTTGTTTAGTTCCGATCTCTTGGCTAAAACACATTGAAAAATAAATTTTTCTTAGTTTTCGGAATCATCGTCGGGCTCGCAGCAACTTGCGCTTTCGCCGATACCGAGGACTTTAGCGACGAATTCGCTGGAGTCAGCGGCATGGTTCTTAGCAAGTATCTGGCTGCGACGCAAGGTCAACCGGCGGCCAAGACTCCGATGGAGGTAGAAATTGATGCCTCTGTACCCAGCTTGAACCAGCACGGCAAACTCAAAGCTCTGCGCAAGATTTCCGACGTAGGTAAAATTACGTACCGGGTGCTTGGTTTCCAGGGCGACAACACCATTAAAAGTCAGGTGATAGGCCGTTACCTGCAGGCTGAACAACAAGGCCAGGACGATAAAAGCCTGCAAGTAAGCCCCGCCAACTATAAATTCAAGTTCAAAGGCAAGAAGCTGGACGATGCCGGTAACGAGCGGTATGTATTCCAGCTTTCACCTCGAAAAAAGCTCGTCGGCTTGTTTAAAGGCGAACTCTGGCTCGACGCCCACACGTATTTGCCTGTAGTTGAAAAGGGCCGACTGGTCAAGAACCCCAGTGTTTTCTTCAGAAAAGTGGATTTTGAGCGCGATTTCGCGATGCGCAACGGTTCCGCCGTTCCTGCCCGCATGAGCAGCACCATTAAGACCCGCCTGGTCGGGCAGGTGAATCTAACTGTGAATTACTCGGAAGTCGCGTCAAACTCGACCGACGATGACGACTTGGCTGAATCTGCCCTGCAATATACCCCCAACTTTCTTTAAGAGTAGCCAAACCGCCCCTGCTAACGTCCGTTCAATGACAGGGATTATCCACTTAGGGCTATCTGGTTGAGTCATTAGGCCCGAGGAAGTAATCTAGAGGTTAGCGCCTAAGGGAGTCAATGAGAACGCTTTTTCTGAACCCACCTTCTTTTGAAGGCTTTGACGGCGGAGCAGGTTCCCGATGGCCGGCTTCCCGTGAGATTGAATCGTACTGGTATCCGGTCTGGCTTTGCTATCCCGCTGGCATGTTGCCCGATAGCAAAGTGCTTGATGCTCCGCCCCATAAAGTTTCCATCGACCAAACGGTCCAGATGGCCTCCGACTACGAACTTTTAGTCCTGTTTACGTCCACCCCGGGTTTCCACGTTGACGTGAAGATCGCCGAAATGATGCGCGACCTGAATCCGAAGATGAAAGTTGCGTTCGTCGGACCTCCTGGAACGATCGAGCCCGAAGCCACCCTGCGAGCCTCGACTGCCATCGATTTTGTCGTCAAACGCGAATTCGACTATCAGATCCGCGATTTTGCCCAGGGCAAACCGCTAGACGAAATTCCCAGCGTTGTCTTCCGAAAGAACGGCGGTTTTCAGAACAACCCGGACGCGCCGGTAATCGAAGATCTGGATGCGCTGCCCTGGGTCACCAAGACCTACAAGCGCGATCTCGATTTCCGCCGCTACAACGTCCCCTTTCTGCTGTACCCGTATCTCTCGATGTACACCAGCCGCGGCTGCCCGGCCCAGTGTACTTTCTGTCTGTGGCCACAGACGCATTCCGGCCACCGCTGGCGTCTGCGCTCGTCCGACGACATTGTGAATGAGTGCCGCTACGCGCTGGAAAACTTTCCCGGCTTGAAGGAAATCTTCTTCGATGACGATACCTTCAACTACCAGAAGGCGCGCACCATCGAACTGTGCTCCAAGCTCAAAAAGCTGAACTTCACCTGGAGTTGCACGTCGCGCGTCACCA
Organism: Bryobacterales bacterium; assembly: GCA_003163855.1. GTDB lineage: Bacteria > Acidobacteriota > Terriglobia > Bryobacterales > Bryobacteraceae > Bog-105. The sequence continues at coordinate 7,948 of PLRJ01000159.1, read as the reverse complement.
CTGATTACGACACCTTGAAGGCGATGAAAGATGCCGGCTGCCGCCTGCTGATCGTCGGCTACGAGTCGGGTGATCAGCAGATTCTGAAAAACATCAAGAAGGGCGCCACCATCGATATGGCGCGCCGCTTCACTGCCAACTGCAAGAAGCTCGGTCTGGTCATCCATGGCGACTTCATCGTCGGCCTGCCTGGCGAAACGCACGAAACCATCCGCAAGAGCATCGATTTCGCCAAGGAACTGGATGTTGAAACCATTCAGGTTTCCATCGGCCATCCCTATCCGGGGACCGAATTCTACGACCACGTGAAGAAGAACGGCCTGATCACGCTCGACTCCATGACCGATGACACCGGCCATCAGCTTCCCAACTATTCCTACCCCGGTCTGGACAAAGCCGAGCTGGTGGATTGGGTGGAGCGCTTCTACGGCGAATTTTACTTCCGGCCCAAGGTGGCTTTCCGCCTTATCCGTAAGGCCATGTTTAATGGCGAAGATCGCCGCCGCCTGTACAAGGAAGCGCGCGAGTACCTGGCGCTTCGATCCAAACGCAAGCAGTACGTCAAAGATCAGAACGATGAGAAGGATCGGGCGGCTGTACTAAGCACGGGGGATTAATTGCAGGCTGTTTACGCAGTCGGGTCACCCCCCGTGACCATGGCCAGAACGTTTTTCCTGCTGCTGATTGTGGTTTGCCTCAATGCTTTTGGCAATCTGAGTTTGGCTTGGGGAATGCGCCACGTTTCCATCGTTCTAGGTCTAAATCCTGTCGATTACATCCGTGCAATGGTGAACCCATTCGTGGCCCTGGGAATCGTCATGCTCGTTTTGTGGCTGCTCACTCGCATGGCTCTCTTAAGTTGGGCGGACCTCAGCTTTGTGCTTCCTCTTACCAGCGTCGGCTACGTTCTGGCCGCGTTCCTGGGCGTGTGGTTTCTGTCGGAAACAGTCACTCCCATTCATTGGCTCGGCACCTTGCTCATTTTCGTCGGAACAACCATGGTTGCCGCCACTAAGCCAAAAACAAGCGGAGCCTGCTAAGTGAAGTGGATACTGCTGGCGGTCATCGTGGTTGCCACCGTGCTGGGTGATCTGCTGCAAAGTTACGAAATGAAGCGCAGCGGTGAACAGTCGGTGGACGCGCGCGGTTTAGGCCACCTGCTGCGGCTCATCTTTCAGCGCCGCTATCTTTTCCTGGGCATCGTCTGCATGGCCATCTCGTTCTTTGCCTTCATGGCCTTGGTGCAGGTGGCGCCGCTCAGTTTTGCCGTTCCCGCTTCCGCCGCAACCTTTGTTCTGGAGACTATCCTGGCCAAGTTCGTGCTGAAAGAGGCAGTGGGCCCGCGCCGCGCTGCTGGAGCGCTGCTCGTCCTGGGTGGCGTGGTTTTGCTGGCGCGTTAGGGTGCATCTCCTCTGGCTCGTCTTTCTTCCGGCGCTAGCCTACCAGTATCTGGCTATTATTTCCGAGGCGCTTTACCTCGCCCGGCGTTATGCCAAAGCGCCAGCTTCCGTCCCGCCGCAAGGCGTTTCCGTTCTGAAACCCTTGCGCGGTCTAGATCCCAATACCTATGCTGCCTTTGTCTCCCAGATCCAGCAGGATTACCCGGCATTTGAAGTCCTGTTCGGCGCGGCTTCTGCTGACGACCCCGCCGCTGACGAAGTGCGCCGCCTGCAACAGGAATTTCCAGATGCCCCGGTCCGCCTTATCATCGGTGGCCGCGCCGCTCCCAACGCCAAGGTTGGCCTGCTGCAGGAACTGGCGAGCCAGGCGCGCTATCCCCTGCTAGTCATTAACGACAGCGACATCAAGGTAACGCCCGGCTATCTCGCCGAAGTTACTGCCCCATTGGCCGAACCTACCATCGGCATCGTCACTTGCCCCTACCGTGTCAAAGCTCACAATTTTCCTGCCGCTTGGGAGGCGCTCGGCATCACCACCGACTTTATGCCCAGCACGCTGGTGGCCCAGACGATCGGCGTGCGCGAATTCGGCTTCGGTTCTACCCTCGCTTTCCGCGCCGCGGATCTCGAGGCCATCGGCGGTTTCGCCGCCGTTGCCAGCTATCTGGCCGACGATTACCAGCTCGCTAAACGGATCAGCCAGCTCAACAAACGCGCCCTTCTTTCCACGTACGTCGTCGAAACCTCGCTTGGCGATGACACTTGGGCGGGAGGCTGGCGTCACCAGCTCCGCTGGGCGCGGACCATCCGCTTCAGCAAAGGCGGCGGCTATGCCGGACTGTTTATAACTCACACAGGAGTTTGGATTTTACTCGCGCTCGCCATGGGCGCCTGGCTTCCAGCGCTTGCGCTGGCATCCGTGCGCATCCTCTCGGCCTTCGTCGCGTCTAGCCTGGTAATAGGTAGTACGCAAGCTACCGCCTTTTGCTGGCTGGCGCCTGTCTGGGACTTGTACTCATTTGCCGTCTGGCTTGCGTCATACGCAGGAAATAGAGTTCGCTGGCGCGATCGCTTGCTGGAGATTGACTCCGAAGGGCGAATCAAAAACGTTTGAAGCCGTGCTAGGCTGATAATCGCGGATTTCTTCCGGCGGGTCTCGCCCCAGGGCCTCTACCTTATCAATTTCACAGGAGTTCAGTTTCTAATGCGTTCGAAATTTCGGCTGCTCGTTTTCACCGCGATGGCGGCTTCCATCCCCCACTTGCATGCGCAGGGCGGTCCCGTAAAAGTGGCCATCATTAACGCCGCCAAGGCCGTTGCCGATACCCAGGAAATTCAAAAAGCTCAGGCCGACTTGCAGGCCAAGTTCGCCCCTCGCCAGCAGGCCATTGAGAACCTGCAGAAGCAGTTAGGCGCCATCCAGAAGGAAGCCGCAACGCCGAACCTGGCGCCGGAACGCGAAGCGACGCTGCAGGCAGATTTCACACAAAAACAGAAGCAACTGCAACGCCTCAGTGACGATCTACAGAGTGACGTCAATAATGAACGTCAGAATGTTTTGGGTAAGACCGGCCGTCAAATGAGCGACATTGTAAAGAAGCTGGCGGAAGAAAAGGGTTTGGATATGGTTGTAGACGTTACCAACACCATTTACTTCAAGCCGACCCTTGAGATTACCGCTGATGCGACGGCCGCGTATAACAAAGCTTATCCTGTGAAATAGAGAGGCCCAATGGGCAGCTACCTTCAGAATTACGGCGCCGGTGAAGAACACCGGAACAAAATAATCAAGTGGATTATTATCAGCGCAGTAACTGTTGTCCTGCTTGCTTGGTTTTCCTATCTTTTCCTGCATAACTTCTTTGAAGAGCAGACCGTGAAGCGCTTCCTGGCGGAAGTAAATGCCCGCGACTACCAAGCCGCCTATCGCGATTTCGGCTGCACTGACTCCACCCCGTGCCCTAACTACGACTACAAACGCTTCCTTGAAGACTGGGGCCCTGAAAAGAAGGCCGAGTCGCCATGGAAAGTGGATTCTGTGGAAGGTTGTACCGCCTTCGTCACAGTGAACGTAAAAGCGCAAGGCCGGGAATTGGAATCGTTAGGCGTCCTGCGCGGTGGTAAAACTGTCATGTTCGCACCCTCCTCCGAATGCCAGGAGCGCACCTGGAAATGGGGGCAGTTTTTCCACCGCATTTTTGGCGGCGGCAGCCAGTCGTAAGAGCGCGTAACTACAGCGTTACAACTCGCATCATCCAATTAATGGCTGGCTTCGTCGCAATGACTCGGAGATCGTTTTACGTACTTTTTCTGGCGCTTACGCTGAAGGCTGAGCAGAGTCCGCCCGCTTACTATTGGCGCTCTACGCCGATAGTCCAAAACCAGGGTGCAGCCCCTACCGCTCAGTTACTTACTCTCTTCTGCAAGGCTTGCGGCACCGGGACTGCTGCTGGTCAGGACATCCCGCTGGTTGCTGTCTTACGCGATACGCTTGGCGATACCGATCCCTCAAACGACAAGTTAACTGCGGTGTGGCTGCTCAGCTACTCGCATCCATCGCTCTCGCAGAAGGCATCCGCCGCAGTTCCTTTCTTCTACTGGAGGTTGAGCGAGGGTTCCGACCGTGTGGGCGCTAAAGACACTTCACCGCTGCTCGACCTTTCCACCCCGCAGCACTCATCTATTTCGAACGTCGGACAACAGGTGCTGCAATGGACTACTCTCGACACCTTCGATACGCCCCTTCGCGCCACCTCGCGCGCCTACCGCACCAACCAGGTGGATCACGAACGTGCGCATCTGGAAGAAGCCAACACCTACCTGCTGCGCGCTCCCGTTAACGACGGCCCTAACGCTCTCACAAAGGAGCAGCGCGACCTGGTCATTGCGCGCCTCGAACTTCGGAAAAGTCTTCTCGGCGGTTTTGTCGCAGCCAACCGCGCCGCCACGCTAGGGCAGGATTCTATCTACCAGCAGGAAATAGTTCGCGGCCGCAACTGGGAACTCCTGCGCCAGTGGGCCGAAAAAACCGGACTGTTCTTTGAGCCGGTAAATATCGGCCAAACCAGCGGTGAATATGGTGTGCTGTGGTATCCGGCACGCGCTAATTACGAGCCCGGCGGAACCAATCTAGCCGCCATCTGGAAGCTGCTTAATCTGAGAGACCCCTATTCGGATGACCGCCTTACCCATTGGACTGGCTTAACCGAGGATCGCTCACTCGATGCCAACGGAAGCCTGCTGCCGCAAGGCGTCGCCGGCGCTACCAACGTTACTCTCATCCCGCTGGGCTTCTACAGCCTGAACTATCGCCGCGAGCCGCTGTTGCTGATCGACTTTCGCGACAAGCAGCATTTGCGCCGCCACGAACTGTTGCAGCAAACCATCAATGAACTTACTGCCGGCGTCATTGGCATCTCGCACTTTACGAACTGGTACTACTTTCTCGGCGCCGATTTCTATAACTTCTATCAAGGGCGTCATGGCGCTGCCACCAGCCACGCGGAACGCCTGGATTGCTACTCGCAGTTCCGTACCGCGCTCTCGCTTGACCATCAACTCGACGGCGACATGCGTCAGGAACTGCAGCGCCGCGTGAACTCGCTTTCCATCAATCCCCTGGATGCCTCCGAAAGCAGCGAAATGAAGGCCGCACTCAATCGCTACAGGCAACTTGACGCCCAGGCGCTTGGCGACGGCAATCGCCTGTGGAAGCGCTTGAACGCTGACCGTCGTCAGGAACTGGCCGCCTTTGGCGAAACTCCGAAACGCGAAGTGGTCGATGTGACTCTGCACGTCCTTACACTCGGTGGTTATAACCATAAAGCCAAAGACGATGACGATAGCTGGAGTTTGCTTAGTTCCTACCGACGCATCGATTACAACCTCGCGCTGCTTGATCGCATGGTGCATGCCAACGTCCCACCCGAAGTCGCGTATCAGCAGGCAAATATCCAGTTAGCCATCGCCAACCTCACCGATCTTATGCCGATCGTGAAGGCGCCCAATGTTCGCGCGCACGTTGAAGACACGCTTTCCCGACTCGGCAAACTGTCGAACAATGACAAAGTTCGCGCCGATTGCGAAACAGCTCTCGCTGCCGTGCGCAAAGGTGACGATCCGCATCCTGGAAGCGCGCCCGGAGTGGTGGCGCGTCCCGCAATCCTGCAAGTTCCCGCACTGGATACCTGGCAGTGACGCGTTCGGCAATCCTTGTCGGCGCTCTACTTCTTTCGGGCTTTCATGTTGCCCAGGCTCAGCCTAAGCGCGTCTTCATTCTGAAAGTGGATGGCATGGGTCACGACCTGCTGCAACAGGCCATGCAGCAGACGGATCCACAGACCGGCAAATCGGAATTGCCGTGGATCAGCTATCTTTTTGGCGAGCACGGGGTCATCTTCGATAATTTCTACTCGCGCGGCATCAGCCTCTCCGCGCCGTCATGGTCCATTCTCGATACCGGCCGCCACGCCGTCATCCGCGGCAATGTTGAATTCGACCGCTTCACCGGCCGCCCCTACGACTATCTGAACTTCATTCCTTTTTACCTCAGCTATGCCCGCAATCGCGAGGTGGATATGCCCGGCGTCGAAGTCCTGGACCGCGCCGGTATTCCTCTGCTGGTAGATCGCTTCGATTTTCTTGAGCGCTATGTCAGCTTTCAACTCTTCCAGCGCGGCGTCCGCTGGCAGACGCTGACCGAGGTATTGAAGCGCAGGCTCTCCTCCGACGCCATCATTGCCACAGTAGAAAACGCCGGTGCGCCCTCCTACGAATCACTTGTGGAGAAAACAACTGAATCCGAGATTGACACCGATCTGCGAGGCACCCAGGTCCTCTATCTGGACTTCTACAACGGCGACGTCGACCATTTAGGCCACGCCACCAGCCAGCCCGAGGCTTTGCTGGCTTCACTCAAGAGGCTCGACGGCTTGGTGGGCCGCGTCTGGACCGAGATCCAGAAGAGCCCCATGGCTAAGGACACCCTGATCGCGATGGTGTCGGACCACGGCATGAACAACGTGCCGGGAATTATCAGCCAGACCTACAGCATCACCGATTTTCTCGCGAGTCCGGCCGGTGGCGGCCATCACATAGTTACCGACCGTCCCCAGTTGAGTGACTTTAAAATCCGAGGTCTCGATCCTCTGGTCAGCCGCGTAGTCACCCCCTCGGCAACCTCGTTCTACCTCCAGGGAGAAGCGAAAAGCTATCCCACCGCGTGGCTTGACATCGACGGCAACGAGCGCACATCCGTGCATCTCCGCAATAACGAACTGAACCGCATCCATATTCTTCTGAAGCAGCTCGCGCGCAAAGATCTTCCGCCGCAGAGCCGGTCCCTTGCCGCCGCATACATCGGCAAAATTATCGATCGCAACCGCACTTCCTGGACGCAAACCGCCGACCAACTGACGGAAGAAATGGCTGCGCTCTCGGTAGCCATTGAGCAGCGCAGGCAGCAGGTGAAAGGCCTTCCCACCGCGCCCTCCAGCAACGACAACGTTGAGCGCATAAATCGCGCCAACCGCCGCCTGGTGCATGAATTGGACAATTGGGAAAATGAGCACGCCCGCTATACCGCCTACGTCGGGCATCTCCGAAAGCTGATCGACTTTCGCGCCGATGTCAACGATCCGCTGAAAGCAAATATCTCCGACCTGGTGCCTGAGATGGTCCTGGGCCCTAATAACTCCGTCGCGGACATTCAGAACTACGTCGTCGGGCTCAGCGCCGGAGGCATTGCCGCGGACAGCCAAGGTCAACTGGACGAAAAACAAACCTTTCGCCACATCAACTACCCGCCCGCTTTAGTTTGCCAGCGAGTCAGAAATCTGCCGCAGCCGCAACTGTCGCCGCGTCCTATCGACTTCATCGCCATGACTGTGCCTCCGGGGAACGCGTATTGGCTCTATGGAGATGACGACAACCAGTTAATTATTCGCACCGACAATAAAGGTGGCATAACAGTGCAGCCGGTGGCGCATCTCATCCAGGAGGAAACCGGAGCAGTTCACTGGCAGAATCTCGAGTGGCGCGCCGGTCTGCCGCTCGCGCTCTTTGAAGACTCGAATCTTCACCTTCCCGTCGGCGCCGACCGGGCCGCCTGGCTCTCGCAAACTCACTCCGAACGTGAGTGGATGGAGGCGATTCATCAATGCCGCTATTCCACCGGAGTCATCGGCATCATTGAAGAGCTTTCGCCTGTCGCCGACGAAACTCCCGGTCCGCCTGGAGCGAATCCGCTCCTAGTCCGCTTCGCCAAGCGCCAGAGAGAGCTCGTCCAAACCGACTTCCACATTTTCGCCGCCGACCATTGGAACTTCAATGTGCGCTTCCCCAACCCGGGCGGCAACCACGGGGCCTTCTTCCGTATTTCGACTCACGCGGTTTGGATGATGGCGGGCGAAGGTATTCCCGCCACCCACATCACCGAACCCTACGACGGATTGAATTTCGCGAATACCGTTCTGCATCTGCTGGGCCGAGAAGCCCCGCTGCCGGACCGAGTTGTTGCAATTCCGTCAATTCGGTGACAGTCACCATAA